>NZ_JBNDMK010000006.1:0-300516 GCF_050436545.1 Paraburkholderia sp. GAS41
TGCGCCACTTCAACCGGCTGATCGAGCCGACCGCGGGCGAGATCGTGATCGACGGTTCGGACGTCATCAAGCTGAACCCGCAAGGCCTGCGCGAGTTGCGCCGCTATAAGGTCAGCATGGTGTTCCAGAACTTCGGGCTGCTGCCGCACCAGACCGTGCTCGACAACACCGCGTATGCGCTGCGCACACGCGGCGAAGGCAAGGCCGAAGCGAACGAGAAAGCGCGCAAGTGGCTCGATAAAGTGGGCCTGAACGGCTACGGCGAGCACTATCCGGATGAGCTGTCGGGCGGCATGCGCCAGCGCGTGGGCCTCGCCCGCGCGCTGGCCGCCGACACCGACGTGCTGCTGATGGACGAGGCGTTTTCCGCGCTCGATCCGCTGATCCGCACCGAAATGCAGGACCAGTTGCTGACGCTGCAGGCGACGCTGAACAAGACCATCGTGTTCATCACGCACGATCTGGACGAGGCGCTGCGCATCGGCAACCGCATCGCCATCCTGCGCGACGGTACGCTCGTGCAGGAAGGCACGCCCAATGAAATCCTCACGCGTCCGGCGGACGATTATGTGCGGCGTTTCGTGGAACGGCGCGCAGGCGTGCAGCACTGAGGCGCGCGGGTGCTGCGAACCGCGCGCTTGCGTGCCCTCGCCGCCACCGCTTCAATCCGCCTATCCGCCGACTGCCTTCGGAAGATGCCAGTCAAGCATCACCGCTGTCATCCGTAGCGCGAAGCACGCTACGCCACCCACGAACGCGGCCCAGCCCGACGACAAGCCCGCGCGGCGCGCCACGATCACGACCAGTGCGCCGAAAAAAGCCGCCGTCGCATAGATATCGGTCCGCAATACGAGCGGTATGCGCGCCAGCAGGATGTCGCGCATTACCCCGCCGCCCACACCGGTGATCGTGCCCATCAGCATCGCGACGAACGGGCGGATCTCGAACAGCAGCGCCTTCTCGACAACGGCCACGGCGAACAGTGCCAGGCCCGCGGCATCGACCACGGTGACCAGCATGTCCGGAACCGGCTGCGTAAACGAATGAACCAGGAAAGTCAGACCGCCGGCCAGATGACAGCTTCGACGCTCGGCCTGGATTTGCTGATGGATAGTGTCGGCATCGACCCGTTACCTCACCCCTCGTTCAAGTTGTCGAAAGGTATAGCGGAAACGGGACGAAGGGGAAATTTTTTGCGCGCTAGACGGCGCTACGCTTGCGTTCAGCGTCCAGCAATTCCGGACCGAGCCCGTCGTACAGAGGCTGAAGCAGTTCCGCTGCCGGATGCCAGCGCTCCAGCGAGGTGCGAAACAGCGGCTTGCGCACCTGCGATGCGCTCGCGGTATTGACCTGACGCTTCGTCCGATGAAACGCGAGGCAGCGCTCGTCCCAATCGAGCCCGCAGTGCGCCAGCATGCGGCGCACGTTGCCCTCGAGATCGTCGACGAGGGCCTCATACTGCACCTCGATCATCACCCCTTCGGGCAGCGCCTCGCGCCAGTGCGCCATCAACTTGTCGTAGGCACGGTAGTAGCGGCCGAGTTCGCCCAGATCGTAGCCGAACGGAACGTCCTGAAAAATCCGCGAGAAAATCGACAGACAGATTTCCACCGGCGAGCGGCGGCTATGGATAAAGCGCGCATTCGGCAACGCGAGATGAATCAGCCCGACGTTGATGAAATTGAACGGATATTTGTCGGTGATCCGCCGATAGCGTGATGCATCCGGCACCTCCATGCTAATCCGGCGCAGGTAGTCCGCGCCGAGCGGTGCCAGTTGCGCCGCCGTGGCGTGCTGCATGGCGTCGAAGCTGAGCTTGCTCTGGGTGGCCTCGCGCGGTGCCAGGGCACTCACCAGCGCCTTGCCGAAATCCGGACGCTCGCCCGCGCCGAATACCTGCGGATGGCTCGCCAGAATCTGCTCGATCAGCGTCGACCCGGAACGCGGCATGCCCACGATAAACACCGGCGACGCGGAAGGATCGCCCAAGCCGCGTTTCGCCTTCAGCACGTCCGCACTCAGCAACTGCGGCATGTGGCCGAACAGATCCAGCGTCATCGCCTCGTCGTATACGATCCTCTTGCGATGGATTGCATTGCCTTTGAGCAGATGCTCGAACGAAAGATCGTTCTGGCCCAGATCGGTCAACGCATGACCCATGGCGAAGTGCAACTGGGCCTGATTGTCCGGTGTCAGCGTATCGACCTGCTGCGCCAGTTCCTGCATCGCGACGAAACACGGGTCGTCGAGCGTCATGCGCTTCGACTGCACGAAATTCCGGTAGTACACCATGCTGTGCGGCGCAATTTCGATTGCACGGCGGTAGGCCTCATGCGCCTCGTCGAACCGTCCCAGCGACTGCAGGCAGTTCGCCATGTTGTTGTACGACCCGTCCACCTCCGGACGCAATTGCACCGCGCGCCGGTAGCACACCACCGCCTCGTCAAGCCGATGCATCTGCTCCAGCACCCAGCCAAGATTGTGATGGCTATCCGCGTTGTCGGGATCGAGCGCCTCAGCTTGCCGGTAGCGCTCCAGTGCCTGCGGCAAACGCTCCAATCTGAGGAGCGTCGCGCCGAGGTTGTTGTACGCGCCAGGATCGGCGGGCCGCTCAAGGCGATATTGCTCAAAACAATCGAGTGCCATCTCGAACTCGCCGCGCGCGGTGTGGGCGTTGCCGCGGGCAAACCAGTCGTCCGCCGTTACCGGCTGTGTGTCGTGCGTCATGAACCGTCAAAAATTATTACGAAAAGCTTAAGGAGGCCGTGGGCGGTGCTCATATACCGCCCACTGTAATCATCGACGCTGAACTTAGCAGGAATGCGCCGCCGTATGATTTCCAAATTTCACGAACTGTTACAGGCCGAGCCACGGCGTAACGAATTCAGAACGCGCGGTTTCGCGAACCGTGCAATGGCGATGGTGATGGTGTTGGAAAGTGCTACGATAAATTGAGTGATACGACGGAGACCGCTATGTCGAAGTCATTGAGTCCGGAAGCCATCGAGGGCTTGCGCCGTCTGAACGAAGTCGGCGTTGGCCAGCTTGCACCGCCCCTCTCGTCCACGGTCACCGCGGAACTGCTCGAACAGGGGCTCGCCGCGGAAGCAGCCGGCGGCGAAGTCGAGATCACCTGCAACGGCAGGCAATATTTGTCTGGCGATTGCGACTGACGCGGCGGTGCGAGAGGTTCGAGGAAGCGTGCGCCACGCGTCATGCGTGCAGAGAGGCGTTGCCTGCCTGTTGCGTGTCTATTGCGTGCCTTGAGTCGCGGCGAGCGATGGCGTTCTTTGGTTAGCGGCAAGCAAGGAGGTGACCATGGAGCCCACGGGCATCGACATGGGCGACTATCAGGAGCGCTATCGCGACTACGTCATCGAAGTCGCGGTTGAACAGGTGCTGACCGGCGTCAAGGCGCATTTCCGCATCTCGAAGGCTGATGCGCCGATTGTCGACTGGCGGCTCGTCCATATCGACAAACTCTGGTGCTCCGAGCATACGGCAGCCGAAGCCGGCTTTCAGGCCGCGCGCGAATACATCGACGGCGAACTGATGAGACAATGAGCGCGGCCCGCTAGCGCCCATTCTTCAATACAAACAAAAACGCCAGACCGTACGGGCGACTCCCCGGACGGTCTGGCGTTTTCGCTGGACGTTCGTGACGAACGCCCGCTCCGCTCGTAATTACTGAGCCGAAGCTTGCGGTGCGGTAGCCTGGCGGTTACCCGATTGGGTCGACGCTCCGTTCACACCACCGTAGGCGTTCGCATCAGCAGCGGCGCGTTCGACAGCCACGGTCTGCACGCTTTGGCCTTGTTGCGATGCCGGTGCGCCGACAGCCGGACGGTAGAACGGTGCCGGGCCGTAGCCGCTAGCAAAAGCGGGGGCGGCGAGCGTGGCAGAGGCGGCAACCAGCAGGGCGGCAATAATCTTGTTCGTCATGATGACTCCAATAAGCGTTTCGGACTTCGGTTCGGAAGACGTCGCAACAGGGACCAACCCGGTGTGTTCGCAACGCTGATGACGTAAGTGTATTCCCTTACTATCAAAAATTTGTATCGATAATCCGAAATTACTTTTCTTCAGGCTGAAACAATGCCCGAACGCGTTGCCGGGCATGGGAAACAATGGGGTCATGACGGGCTCACGCCACTCGGAAGTCGCTTTTCTTCTGGCCCCACTTGGATATGTCACATAACAGCGAAGCGATCGCTGGCGGGCCACTGGCAGCGGTTAGCGGGCGAAGCGCCGGCTTGCGGTAAAATCGCGGTTTGATTTACGCCGCCGGCCGTCCCCACATGTCTCTCGCTCTCCCCGCCAATCCCCGTCGCGTCTCGGTTGCCCCGATGATGGACTGGACTGATCGCCACTGTCGTTCGCTGCATCGCGTGCTGTCCCGTCACACGTGGCTTTACACGGAGATGGTGACGACCGGTGCGTTGCTGCACGGCGATGTGCCGCGGCATCTCGCGTTCACGCCGGAAGAAGCGCCGGTCGCGCTGCAGCTTGGCGGTAGCGAACCCGACGACCTCGCTCGCTCGGCCAAACTCGGCGAGCAGTGGGGCTACGACGAAATCAATCTGAATTGTGGCTGCCCGTCGGAACGGGTGCAGCGCGGCGCATTCGGCGCGTGCCTGATGAACGAGCCGCAGCTCGTCGCCGATTGCGTGAAGGCGATGCGCGACGCGGTGTCGGTGCCGGTCACTGTGAAGCATCGGATTGGTGTCGACGCGGTAGAAGAATATGGCTTCGTGCGCGACTTCGTCGGCACGATTGCCGACGCGGGCTGCGAAGTGTTCATCGTGCACGCGCGTAATGCGATTCTGAAAGGGCTCAGCCCGAAAGAAAACCGCGAAATTCCGCCGCTCAAATACGACTTCGCTTATCAGTTGAAGCGCGACTTCCCTCAGCTCGAAATCATCATCAACGGCGGCATCAAGACGCTCGACGAGGTCGAACTGCATTTGCAGCATGTCGATGGCGTCATGCTGGGCCGCGAGGCTTATCACAACCCTTACGTGCTGGCCGATGTCGACGCACGCTTCTATGGCGCGACACACGCGCCGCTGACGCGCGAGCAGGCCGAAGCGAAGCTGATTGAATACTGTGCGGCCGAACTCGCGCGCGGCACCTTTCTGGGTTCTATTACGCGCCACGCGCTCGGACTTTATCGCGGCGTGGCCGGCGCGCGTGGTTGGCGTCGTGTGCTTTCCGACCACAAGAAACTGGCGGCGCGCGATCTCGCCATCTTCGACGAAGCAAGACAGCATCTGCGTGAGCCGGCCGAAATGTTTGAATAAAGGGCTAGGCAAACGCAAATCCTGTTTGTATAATCTCGCTTCTTGATCGGCAAGCCAGTTCATGGCAAGCCAAACAGATGTTCCAGTGGTGGCTGTAGCTCAGTTGGTAGAGTCCAGGATTGTGATTCCTGTCGTCGTGGGTTCGAGTCCCATCAGCCACCCCAGTAGATTCAAGCCTTTGCCCTCCCCCCTCTTTAAGTCCCCAGTATCGAAGTTCCACAAAATGGAATTTATAATCCGCGCCGCTTGATGAACTTGTTGCGGTCATAGACTCGCGGGATCGTCGCCGGGTTGCCGTGCAATTCCGATAGTGTTCCTTCTTCCTGCTTAAGCTGGCTGACCGAATAGCCTGGCAGATCACCGAACCCGAGCCGCCGGGCAATCTTCTCGAGATCCGCCACCTCATCCATCAGCGTGCCGAACGTCGACTGAAATCCGTTTCGAGTGCAGGTGTTCCCGAAGTCGGCGCGCAAATGTCGCTTTGCCGGCCGGTCGACCGCTCAATCGGCGGCATCGCATCCAGCGGCAACTGCGTTCCCCTCCCTGCGCCTCCAAAGCACATACGGCGTCGCAGCTAGTTTCGACTCAGCGATTCTCAACCCGTCGATGAACCGGAACAACTCGCGACATCGAGAGACGTCGCCACAATCAGAAGATCGCTCGCGATCGTCGACGTCATGCTGGCGTGGCCGTGGAGCGGCAGTCAATAATTGAATGCGCGTTTGCCTACCGGGTCTCATCAAAAATGAAACCGACGTGGGCAAGACACCAAATCATTAGGCATGCGATGAGAATAGGGCCGGTCAATCTGAAATATCGACCGGCGGCGATTTTCAGCAAGGTCGAGCGCTGATGCCCAGTGATGAAGCCAATGGAGAGCGACATTCCGGACATTACAAAAAAGATTTGAACCGAGAAGGCCATTAAGCGCGGCGATGCGCATCGATAGGTCGTACCGGCACCCTGTCGTCGAGCAGTGTGACGACGCGGGTCTTTCAAAGAAAATGTTGAGCGTGCAGGCCGGGGACACGGTGATCTGGCATCCTCAACTGCCGCACGGTGGAGGGAAAATTGCCGACATGTCCAAGAGTCGCTTTAGCCTTGTGATGCACACGACCCCGATCGGCGTGCCGGTCTACCACCAGGATAAATTCTTCCGCCCGGACAACACCGCGGATATGGATGCTCATTGGGCGTATGAGCAAGTCGACGGAGCGTATCGGGTAGCGCATAACGAAGTGAATTTCGCGCATCAGGAATCCTTCGCCGTGAGCGATTTCAAGCAACCGCAGATTCGTACATCAGAGACAAAGGGGTTCTCCCCGTCGGCTCTTATGGATCGGATTCTTCGACCGGCCAAGAAGGCTTGATCTCGTTGAATGCATGCATTCAACATGCGATGTAATCCAGCCAAAGCGCAGTAGAGTCTCCATCGGGTATCCGAGAGATCTACTGCCTTGGTTTAGATAAAGAGTTGAATCTTGCGGGCCGGAAGGCACGCGGCGATTACCCTCTTGATCGAATGTCGACTGTCGCCATGGTTGGCAACCGCAAAGCGTCCAGAAAACCGTAGATTGACGGTGTCACACGCTGGAGCGGTGATCTGGCGTAACTGCGTTCGCGCTTCTCTATGTCGCTGTAACAACGGCAAAAAGTGGAAACGGCAATCCCCACCGTCCCCACTCGCGGCCATCCCCCTAGTTGTGCTGCTCGTGATTCTCGTGGCCGCCACCTCCCCCACCATGCTCCGGCTGCCCCCCGCCATGCTGCTGCGGGGGTGCCCCGTGCTGCTGCGGGGGTGCTCCATGCTCTTGCGGCGGTGCCCCGTGCGGCTGTTGCGGAGGCCCACCGTGCTGTTGCGGAGGCCCACCATGCTCTTGTGGCGCTGGCCCAGGTCCATGTCCGGGTGGCGGACCACCGTGTTCCAGAGGCTGGCCACCATGCTCTGGCGGCGGATGACCTCCTCCCGGTGGCGGCCCCCCATGTTCCTGAGGCGGCTCCCCATGTCCGGGCGGAGGGCCACCATGCCCCGGCGGAGGACCACCCCGTCCAGGCGGCGGTCCGCCATGTCCCGGAGGCGGTCCACCATGTCCGGGCGGCGGCGGTGGATGATGAGCCCAACGCTGCTGATCGTTATACCAGGGTCGTCCACGGTAATGGCTGCCCCAATACGCACCAATCGAGAAGGTCACGATAGGCAGACCGATCACTGTTCCGTAGTTCAGGATCGGCACGTTGTTTCCCTGATACGGGTAGCTGAGACTGCCCGCATAGACCCAGCCGCGCAAATCGGGCAACGCGACATCGCACCACGAGTAACCGCTGACACAACCCATCACCGTGACTGGCGCACCCGCGGGCAACTGGGACACCGGCGGATAGTCATCCGCCGGACCCGCGTATAGATTGACCGGACTATTGGTGTACGCCTGGCTCTGTGCGAACGCCATGCCTGGTAATATCAACAGGCCGGCGGCGCCGGCAAGCAGGCCACTGATTATGCGTTTTCGCATTGCTCCTCCCGTGTGATTCATTTATCTTCACGTCCTGCTTGCACCGAACGCTCCCGTGGTCAGTTAGTAGGCCTCTAGCAGCAAGTCCTGTTCCCGGATTCCACGGCTGCGTCGGCACATCGATCCACACACACCGCAAATAGTTGGTTCAGTCCTGGGCCATCGCGGCGAACGCTCGCAAGTCGCGAGTCAGCCGCGCTTCAGAACATCCAGATCGCAGGCGGTCAAAATACGCCTCACATTCGAGCCACTACGAGCACCCACAATTTCATGAGGATTCCTCTTAATCTGACTCGTGCCGCAACCCGCTTCCTTTGGCCTCCGCTTTACCCCTACAACATCGCGGCGCAATCCTTCACACTTGCTGCCCCACTCCGCAAACACCGCGCAAAAAAGAAAGCCACCGCATCGCAATCCGTTACCGCGTTAGATACCGTAAAGCATGTAAGAGCCGCTGAAACCTGCGTCGATGCCAACCGCCCTACACTGGAGACTCCTCTTCCCTGAGAGGTGTTTGTCTCTCTCACTGTCCTGGCCCACTTCCCCTGGTGGGCCTTTTTTTGTCTCCACGTCGAACGAGTGCGCGAGCCGCGTCACGCCAATCCGCTCGTGGTCGGGCGTCTGCCCTACAATAGCCGGTTAGACGATCAGGTATGAGGATGCAAGAATGCAGTTGAAAACACGAAGCCTCCGAACACTCGCGCTGACATTGCTGACAGCGTGCTTCACGCTCAGCGCGCGTGCCGAGATGACGGCGGAGCAATACAAGAAATGGGCGCACGCTGACAACAATTCGGTCTACGCGGCCTACATCACCGGCACGCTCAACGAACTGGGGTGGGCCAACGGCGACCTGATCGCCAAGAAACGCGCGCCGCTTTTCTGTCCGCCCGAACAGTTGCCAATCGGCCCGCAGACGGTGTACCCGTTGCTCGACGAGTTTTTCGCCAATCATCCCGGCCTATCGGACGATTTCCCGGTCGGCCTCGCGATCCTGCGCTCGATGCAGGCCGCGTTTCCGTGTCCGACCAGCAAGAACGGCAAATGAAGCCAGCGCGAACGGATTGATCGAAAGCGATTCAGGTGGGTTGAACAGCCGTTGCGCGTGGCGCAATGCTTTGGGAAGAGGGAGGATCGGATGAAACAGAGCAAATTTGCATCGCTCGGGGCGCTCGCGGCATTCGCGCTCTCGCTCACGGCGGAAGCGGCGCTCGCACAGAAACGACCCGGAGACAGCGGCACCTCAATGGTGAAACCGGCCGAGGCGTCCGGCACAACGAATCCGGCGAATCCGGATCACATGCCGGTCAAGCGCCCGCCCGAGGCGACGCACGACAAGATGACGCATACACCGCCCGCCAGCGCAGCCGAAGCGAAATAGCCCGGCGGCGCCAACCAGGCGGCGGTTCAAACGCGTTCAGAACGCCATCACGCGCTCACAGGCGCGCGATCGACACCTCGGTCGACTTCACCAGCGCCACCACTTCCGAGCCGACCTTGAGATCGAGTTCGTCGACGGAGCGCGTCGTGATCACCGAAGTAACGATACCGAACGGCGTATCGACATCGACTTCGGACACCACAGGTCCGCGGATAATCTCCTTGACCTTGCCTTTGAACTGATTACGTACGTTGATTGCGGAAATGCTCATATCGAGTGACTCCAGTGAATCGATAAAAACGGTCAGGCAAGGAATCTCAGACAGCCCAACGGACTTCGGTAGGCCGCACGAGGCGGTTGTCATGATGCGTATCAGGCGCGCGATACGGCAGGACGTCGTCGTTCGGCGAGGTCTTCAGTACGCGCTGCAACACATGCTCTTCCAGCGCCGCAAAACCTGCGGACGCGCGCGCGCGAGGGCGTTCGAGCGGCACGGGTTGATCGAGCGCGATACGTCCTTCTTCGATGAGTAGAATGCGGTCGCCTAGCGCAACGGCCTCATGCACGTCATGCGTGACGAGCAGCGCGGTAAAGCGATGTTCACGCCAAAGACGTTCGATCAGCGCATGCATTTCGATGCGGGTGAGCGCGTCGAGCGCACCGAGCGGCTCGTCGAGCAGCAGCAATTGCGGCCGGTGCACTAACGCACGCGCGAGCGCCACCCGTTGCCGCTGACCGCCCGACAACTGCGCGGGCCAGTCGTTAGCGCGTTCGAGCAGCCCGACTTCCGCGAGTACCGCACGCGCATCTTCGCGCGCGCCGCGCCCGAGACCCAGCATCACGTTTTGCAACACGCTCTTCCACGGCAACAGGCGGGCGTCCTGGAACATGATGCGCGTATCGAGCGGCTGACCGTTCCCGGCGCGCTTTTCCAGCACCCCGGCGCTCGGTTTTTCGAGCCCGGCGACCAGCCGCAGCAAGGTGGATTTGCCGCAGCCGCTGCGCCCGACGATTGCTACGAAACTGCCGCGCTCGATCGACAGATCAAAGTCCGTCAGCACGCGGCGCTCGCCATACTGCTTGCCGACGCCACGCAATTCGACGGCATGATCCGCGCTGCCCACGCTATCGCGCGCCAGCGGACCCGCCGCGGCAACGCGGGAAAACTCGCTCGCGCCCGTGAGGCTATCGTCGCGCTCCTGACTTGCCGCCTCCTCGGCGTCGTGATCTAGCGTGCGTGGCTGCGCCAGTTCCGCCTCGAGATCGACACCGGCGATGCCGCCGAAGTTCGTCGAGAATGTCGTCGCACTCATGCTTTCGCTCCTCGTTGATAGGCCGGATGCCAGCGCAGCGTGACGCGCTCCAGGGTCTTCGCCAGCAGGTCCGCAAGCTTGCCGAGCCCGGCGTACAGCAGGATGCCCACCACCACCACATCGGTTTGCAGGAACTCACGCGCATTCATCGTCATGTAGCCAATGCCCGATTGCGCCGAGATCGTTTCCGCGACGATCAGCGTGACCCACATCAGCCCGAACGCAAAGCGCACGCCCACCAGAATCGACGGCAGCGCGCCCGGCAGAATCACATCCCAGTAGAGCCGGAAACCTTTGACGCCATAACTGCGCGCCATCTCGATGAGGTTCGCATCCACCGAACGGATGCCGTGGAACGTGTTCACGTAAATCGGGAAAAACACGCCGAGCGCGACGAGAAACACCTTCGCTTCCTCTTCGATGCCGAACCACAGGATCACGAGCGGGATCATGGCAAGCGCGGGAATATTGCGGACCATCTGCACGGTCGAATCGAGCGCGACTTCCATCGGCTTGAAGAGGCCGGTCGCGAGCCCGAGGACCAGACCAATGCCGCCGCCTACCGCGAAGCCGGACACCGCGCGCCACGTGCTGACCTTGACGTCGGCCCACATTTCGCCTGACTGGATCAGCGACCACGCCGCCTTCACCACCGCAACCGGCTCCGGCAACACGCGCGTCGAAAGGATGCCGCTGCGCGCCGCGAACTCCCACACGAGCAGGATTACAAGCGGCGCAATCCACGGCGCAACATGTCCGCCGAGCCGCCGTCCTACCCCTTCACTTCCACTGGATCGTGCCATGATCGCTTACTCCACTCCTTGTCCGTCCACAGGCTGCAGTCGCAGCCACGCGCGGCACATCGCGGCCGCGCGCATCGTTACACTCAGCTCTGGCTGACCTTCGGCAAATAGTGGTTACCGACGATCTCGCCGAACGGTCCGGACAGCGGCCCGCTCGCGCTCGCGCGCTGACGGTTCGGCAAGAGCGGAAACACCAGTTCGGCAAAGCGGTACGACTCTTCCAGATGCGGATAGCCCGAGAGGATGAAGGTGTCGATACCGATGTCCGAGTACTCCTTCATGCGTGCCGCGACCTGTTCAGGATTGCCGACCAGTGCGGTGCCCGCGCCGCCCCGCACGAGGCCCACGCCGGCCCATACGTTCGGATACACCTCGAGCTCCTGGCGGCTGCCGCGCTTGCCACCATGCAACGCGGCCATGCGGCGCTGCCCTTCCGAATCCATCTTTGCAAACGATGCCTGCGCGCGCGCGATGGTTTCATCGTCGAGCTTGCTGATGAGCTTGTCGGCGGCGGCCCAAGCTTCCTCTTCCGTTTCGCGGACGATCACGTGAAAGCGGATGCCGAACTTGATCTTGCGGCCATGTTTTTCGGCGCGGGCGCGAATATCCACGATCTTCTTCGCGACGGCTTCCGGCGGCTCGCCCCAGGTCAGATACGTGTCGATGTGCTCGCCGGCCATGTCGTGCGCCGCCGGCGACGAACCGCCGAACCACAGCGGCGGATGCGGATTCTGCACCGGCGGATACAGCACCTTGCCGCCCTTCGAGGTGAGGTGCTTGCCGTTGAAGTCGATCGCATCGTTGCTGTGCGCGGCGGTCAGCAACTGACGCCAGATGTGCAGGAATTCGTCGGTGATTTCGTAACGCGTGTCGTGATTGACGAACACGCCGTCGCCTTCCAGTTCGGCCGCATCGCCGCCCGTCACCACATTGATCAACAGACGCCCGCCCGACAGGCGATCGAAGGTCGACGCCATGCGTGCCGCAAGCCCCGGCGACGTAATGCCCGGACGGATAGCCACGAGGAACTTCAGGCGCCGGGTGGCCGCAATCAGGCTCGAGGCGACCACCCAGGCGTCTTCGCAGGAGCGGCCGGTCGGCAGTAGCACGCCTTCGTAGCCGAGCGTATCGGCGGCGACGGCGATCTGCTGGAAGTAGTCGTAATCGGCTGCGCGTGCGCCTTGGGACGTACCGAGGTACCGGCTATCGCCGTGAGTCGGGATGAACCAGAACACATTCATTTGCTGCTCCTGCTTGTTCGAGACTGGATTAATAAACGGCGAGATGGCCGGCGCGCCTTCCTGGCGCACGGTAAGTGGACGACGGCCGCCATGCCGTCTACATGGAGAAGCAGTCTATGGATCGCACCCACGCTTTTGAACGATTTTTTTTAGCTTAGGTTTTCCACTTTCGTGATTAGCCCGACGCTTAAGCATACAAACGGGCCCCTGAAACCGGCTGCGGCGTCTATATAATGACGCGTCTTTCGATAATCCTGCCCGGGCCGCGCACTCGCCGCCGCCCGTGCCCCAGGCGCTGCATCGCATGCAAAAAATCATCCTGCCGTTCGTGTCCGGCTTTCTGGCTTCACTGTTTTTTCACGAGTCGACACTCGGGCTGCTGCACGCCGCGGGGTTTATCGACGCGGCCGGCTTCTCGACCGCGCCGTTCCTGCCGCTGGGGCTGCCGGAATTCATCGCCAATGCAATCTGGAGCGCCGCGTGGGCCGTGTTGATGGCATGGCTGCTGCGCGTGGCGCCCGAGCGCCGCGCGCCCTGGATCGAGGCCTTCGTGTTCGGCGGCATCGCGCTGACGGCGGCGAGCGTGTTCGTGGTCGATCCGCTGCGCGGTATCTGGCCGAGCGGCAACATGCTGCCGCGCCTCGCCCAAGGTTTTGCGGCCAACGCCATGTGGGGCTGGGGCGCACTCGTCTTCATGCGCGCCTTCATGGCGTTCGACGATGACGAGTAAGGGACGGCTGGCTGTAAGCGCTGCGTCCCGTTCCTGCCTGTGATGCTTCGTTAAGGCTGTTAGCCCTGCAGATCGGCTAGCGGGTGCTCCGCTGCCGGCCACGGGCTTTCGAACATCTGCGCGACGTCTTCGGTGCTGACGTCTTCGATACGGGCAAAGCGCCAGCGCGGTGTGTTGTCCTTGTCGATAATGCGGGCGCGGATGCCTTCGACCACATCGCCGTGGGTAAAGCTCGTGCGCGTCAGGTCCAGGTCGCGCCGCAGACAGTCCGCCATCGCCCCTTCCGCGCGCGTCACCACCTCGAGCGACACCGCCATCGACAGCGGCGAACGCTCACGCAACACGCCGACGATCTGCTCGGCCCATTCGGCCTCCTCGCAGCCGCTCTTCGCTTCGAGCGAAGCCAGAATCTGCGGCATATCCGGCAACGCAAAATGCCGGTCGATAAAAGCCCGCGTATCCGCCAGCAAAGACGTCTCCGGCGTCGGCACCACCTTGTGCGCGGCGGTTTCACGCTCGATGCACGCCACCACATCCGCGCCGCGCTCGAAGACCTCGCTACGCAAGGTGTCGACCAGCGCGGGCAACGCCGCGTCGTCGATATAGGCATCGGCCAGTCCGGCATACAGGGCATCGGCCGCGCCGATGGTCTCGCCGGTCACCGCCAGATAACGGCCGAGCGCGCCCGGCGTGCGTGCCAGGAACCAGCCGGCGCCGACATCCGGAAACAGTCCGATACGCGTCTCCGGCATGGCCATGCGCGTCGAACTGGTCACCACGCGCAAGCCGCCCGTACGATGCGCGCCTTGCGAAATCCCCATACCGCCGCCCATCACCACACCGTTCATCAAGGCAATGTAGGGCTTCGGATACGTGAAGATGGCGTGGTTGAGGCGGTATTCCTCGGTAAAGAAGGTGTCACGCGCAGCTTCGTCGCCACGCTGGCAGGTCTCGTACAGCGCGCGGATATCGCCGCCCGCGCAGAACGCGCGCGGATGCTGGGTGCGCACCACCACCGCCAGCACAGCGGGGTCCTCGCGCCACGCATCGAGCGCGGCCTGCATGGCGCGGATCATCCCGATCGAGAGCGCGTTCAGCGCTTTCGGACGCTCCAGTTCGATAAAGCCGATGCGGTTGGCAATGTAGGTCGAGACTTCGTCGCTCGTGGCGAGTGCTTCAGGAGTGGACATGGCGTAGCAGGTGAAAAGGCGGGTTCGGATGGAAGGCTGAACGTTATCACGCGTCAACGGCTTTCGGCTTCGCCGCGGGACGGCGCGTGCGTGGCGCGGTTGCGTCCGGGGCGCGGTTTGAAGCGGACTTTGCAGTGTGTTTTGAAGCGGGCTTTGAAGCAGACTTTGAAGCGGGGCTTGCAGGCTCGGCGCGAGATCCGGACGGTTGCTCGCGCACGCCGAACCAGACATTCAGCGTGGCGTCGATGACCGCTTCGAGCGGTGCAACCGGAAACACCGGACAGGTGAGATTCAGCGCGACGATCCCGTGCATCGTGGCCCACAACGCCTGCGCCAGCACGGCGCCATCCGCCGACGCGGGCAGGCGCCCCAGCGCTTTCAGTTCCTCAAGTGCGCTCACCATCAAAAGCATGGCCGCGTCGCCGGACTCGTCGGCCGCCGCCGGGTTGATGGTCTGGCCGGCAAGTTCGCTTTCCGCGCCTTGGAGCGGCTTATGTTCAGCCGTCTCGCCGGGCGCGCTGCCGTGCAGGTGAGCAGAGCCCGGCTCCGCTTCGGCCGCGCCGCCGAGCGCCGCACTCATGTAGGTCGGATCTTCCATGAAGATCAGCCGGTAGGTCTGCGGATGCGCGACGCCAAACCCCACGTAGGCACGGGCCAGCGCCCTGAGACGCTCGGCCGGGTCGACAATCTGCGCCAGCGGCTCGAAGGTGGCGAGCAGTTGCGCATAACCATCCGTGCACAGCGCCCGCGCGATCTCGTCGCGGCTTGCAAAGTGCAGGTACAGGGTTGCCGGTGAATATTCGATGGCGTCGGCAATTTTGCGCATCGACAGCGCAGCAAAGCCTTCGCGCACCACGATACGCCGCGCCGCATCGAGGATGCGTTCGCGCAGCGCCTGCTTCTGGCGAGTCTTTCGTTCGGTGATTCCCATGTGACGCATTTTCCGGTTGACAAACTGAAAAGTCAAATTAAACTGAACACCGTTCACTGAACAATGTTCATAAAAAGTTTGACAATCAGATTCAGCACGTCAGATTGCTCAAACCGTCCCATCACCTGCTCAAGGAGTCGTCATGGAAAACGCGGGAAAAGTCGGCCTGTTCGGCGCCGCCGGGGCAATCGGGCAAAGCATCGCTACCACGCTCAGCGCCGCCGGGCGGAACTACCGGGTGATCGGGCGCTCGCGCGGCTCGCTCGAAGCGGCTTTCGGGGCGGATCTGCATGCCGAGATCGCGACGTGGAATCCGGACGATCCGGCGTCGGTCGCCGCGGCGGCGCAGGGCCTGCAAACAGCAATTTATCTGGTCGGCGTCCCGTACAACCAGTTCGAGACCCACCCGCCGTTGATGGAAAAGACCCTGGCCGGGCTACGCGCCGCAGGCGTCGAGCGCCTGATCCTGATCGGCACGGTCTATCCGTACGGCCGCGCGCAAAGCCAGCCGGTGACGGAAAACCATCCACGTATCCCGCATACGTTCAAAGGCCAGATGCGGCTCGCCCAGGAAAACGTGGTGCTCGAAGCACATGGCCGCGATGGACTGTCGACGCTGGTGTTGCGCCTGCCTGATTTCTACGGTCCACGTGTCGAGCGCAGTTTTCTGAATGGCGTGTTCGAAGGCGCGGCGCGTGGCACGCGCGCGCAGGTGGTGGGCCCGATCGACGTGCCGCACGAATTCGTGTTCGTGCCGGATGTCGGACCGGTCGTCGAGAGGCTTACACGCACTCCCGAGGCCTACGGCCGCTGGTGGCATCTGGCCGGCGCCGGCACGATTACCCAACGCGAGGTGGCCGCCAGGGCTTATGCGCTGGCCGGACGCCAACCCAGGCTGATGGTGGCCGGTAAGCCGATGCTGCGCGTCCTCGGCCTGTTCAATCCGATACTGCGAGAAATGGTGGAGATGAACTATCTGATGAGCGAGCCGTTCGTACTCGACGACAGCGCCTTGCAAGCCTTGATCGGGCCGATCAAAAAGACCCCATACGATGAGGGCATTCGTCTCGCCTTCGCAGCCGAGCACGAGGCGTCGAGCGTCGCGGCCTGAAGTTGGCGCCGCAAGGCAGGCACGTTGCTGACGAAGCGTGGCATGCGCCAACGTCGACCGTCTGGCGAGGGTATGTGGCGCAGCGGGTCTCAGACACCGCCGTTACAAGCCGGTCCCTACAAACCGGCCACGTTGCCGGGCGGAAAATGTCCGCTCTTCAACAGTACTGGCGTGCCGTTGCTGATCTGCAGATGCTCGCGCGCCACCTCCTCGATACGTCCACGCCCCGCGTCGAAGGCACGCATCCAGCCTTCACGATCTTCGGTGCACGCGCCGAAATGATCTTCGAGCGCCTCGACTGAAATCGCGCATGGCACGGTCTCACCATCCACCAGCGCGCGGAAAACGACAGTCAGATTGGAATCGCGGTAAGCGGGCGCGTCCGCGGGAAACCGAATTTCCATGGTCGCCTCATCAGAAGAATCCGTTGGGAAGTCAGTCGCCGGCGTCAAGCGTCCGGCGAAATCGGACAGCGCTTTATGGTACTCGCCCGACTGCATCGCGGTCCAGCCTCGAACACCCTCGCGCGGGCAATCACAAGCCGAACGCCATCACGGATGTCATACCCGCCGCACGGATCGCTAGCACGTGCGGCCATTGGCCTTCGGCGCGAAAACCGCCATCGCATTGCACTTGCACGGCGCGACGCTGTCGAATCTGGTGGCCGGCACGATCCGTGCGTGGGCCGTACCAGATGGAAATGTCTGCAGTATGGGAAAATATTTCTGGAGCAAGCCGAAATCGCCGCACCCTTCGCGGCCAACGCAAATTTTGCGTGCGCCGGTCACCACGGGTATCGGGATTCCGCAGGCCGTCAGCCTCTGGGAAGATGCGGTCGTTTTTCGCCATCCGTCTAAAGAGGACACACCATGAAGCCACTTACGCGGCGCTTTCGCCCGTCCGCAATTCGCCCTGCCGCCATGGCAGCCCATGACACGAGTCGCAGTCGTTTGGCGCGCCACGGCGTCCTGCCGGCCGCGCTGCTGGTCGCCGTGGCCTTGAGCGCGTGTGCATCGTCGAACACGACCTCGCTGATCAACCTGCCGAATGGCGAAACCGGCTTTGCCGTGAACTGCAGCGGCGCCGACGCCGGTTCGAGCTGGGCATCCTGCTATGTCCAGGCGGGACAAGCCTGCGGCGCCACCGGCTACGACGTCATTTCGAAAGACAACGATGAAGGCGGCGCGGCCGGCGGCAGCGTCACCAACGTCGTGTCGGCGAACGTGAAAAACCGCTCGATGATCATCCGTTGCAAATAAGGTGCAGCGGCTCAATGCGCCTGCATCTTCGAGAACAGGTTGAGCACGACCACCCCTGCAACGATCAGGCCGAGTCCGATGATGGCCGGCAAGTCGGGCACCTGCCGGTACAACACGACGGCCACGAGACTGATCAACACGATGCCGACACCCGACCAGATCGCATAGACGATGCCGACCGGAATGCTCCTGAGCGTGAGGGAAAGACAATAGAAGGCCACGCCGTAGCCAAGCACGACGACCACCGCAGGCAACCAGCGCGAAAAGCCCTCCGATGCCCGCAGCGCGGATGTGGCAATCACTTCGGCCACGATGGCGATGGCGAGAAGCGCATAAGGCGGCACACGCATGGGCTCATGCCTTCGCAAGCGCGAGCTTGCTGTAGTCCTGACCGAGGTGCGCGCACAGCGCCTCTACGACCAGTTCGTGGTCGGCTCGTTGCGGCAGGCCGGACACGGTGACCGAACCGATCACGCCGGCACCCGCGACCGTCAACGGAAACGCGCCGCCATGCGAGGCGTAATCGCTGAATGACAAGGCGTGCTTTTCAGTCAGCGTGCTGCCCGCCTGCTGCATGCGCAAGCCGAGCGCATAGGAACTGCGCCGGAAATGCGCCACTGTGTTGCCCTTGCGTCGCGCCCAGTCGACGTTGTCCGGCGTCGCGCCCGCGAGCATGCTGAAAAACAGCGGCTGGCCGAAGGTGCGGATGTCGATGGCGAGCGCGAGTCCGCGTGCCTTGGCAACTTCGTGAAGATAGGCGCCGAGTTGCCACGCACGGTCGGCATCGAAGTGAGGGAACACGAGCGCGTTTTCCTGCGCGAGAATCGACTGCAGATCGTGAGCGATGTCCATGGGCGGAAGAAGGTCGAGAGAGGGATGGACCGCCGCAACTTGCCTGTCCGGTATCAGAGGCCTACCCCCGGATAGGAATACAAATCGCGACGCGGATAGAAAGCGGATTCTAGCGCAGCGTCGCTGCAGCCTCCCTGCGATATCGGTCTGCCAACCTGATCAATCACGACATCGAGCCCGCTCGCCGCGCGGGCGGCAAACGTTGCGGCAAACGCGTAGCGGCAGCGTCCCTACCCCCACGTTGAAGGTTGTACTTAAAAAGGTATTGCGCGGGCATGTGGATTGTTCTATAATCTTTTCTTCGACGGACGCGGGGTGGAGCAGTCTGGCAGCTCGTCGGGCTCATAACCCGAAGGTCGTAGGTTCAAATCCTACCCCCGCAACCAAGCATCAAATAGCTGACGTCGAAAACATCAAGGGCTTGCCTAACCGGCAGGCCTTTTTTGTTTGTGCCTGATCTAGCCGCTTGCGCCGGCTTCCTCCTTCTTCATTTCTTCTGCCTCGCACGGCGTCCCTTCGGGGATTCGCTAAAAGTTCTCCCGCATCACATGCAACGCCCACGCGCATAGCATGAAGCACCACTCACCTCACTTGCATCGCTCTGCAGTCCGAAGAGAAATGCGCCAATCTGAAGCGACATGTATGGTCTAGAGCGCATTCTGCGAGCGGCGCCGCGCCGGCCTCGTTCTGTCCTGACCGCCGCCATATTGAAAGTTCGCCCTGGTGATAAACTTCTGTCACCATTCTTCGTCCCCCTCTTATGAAATTCTGTTCTGTCTGCGGTCACCCGGTCAGCCTGAGCATTCCGCCGGGCGACAATCGCGAGCGCTTCGTCTGCGCCAGTTGCGGTACCGTGCACTATCAGAATCCACGCAATGTGGTCGGCACTGTCCCCGTCTGGGATGACAAGGTGCTGCTATGCCGCCGCGCCATCGAGCCGCGCTACGGCTACTGGACGCTGCCCGCCGGCTTCATGGAAATGGGCGAGACCACCGCCGAGGGCGCCTCGCGCGAAACCCTCGAGGAAGCCGGCGCGCGCGTCGAAGTGCAAAGCCTGTTTTCGCTGCTCAACGTGCCGCATGTGCACCAGGTGCATCTGTTCTACCTCGCGCGGCTGCTCGATCTCGATCTGGACGCCGGTGAGGAGAGCCTCGAAGTAAGGCTTTTCGAGGAACACGAAATTCCGTGGGACGACATCGCGTTCCCGACCGTCGGTCAGACGCTGCGTTTCTTCTTCGCTGACCGCAAGTCCGGCAGTTACGGCCTGCATACCGGCGACATCTTCCGCTCGCTGCGCGAAGGCTGAACGGCACACGCATGGTTCCCTGGCTCGGACCCGACGATCCGTTTCCCGCTGTCGAGCGCGCCCTCGGCGCGTCCAGCGGCGCGCCGGGGCTGCTCGCCGCCAGCGCCGACCTGCTGCCGTCGCGCCTCATCGACGCCTATCGGCGCGGCATCTTCCCCTGGTATTCCGACGGCCAGCCGGTGCTCTGGTGGAGCCCCGACCCGCGCATGATCCTGCGTCCGGCTGAATTCAAGGTCTCGCCGTCACTGCGCAAGACGCTCAAGCGCGTGCTGCGCGACGACGCCTGGGAAATCCGCGTCGACCACGATTTCGCCGCCGTGATGCGCGCCTGCGCCCAGGCGCCGCGGCGCGGGCAGCGCGGCACCTGGATCACCGCCGACGTCGTCGAAGCCTATTCGTCGCTGCATCGGGCAGGCGAGGCACACAGCATCGAGACCTGGTTCGAAGGCGAGCGTGTAGGCGGTCTGTATGGTGTGTCGTTCGGCCGGATATTCTTCGGCGAATCGATGTTCGCCGATGTGACCGATGCCTCGAAAATGGCGCTGGCCGCGCTTGTCGCTCACTTGCGACGTCACAAAATAGAAATGATAGACTGCCAGCAGAACACGTCGCATCTGGCGTCGCTGGGCGGTCGCGAGATAGCGCGCAAGGCGTTCATCGCGCATGTCCGCGCGTCTGTCGACGCTGCGCCCATCCCCTGGCGCTTCGACAAGACGGTCCTGCTCGATGTCGTCGCGCCTGCGGCGTAACGAGTCAAGCCGGGCCCGCCGCTAGTACGGCGGGTATGAAATAGCAGAGACGCTTCGAGAGCTGCCAACGTGACGCACCCCAACGAGCTGCCGCTTTCACCCCTTTCCGCGCTGCAATTCTATGCAACGGCGCCGTACCCCTGCAGCTATCTGGAGGGGCGCGTCGCGCGCTCGCAGGTTGCCACGCCCAGCCATCTGATCAACTCCGATGTCTACACCGACCTGGTCAAGGCCGGCTTCCGGCGTTCGGGCGTGTTCACCTACCGCCCTTATTGCGACGGCTGCCGCGCCTGCGTGCCGGTGCGCGTGCCGGTCGACCGGTTCGAAGCGAGTCGCACCCAGCGCAAGGTGTGGAAAAAGCACGGCGGCCTGATCGCCACGGTCGCCCCGCTGCACTACGACGAAGAACACTACGCGCTGTACATGCGCTATCAGTCGGCCCGGCATGCGGGCGGCGGCATGGATCGCGACAGCCGCGACCAGTACGAACAGTTCCTGCTGCAAAGCCGCATCAACTCGCGGCTGGTCGAATTCCGCGAGCCGCTGGCCGGCTATCCGGATGCGCCCGGCATCCTGCGCATGATCAGCATGATCGACATCCTCGGAGACGGGTTATCGTCGGTTTACACCTTCTTCGAACCGGATCTGCCGCACAGCAGCTTCGGCACCTACAACATCTACTGGCAGATCGAACAGGCGCGCAGCCTGCGCCTGCCCTACGTGTATCTGGGCTACTGGATCCGCGAGAGCCAGAAGATGGCGTACAAGGCCAACTTCCGTCCGCTCGAAGGCCTCGTAGACGGCGCCTGGAAGACGCTCGATCCGCACAGTCCCGAACTGGCGCCGGTCGACGCCGCGATCCACGGCCGGCGCGGTCCTATCCGCTTGTGACACCGTCTGGCGCGACGGCAAGGTCGCTGAACTGGGTTTTGACATTCCGCTTGTAACACTGACGGCGCCGGCACATGCCAGCGTAGGCAACCTGTCGTCCCATTAAAGCCGGTAAAATGGCGGGTTCCCATTTTTAGCCGCCCGGCTCCGCTCCGTGTTCAGTTCCCTCTACCCGCTCGTACGCGCCCAACTCTTTCGCATGGACGCGGAAGACGCTCATCACCTGACCTTGCGCCTGCTCGGCGCGGCCGGCCGTACCGGTCTCGCGGGCGCGCTCGCGCCGCATGTGCCCGATGCGCCGCGCACCGTGATGGGGCTCTCCTTCCGCAATCCCGTGGGGCTTGCCGCCGGGCTGGACAAGGACGGCGCGTGCATCGACGGGCTGGCGGCGCTCGGCTTCGGCTTTATCGAAGTGGGCACTGTCACGCCGCGCCCGCAAGCCGGCAATCCGCGGCCGCGCATGTTCCGGCTGCCTAAGGCGAACGCCGTCATCAACCGGATGGGCTTCAACAATGCCGGGGTCGACCAGTTCGTGAAGAACGTACAGGCCGCACGCTATCGCGGCACGCTCGGTCTGAATATCGGCAAGAACGCCGACACGCCCATCGAGCGTGCCGCCGAAGACTATCTGTACTGCCTCGAACGCGTGTATCCGTTCGCGAGCTATGTCACCATCAACATCTCCTCGCCGAACACGAAGAATCTGCGGCAGTTGCAAGGCGCCGGTGAACTCGACGCCCTGCTCGCCGCGTTAAAGGACAAGCAGCAGCGCCTCGCCGACCTGCACGGCAAGCTGGTGCCGCTCGCCCTGAAGATCGCCCCGGACCTCGACGACGAACAGATCAAGTCGATCGCCGATACGCTCTTACGCCACCGCTTCGAAGGCGTGATCGCTACCAACACGACGCTCTCGCGCAGCGCCGTGACGGGTCTGCCGCACGCGGAAGAAACCGGTGGCCTGTCGGGCAAGCCGGTGTTCGATGCGTCCAACGAAGTGATCCGCAAACTGCGCGTCGAAGTGGGCGATACGGTGCCGATCATCGGCGTCGGCGGCATCTTCTCGGGCGAGGACGCCCGCGCCAAGCTCGCCGCGGGCGCGGCACTGGTGCAGCTGTACACCGGCTTCATCTATCGCGGCCCCGCGCTGGTGGCCGAATGCGCAGACGCGCTGGCTTGACGCCAGCCAGCCCGACGATCCGGAAAGGCAACCCGGGGTCCGATCAGGTTATATAGGCATAAACAAACAGTATTTAAGTACTGATAGTCTGCTTTGTTATCCTTTCGGCTGCTCTAACCGCCCCTCCGGGCAACACGTACGAATAAGGGAACATGATGAAGTTTGGCTTGCTGAAAAACATTCTGGTGGCTGGCCTGATTGGCGCCTCGTTCACCGCCGCCACGGCGCATGCGGACGATCTGCTCGACCAGGTCAAGCAACGCGGCACGCTGCGCATCGGCCTCGAAGGCACGTTCCCGCCGTTCAACTCGAAGACGCCTTCGGGTGAACTGGTCGGCTTCGACGTGGATATCGCCAAGGCGGTCGCCGCGAAGCTCGGCGTGAAGCCCGAGTTCGTCACGACGGAGTGGAGCGGCATCATCGCGGGCCTGCAGGCCGGCAAGTTCGACGTCATCGTCAACCAGGTCGGCATTACCGACGCCCGTAAGCAGGCGCTCGATTTCTCGCCCGGCTATACGTTTTCGGCAGCGCAACTGATCCAGCGCAAAGACGATACGCGCCAGTTCAAGTCGCTCGACGATCTGAAGGGCAAGAAGCTCGGCGTCGGTCTGGGCACGAATTACATGGACATGGCGAAGTCGGTGCCGGGCATCGATGTGAAGACCTATCCGGGCGCGCCTGAGTATCTGGCCGATCTGGCCGCCGGCCGTCTGGACGCCGCGCTCAACGACCGTCTGATGCTCGCCTACCTGCTGAAGACCTCGCCGCTGCCACTGCGCACGGGCTCGCTGGTCGGCAGCGCCACGCCGTCGGGCATTCCCTTCAAGAAGGGCAATCCGAAGTTCGCCAAGGCGATCGACGACGCCATGACCCAGCTCGAAGCAGACGGCACCTTCGCGAAGATCTCGGACAAGTGGTTTGGCATCGACGTGACCAAGCCCATCGCGAACTGATCGCAGCAGCGAAACGCGCTGACAGATTCGACGCGGGACGTCTGGCAAAGAAAAGGCGGCATCATAACGATGCCGCCTTTTTCTTTGCCAGAACGACAACGTGCGCGCCCTGGTGAGCGCGCGTATACGTCCTCGCGCCAGGACCCGTTTATGATGTGCCCTTTGCCGCACATAACTCAGAGCCCATGTCCACCACTTCCCTGCTCGTCCAATCGCTCCCGGTGCTCGCTGAGGGCGCTGTCCTGACGGTCAAGTTCGCGGTCCTGTCGATGATCTTCGGGCTGCTGGCCGCCAGCGTACTCGCCGTCATGGGGATCAGCCACAACCGTGTGCTCAACTGGATCGCGCGGGTCTATGTGAGCCTGATGCGCGGCACGCCGCTGCTGGTGCAGATCTTCGTGATCTATTACGGCTTGCCGAGCCTCGGCATCTCGCTTGATCCGACGCCCGCCGGGGTGATTGCGCTGTCGGCGAATGTGGCCGCTTATCTATCCGAGAGCATGCGCGGCGCGATCCTCGGCATTCCGAGCGGCCAATGGCTGGCCGCTTATAGTCTTGGCCTGTCGCGGCGCCAGACGTTGCGTTACGTGGTGGCGCCGCAAGCCTTGCGCATCGCCGTGCCGAGTCTGTCGAACAGTCTCATCAGTCTGATCAAGGATACTTCGCTGGTCTCGGTCATCACCGTGACCGAGTTGCTGCGAAGCGCCCAGGAAGTGATCGCCTCGACCTATCAGCCACTGCCGCTGTACCTTGCGGCCGCCGCGATCTACTGGATCCTCTGCCAGGTGCTCGAATGGGTGCAGCGCTGGTACGAGCAGCGTCTCGCGTTGCCCACGCGGCACTGAAGCCGAGCCGCCGGCTCAGCGCGAAGCGAGCGCCGAAGCGTCGAGCCGCGCACCGAAGCGGTTAAAGCGCGGCTCGTAATAGTGGTCGGGGTCGAGCGAGAACGCCACGCGGCGCGTGCGGCCCATCAACTCTCCACGCGGGAAAAAGCCGAAGTAGCGCGAATCCGCGCTGTTGTCGCGATTGTCGCCCAGCATCAGATATTGGCCCGGCGGCACGATCACCGGCCCAAACGAATTGCGCGGACTCGGCGACTCGGGCGAGAGCCGCACCGTATGGGTCACGCCGTCGAAGTGTTCGGACAGATAGTCGCCCGGTGAAGCGGCGTCGCCCGGCAGCGGACCGAACTTCAGCGGCTGATAGGCGGCCCGCACGCCGTTCACATACAGCACGTTGTCGCGCATCGCCACGGTGTCGCCCGGCAGGCCGATCAGCCGCTTGACGATCAGTTCGTGCGCGGCCGACGAGTCGATCGTCACGATATCGCCGCGCTGCGGATCGTGCAGATGAGCGATGGCGATATGCGTGAGCGGCACGCGCAGATCGTAGGCCATCTTGTCGACCAGGATGCGGTCGCCTTCGCGAATGGTCGGCAGCATCGAGCCGCTCGGGACCACGTTCCAGTCGGCAATCGCGCTGCGGAACAGCACCATTAGCACGAGAAAGGCGACGAGACCCTTGTTGTCGCGCCACAATTTTCCAAGCATACGCATCGAGGACAGCTCCAGCGGAAGGTAATCGAAAGCTCGCGGTGGTAGCGCGGCATCGCGCCGCGCAAAACGCGCCGGCGCGAACGCGCCGGGGCAAATCGTACCACCGCCGCGAGCGCGACACGCGAGGGCGCTTCACGCCGTATCGTCAGCCCCTGCTGCCCTTGCCGCGACGCGTGTGCGCCGTCGCCGCACCGCGTTCGCACTGTCGTCGCATCGCCCTCACACCGCCCTCGCACTGCCCGCTCATTCCCCCGCGAAACGAAGCCCGAGCGCAGCGCGCGCCGCATCGCTCATCGCAATCATCTGCAACGATTTCGCATGCGGCATCAGCGGACTCTCCAACTCACCCGCGCGAATCAGTTCGCAGAAATGCGCGGTCTCATAGTTCAGGCCACCGCCTTCGAACGGCACATCCAGTTCGACGACGCGACCGTCGCTATACCGGATCGTGGCGCGCGCCGGGTTCCACCAGTTCTCGTGAATCGTCACGTGGCCACCAGGCGCGAGCAGCAGTGCATCGCCCTTGCCGTGCAGATCGAGCCCGCAGAACAGTTGCGCGATGCCGCGTTCATGCTGGCTATTGAGGCTCGCGAAGGTATCGACACCGGTCGGCCCGAGCCGGCCCAGCGTCTGCACTTCGAGCGGCGCGCCGAGCCAGTCGACCGCCAGAAACATCTCGTAGACGCCGATATCGAGCAATGCCCCGCCTGCATGTTCGAAGGAGAACGAAGGATGATCGGGCGGCACGTTCGCGGCCGAACAGCCGGCCCGCACGAGGCCGATCTCGCCGATCGGATCGGCGGCCAGATGAGCGCGCAGCGCCCGGTAAAGCGGATAGAACGGCGGCTTCATCGCCTCCATGAAAAGCCGTTGCGCCCGACGCGCCACCGCGAGCACACGTTCGAGCTGCGCTGCGTTGATGGCGGCCGGCTTTTCGCACAGCACATGCAGCCCGGCTTCGAGCGCGGCAATCGCGTAGTCGACGTGGCTGTCCTGCAGGGTCGCGATATAGAGCGCATCGATGCCGCTAGCCAGCAAGTCCTCGAAGCTCGCGCAAACGCTGCCGCCGTATTCCCCGGCGAACGCTGCGGCGGATTCGGAACGGCGCGACCAGAGCGCCGTGAGTCGAGCGGCCGGAACATGCGCGAGACCTTGCGCAAAGCGGCGCGCAATGCGACCCGTGCCGACGATGCCCCAGCGAACGACGGCGAGCTCACCGGCTGCGTGTTGACCTGACGGATTCGTTGCGGATGCAACGTTCATGGCGCCCGTTGCAGGGGCGGCGTGCGGCGCGTCTCCGTGAGAGACGGCCTCGAGAGCATTCTTCATTGAGCGTTCGGGTTCCGGTGCAGTTGAGACCAGACATCATTGTCGCTCAGGTCGACTCAAGCGTCGTGCCTTTGCCTTCCTGATGTCAGCCTCACCGTGCAACACCCGCCCCGCACGCGCGACCCGCGGGGCAAACGCGATCATCCAAGCGCCGGCCGGTCGACCGAAAACAGATTGCCGATTTCCTCCGCAGTGAAGTCGATCAATGCGAGTGAGGCCGCTTCCGCTGCCTTCGCATCGCGCCGCTCGATCGCATCCACTACGCGCCCGTGGTTCGCCACCACCGCTTCCCAGGCGCCCGGCTTGCTCGTCACGATCGGATTGACTGCCGCCAGCGCGCCGCGAATGATCGCCGCCATCTGCTGAAAGAACTGATTGCCGCTCGCCACCAACACGCGCGTATGCAGCAGTTCGTCGGCAGCCTGATAGCCGGGCTCGGCCGGGCGGATCATGCGGAACGCGTCGTAGGCATCACGAATGGCCGCGATATCCGCCGCAGTGCCCCGCGTCGCCGCCAGACCGCACGCGCGCGGCTCGATCAGCACGCGAAATTCGATCACGTCGCGCAGGAACATCGGATCGGGCTTCGCACGGAAGCGCCAGTTCACGACATCCTCATCGATCATCCTCCAGTCGTGCATCGGCCTGATGCGCGTGCCGATCTTCGGCCGCACATCGAGCATATCGCGCGCGAGCAGCATCGACAGCGCCTCGCGCATCACCGTTCGACTCACATCGAACTCTTTGGACAACACATCCTGCGGTGGTAGCACTGCGCCATACTTCTCTTCGACGATGCCCGTGACGAGCCCGTCCATGACCTTGCTGACCAATGAACGATCCTTGTTTCCCTGTTCCATGACACTCTCCCCGAAGCGGGTGATTTACCCCGCGTAGCCTGTTGGACAAGCGGCCCTCGTGTGTCGGAATGTTGTTTTTTATATGTATTAATCGATACGTTGCTAGCTTCAATACAGATGCGCCAGTTGGGAAACGTCCTGACAGGGTTATCCCTCTGAAGAATTGTTTCGTTCATGAAACGCGTGACCCCGCGAGGGGCCACAAGCTTGCGTGATAAGCGTGCGTGAGTCCCGCAAGTTGCATCGTGCGACGACGCACGCAACGTGGCGGGATTGACGAATCTGCAACAGGTTTTGTCTGGCAACGCACGAACCCGTCGTGGCGCGCGCCATGCGACGCACCAGACGATGTCGTTGCCGTTCGCGCAAGCGTGATGTGCAGGCGGTTCAACAACGGTCCAGCGCCACGGATGCATAGCGCCCGCCAAAAAAAACCAGCGGTGCCTGCTCATCGAGCGAGAACACCAGCACCTCGCCAATGAAAAGCGTGTGATCGCCGCACGGATGACGGTCGACGACACGCGCCGCAAAACGCGCCACGGCATGTTCGAGCAGGACCACATCGGGCAGGCCGGCCACGGGCGCAAAACGTGGTGCCAGCGCGGCCTGGGCATCGCCCGCGAAATGCCGGCTGTGCGATTCCTGCTCATCGGAAAGCACACTCACGCCGAACAGGCGGCTCTCCATCAGACGATCGTGCATGCGCGCGCGATGGCCCACCGAGACCACGATCAAGGGCGGCTTTAGCGACCCCGACATGAAGGCGTTGGCCGTCATCGCATGCAGATGCTCGCCGCTGCCGGTAGAAATCACCACGACGCCCGTGGCGAAGCGCCCTAGCGCGCGCCGGAAGCAACGTTCGTCGAATCCATCAGGGGCCGCACAGGACCCCGCGCTGGACACCACCGGCTCACTGACGGGAAGCATCCTGGCGTTCATTGCCACTCTCCTCAGCACGGCCATATTGATCGTCGAAGCGCACGATATCGTCCTCGCCGAGATAGCCGCCCGATTGCACCTCGATGATCTCGAGCGGTGTCTTGCCCGGATTTTCGAGCCGGTGCGTGACACCGAGCGGAATGTACGTCGACTGATTCTCCGACAACAGGAAGCACTCGTCGCCGCGCGTGACACGTGCCGTGCCGCGCACTACCACCCAATGCTCGGCGCGATGATGATGCATCTGCAGCGAGAGCCGCCCGCCCGGTTGCACGACGATGCGCTTCACCTGAAAACGCTCGCCGCGGTCGATCGAATCGTAGAAGCCCCACGGCCGCTGAACCTTGCGATGCTCATGCACTTCCGCGCCACGCTCGGCTTTCAGACGGCTGACAATGGCCCGCACGTCCTGCACGCGATCCTTCGCGGCGACCAGCACCGCATCGGCGGTTTCGACCACCACCACGCCGCTCACGCCCACGCAGGCCACCAGCCGGCCATCGGAATGCGCGAAACTGTCGTTCGAGCCTTCGAACATCACCCGGCCGCGCGCCACGTTGCCGTCGGCGTCCTTGCCGGACACCTGCCACACCGCGTCCCATGCCCCCACGTCGGACCAGCCGGCGACGAGCGGCACGACGACGCCGGGCAGACGCGCATCCGTGGCGATGCGTTCCATCACCGCGTAGTCGATCGAGTCCGACGGGCACGCGGACAAGGCCGCGCGCTCCAGATGCAGGGTGCCGTCGCCGTCGGTCCACGCACGCTCGAAAGCGGCCTCGCAGGCCGTCGCGATGGCCGGGCTGCAATGCGCGATCGCCGCGAGCCACACGGACGCACGCACCACGAACATGCCGCTGTTCCACCAATATTCGCCGGATGCGACGTAGTGATCGGCCAGTTCCTGGTCGGGCTTTTCAACGAAACGTTCGATCGCGCGCGCGCCGTGTTGACCCAGTTCGGCGCCCGTGCGGATGTAACCGTAGCCGGTCTCCGCAGATTGCGGCGGCACGCCCAAGGTGACGATCGCGCCGCCCGCCGCATGCACGACTGCCTGCTTGAGCGCAGCGGCAAAGGCGGCCTGATCGGTGATCAGATGATCGGCGGGCAGCGCCACCACGATCGGATCGTCGCCGGGTGCGGCTGCGGCACGCGCCGCGAACGCCGCGGCGCTCAATGCAGGCGCTGTGTTGCGTGCGACCGGTTCGAGCAGCATGCGCACCGGCCTGCCGGTGCGCGCGAGACGCTCGGCCGTCTGCGTGCGCAACTCTTCGCTGCACACCACGAGCGGCACCGCCTGGCTGAGGGTCTGCCCCGTCACCTCGGCGGCCGGCGCCGCATTTTGCCCGGCGCGGACGAACACGCCGTCGAGCCGGCGCAAGGTGGCTTCCAGCAGCGACTCGTCACCCGTCAAGCCGATCAGCTGCTTGGGATAACGCTCGCGCGACAGAGGCCAGAGGCGCGTGCCCGAGCCGCCTGCGAGAATCACCGGCTGTACGGTCAGGCCCGCTTCGACCCCGCGCTCACGCGCAAACTCAATGATGGGCAACACGAAATCGTTCATTCACGGCTCTCCAAAGGAGTACGGGCCTGGCACGGTCGGTCGATATCCGGTGTGGCGTCCATCGAGTCCACCTGCACGCCGTGAACCATTGAAACAGAGCGGGCGGCGTGCAATCTGTTCGTACGCACACACTGGCGGTTGCTGGCCTTGGCGCGGCTGCTGGCGGCCCTGTCGGGCCACCTCACGGTAGCCGCCTAACGACGCCCGTCGAGCGGCAGCAGATCGGCGCTGGCGAGCTTCGTCACGCGCCCGGCCCGGCGCGACGACATCTTCCGCAGCATCCGCAAAACCGGACGTTCCACCAGCAAATGGAACACATAGGCGACACCCAGCGCGATCAGGAAAAAGCCCATCGAATAAAAAATGCTGTCCGGCTTGACGGAATGAAACAGCCACGACACCAGCAGCACGAACACGGGAATGTGCACGACGTACAGCGAATAGCTGAATTCGCCCACCTTCTCCAGACAGCGCATGGCCAGCGAACGGCCGGTGCGCGCCTGCAGCACGATGGGCAGAAACAGCGCAAAGGCGAGCGCCCACAACTGAAACCCGCTGTACTGGGACTCGAACGACACCGCACAGCCCGCGACCAGCAACAGCGCGGCAAGCACGCCGAGGCGACCCACCGGTGCGCGCCCGCCGGCCAGTTGCCACTGCGCCACCCACGCGCCGAGGTACCAAGACAGCCAGTACGAGGTGAACACGGTGATACCGTGCCGTTCGAACAGCCCATAGGAAGCGGCATTGAGCAACGCCAGCGCCACCAGCGTCCGGCTGCTGCCTAGCCGGCGCTGCGCGGCGAACAGCAGCGGATACAGCGCATAAAACTGGATCTCCAGTGCGAGCGTCCACAACGCGCCGTTCGAACCGAAGGTCGGCACCGCGATGCCTTGCAGCGCCAACAGATTGCCGACGAACGCGGTCAGACCCAGATCGCCGAGCCGCTCGTTATGCGGCACGAACTGCAAGCTGATGCTGTCGAGCGCGAGCGTCAACAACAGGGCAAACAACAGCACCGGATAGATCCGCACGAAGCGGCGCAACAGGAAGTCAGCGGCATCGAGCCGGTAACGCGGGTCGCGCGCCAGCTTCGCGGCATGGCCGCGATGGATGCAATAACCGCTGATGACGAAGAAGATCGGCACGCCGATCGACCCCCACACAAACGGAATCGTGACGTACGCGAGGAGCGTATCGAGCGAGAAGACGACATGCGACATCTCCGCGTAATGCCGGATACCCACCCACGCAATCACGCGGCAGTGAAAATACGCGACCACCATGGCTGCAATGCCGCGCATCATCTCCACGTTGCGAATGCTGTCGTCCTGCTTGCCGTTCATTTGACCGCCAGTGCATTCGGCGCAAGGTCGCGCGCCTGCGCGGGCTTGCGGGCTATAAAGTGAAACCACCAGGCGTCGCTCGTCTGCGTCTCCGCATAAATGCGCTTGCCGTCACCGCTGCCGAACACCGCATCGATCTGGAATCCGAACGATGCCAGCTGCCGCCGCTGTTCCGGCAGCGTGACGTAGACGATCATGATGCGAAAGAAATGCGCCGCCGCGGCCTTGATCGAATAGCCGGCGTGATCGCGGCGGCAGCGCATGTGCCGCAGATAGTGATACGTGGCGATGGGAAACAGCCGCAGCGTGCGCACGACACCCCAGCCAAACCGCAGGGGATTGCGTGAAAGACGCGGCCTGAGTTTCCAGATGCTTTCGCGAAACCCCGGACCATCGCGGTTATGGCTCGAAAACAGCACGAGGCCGCCCGGCCGCGTCACCCGGTACATTTCCTCGAGCACACGCTGACGGTCCTGATAGTCCACGCAATCGATCCCGTTCCAGCAGAATGCCGCGAGCGCGTAGTAGTCCGACTCCAGCCCGACCATGTCGCGCGCATCCATCAGACGCAGATCGAGGTCGGGAAAGCGCAGACGTACCCGTTCCAGCAAGCGCGGCGAATATTCGATGCCGGTGTAATCGCAGGAGATCTGCGTCATGAGCGGAATGGTCAGACCCGCGCCCACGCCGATCTCCAGCAACGGCTCCCCCGCACACTCGCCCGCGACCCAGTCGAATGCCGCAGTGAGCCCAAGGTCGACCCAGGTCTTTTCAATACTCAGCTCGCGCGACGCGATATGCGACGTCCATGCGCGCTGGTAGATGCGATCCAGTTGACCTGTCCTGTTCATTGCCGAACCCGGTCGAGCCCGCTAGCGCAGATCACCTGCCCATCCGGCAAGCCAATGGGACTCACGACGTCCGGCGGCGTCATAGGCTGCAGCCCACTGCGCGTCGTGGCTGGCGCTGTCACCGTCGACGGTGTGACGAAACGTTCGAATAGCCAGTGCTGCGCGTCGGCCATCGCCGCCTCGCGCGCCGACATCGTGAACAAGGCATGATCGAGCTGCTTCAAGGTCGCAGCATGCACGCGCGAAAAGCGCCGCAAGCCTTGCATCTGCGCACCGAACTGAATCTTGAGTTCGTCGAGTCCCAGGTCGTACTCGCCGTAGACCAGACGAACCTGCGCGCCCTTCGCTTCGATTCGCTGCACGAGCTGCTTCGCTTCGTTCGGCGCGATCGAGACACCTAATTTATCGTCGAGCAGATCGGCGAGCCTCACGAACAGACTGCGCGCAAAACGCTGCGACAGACCGCGTACCACGCGTAACAACGACGAGCGACCGGTCAGCACGCGCTTCCATTTGGCGGCGCTCAAGGCCGAACGGCGCAGCACGCGGTTCGACGCGAGCCCCGCGGTGCCCGGCGTGCGCGCCTCGCCGTCCCAGATGAACTTCTGCAGGTTGACGGCGAAACAGCCGGCAATGCGCGGATGATTCGCGCATGCATGCAAGCCATTGAAGGCACCGCCGCAGACGCCGAACGCCACCACCTGTGCGTGACCATTCGCGACCAGCCAGTCGGCACCGGCCATCGCGTCGTCGCACGACTGGCGCGCATAGATGGTGTCGAGCGTCACGTTCGCGGCGAGCGGCGTACTGTCGCCGAGTCCGCCCAGATCCATGCGCAAGGACGCGATGCCCAGCGCGGCGAGCCGGCGCGCAAACAGCACGAAGATGCGCCCGTCGCCGATATGGTGGCTCGCACCGGTGTTCACGAACAGCACGGCCGGCGCACCCTCGCGAGGGACGTCCGGTTTGCAATGGATACCGAAGTAATTGCCGAACAGCACGGGGTGCTCGGCCGCCCGCTCACGCTCGAGCCGCAGCGCTGAGCGTGCGGCGGGTGCTTCGAGCATGTCGTTCGGGTGGTGCGTCGTCGCCGCCGTCGCCGTTCCCGTTGTCGCCGCTGCAGGGCCGGTCATGCTGCCGGCGCCCGTGTGCCCGGCCGGAGCCTGCACCAGCCACTCGGTGAGCGCGGCATAAGTGTCGACCGGTTCCTCGCTGTAGAGCGCCTCCAGCAGAAAACGGTCCGCTTCCGCGAACGGGCGCTGATCGACCTGCACGCCCTGTGTCCGGTAATGCTCGACCAGCGCAGCGGCCCGGCCGCGATCGTTCGCATCCAGCATCAGGACGCGGCGCGCCGGAGCAGTCGTGTCGACCCGCAGGTCGATCGAGGTCAGGCGCGCGATATCGTCGCCGTGCAAACCGAAACCGAACGCCTCGACATAGGCCGCCGAGTCCGCAATCGGTTCAGCGTTGATCCCTGCGGGCGTGCTCAACCAGCTCTGCCGATGAGCCCGCAACTCGCGCACGTAGTTCTTGCCGGACAACGCCGGCGACAGCAGCACCAGACCGTCCACGTCTCCCGAGCGTTGCGCCGCGAGCGCCGCCAGGGTGGCACCGAGGCGCAACCCGCACAGCGACACCTGGGCGACACCGGTCGTCTGCCGCAGATAGCGGATCGCGGCGCCGATGCTGTCGAGCCACGCGTCCACCCTGCCCGGGTCCTGTTCGTCGCCGAGCGAATCGCCGCAACCCGGGTAGTCGAAGCGCAACACCGGTATGCCCGCCGCGGCGAGGCGCTCCGCGAGCCGGCGCCAGCCGCGGTAGGTGCACAGCGCGTCGTAGCCGAACGGATTGCACAGGACGATCCCATGCTGGCCCTGCGCCGGATGCAGCCAACCCACACAGCCGTCGAAGACGACAGGTTTCATCGTATGTCCTTGTGCGATAGCGTGACCGGGTCGAGGCGCGCGAAGGAGGTCCCATTGCGGTGTCGGATCGGTCGGCACGGTCTGGCGTGTCCTGTCCGCCACTGGCTATTTCCAATGGAAAACGGGTGTGTCAGGTATTTGTCGGGATTTAACCAAACGCGCGTCGGCCTATCTGTACGCCCGACCACACTGTGCGCGGCGGCCACGATGCACAATCGGGGCCATCGTCAAGCCCGTGGGCAGGCGGACTGCGCGTGCATGTTTTTTCCCGATGCGCGCCAGTCGCTGTCCACAGCACCGTAAGCCACAGCACAGCTCGAGTCCAGCATGCTATTCAAAAGCAAGGACGCTTCATTGCCGATGATGGAAGTCAGCGTCTCATCTGCTGATACCGACGGCCGCAGCGCGGCCGTCGCCGCACCGGCCACGGGGTTCTTTCGCGACACCGCGACCGACCGGCCGGCGCCCGCCGCGGGCCACGTCACGGCCGACAGCACGCCCACGCCGCGGCAGCCGCTGCATGCGCCCGGCTACCGGCCGGACATAGACGGACTGCGCGCGATCGCGGTCCTCTCCGTGTTGGGATTCCACGCCTTTCCGTCGCTGGTGCGCGGCGGCTATGTCGGCGTCGATCTGTTCTTCGTGATTTCCGGCTTCCTGATCAGTTCGATCATTTTCGAAAGCCTCGAAGCGGGCCACTTCAGCTACGTCACGTTTTACGCGCGGCGGATCAAGCGGATCTTCCCGGCGCTCGCCCTCGTGCTGTGCGCCTGCCTCGGGTTCGGCGGGTTCGCGCTGATGCCGGCCGAATATCAGCAACTCGGCAAACATATTTTCACCGGCGCCACGTTTGTATCGAACATCGCCCTGTGGCGCGAATCCGGCTATTTCGACAACACCGCGGCCACCAAGCCGCTGCTGCATCTGTGGTCGCTCGGTATCGAGGAGCAGTTTTATATCTTCTGGCCGGTGCTGGTGGGCTTCGCCTGGAAGCGCCGGCTCGGCTTCCTGACGCTCACCGGCATCATCGGTGCGGCGTCGTTTGCGGTGAACTTGATGACCGCTCATGCCGACCCCACCGCCGCCTTCTATTCGCCGTTCTCGCGCTTCTGGGAACTGATGATCGGCGGCACGCTCGCCTACCTGGTTCTGCATAAGCAGCACCTGCTGCCGCAAAAGAGCAATGTCTGGTCGATTGCCGGTCTGCTTCTGATCGGCGCAGGCATTCTGCTGTTCGACAAGAACGATGTCTTCCCAGGCTGGCGCGCCCTGCTGCCCACCGTGGGTGCGTTTCTGGTCATCGGGGCAGGCCCGCAGGCGTGGCTCAACCGCAAGCTGCTGAGCCATCGGGTGGCCGTCTATATCGGTTTGATCAGCTATCCTCTCTATCTGTGGCACTGGCCGCTGCTGTCGTTCGCGAACATCGTCGACCTTGGCCTGGTTTCGAACGGCACGAAGCTCGCGCTGCTGGCGGCCAGCTTTCTACTTGCTGCGGCGACCCATCGATGGATCGAACGTCCGCTGCGCGCGTGGAAAAACGACACCATGAAAATCTTCATGTTGTGCGCGGTGCTGGCAGGCCTCGCGGCATTCGGCGCGCACCTGTATCGCGCAGATGGGCTGCCGTCCCGTGCCGTGGCACAAACTCCCGGTATGACGCAACTCGCGCTCGACGCTTCGCTCAGGCATCAATACGTGGAAGAGCCTTGCCATTTGCCGCTGGCGCAAGCCGACGCCCTCTGCAAGGCTTATAACAGCACGGCAAGCGGCCCGTTGATGGTGGTCTGGGGCGATTCGCATGCCGGAGCATGGCTGCCGGTCTTCGCGAAGATCGCCTACGAGCGCAACCTGCGTCTGATGGTGATCTCGCATCTGGGCTGTCCGCCGCTGCTCGATACACGGCGCAGCGACGGCGCGGAAAGCGCGCAGTACTGCTCACGGCTGGGACTGGCGGAGCCGGTTCTCGCCTCGATTCAGCAGCTCAAGCCTGCCGTGGTATTCCTTGTCGCGCGCTGGAGCCTCTATAGCAACGGCTGGATCAGCGACGGCGAGTTGCAGAAAGCGACCCACTACGTGACTACCGATGCACGCAACGACGCGACCCAGGCCACCTCCCGCGCGGCACTCGCGAGTCAGCTTCCGTTGACGGTCAAAGCCCTGCTGGGCAGCGCGCCACGCGTCGTGATTTTTCAGAATCCCCCTGTTCTGAAGGCCTATCTGTTGCCAAGAGCCTATGCCGATCCGGCGTGGGTCGAGCCGGACACGGCTGTCAGCCAGGCGCAAGAAGCGTTTAATCGCGCGGTGGTCGCGCAGCTCGCCACCCTGCCGGGCGTGAAGATCTTCGACCCGCTGCCCGCGCTTTGCGCAGGACCCACCTGCAAAGCCGTTCTGAACGGCGTGCCTGTCTACGAAGACGACAACCATGTGAGTGCGCAGGGGGCCGACCTCTTCGAGCACGACATCACCGGCCTGCTGTGAAATGGAAAAAACCCTTCTCAAGAATATCGTCATCAACTTCGCGGGGCTGATCGCGCCGACCATCGTTTCCCTCGCGACCGTCCCGGCCTACATCCACCTGATGGGGGTCGAGCGATACGGTGTGATCAACCTGGTGTGGGCGTTGATCGGCTACTTCAGTCTGCTCGATCTGGGCACGAGCCTCGCCACCGAAAATCAGATCGCCAAGGTGCGCGACGCGAAAGACGATTCGGTCGAGCGGATTTTCTGGGGCGCGTGCTTCCTCAATCTCGCGACGGGCATCGTGGGCGGCGTGATCGTCTATTTCGGCGCTTACCTCTACGTTATCTACGGAGTCCATATCGAGCCGGCTTTTCAGCGCGAGGTCATGGCGGCGCTCCCCTGGATCGCCATCGCGGTGCCGCTCGCCAATGTGACGTGGGTGTTCGCCGGCGCCATCACGGCAGTCGAACGGTTTGCGAGTTACAACACCAACCAGACCATCGGCACGATGCTGTTCCAACTTCTGCCGCTCGCCGCGATTTACTGTTTCTCGCCTTCGCTCGCCGTGGTGATCCCGGCGGCGGTCTGCGCGCGTCTGATTGCCGGCATCATGCTCGGCGTCGCAACGTTTCGCGCGCTCGGCATCCAACGCATTCGCAAGCCCGAGCGCAAGGTGATCGGCGAACTGTTCGGCTACGGCAAGTGGATGCTGCTCTTTTCCGGCGGCGGTGCGATTGCCGGGTCGCTCGATCGCGTGCTGATCGGCGCCATCCTCGGCGCGCGCTTCGTGACGTACTACGCCACCCCGCAAAACCTGGTACAGCGTCTGAACATGCTGCCGAGCGCCATGCTGCGCTCGCTGTTTCCTCGCCTGTCGGCCGCATCCCGCACCGACGCCGACGATCTCGCCCGCGACGCGCTCGGCTTTCTCAACGGTGCCTTCACGCCCTGCATGATCGTGGCACTGTTCGCGCTCGCGCCGTTTCTGACCCTGTGGCTCGGCGCGCCGATTGCCGCCGCGTCCGCACCGGTTGGACGGATTCTCGTGCTGGGCGTCTGGCTCGCGGGTCAATCCGGTATTCTCGGCATCCTGATCCAGGCGCAGGCCAATCCTGCCTACGTCGCGCGCGTGAGCTGGCTGCAACTGCCCTTCTTCGTGGCGGGACTGTGGTTCGCGACGCACGTGTTCGGTATCGTCGGCGCCGGCACCGTGGTGGTGGCGAAGGCCCTGTTCGACTACGGTGCCTATCTCTACTTCGCGCGCATTCACGTGCGTGCCATTCTCCTCAATATGCTGGCCCACCTCGGGTTCCTGCTTGCCGCGCTGACCATCGCCGCCAATCTGAGCGGACTGCAATTGATCGTGCCAGCGGGCATCGCGCTCACGGCTGCGAACCTCGGCTGGTCGTTATACCGCTCGAGAGCGTTGCGGGACATGTTGCGCAAGCTCTGGACGCGGCTGTCGCTGCAGACCAATTGAGGTTGATTCGGGCCGACTGAGGTTGCTGTGGGCGGATTGGGGTTGCCGCAGGATTGCGCTTGCTACGCGCGGATTGAGACTGCTACGGACGGATGAAGTCGCCGCACGATTGCGGCATTCCTGAAGGGTGATCAGACCGGCAGGTGCGCTTCCTGAGGCCGCGCCTCGCACGCCGGGCGGCACTGCGCCGCCAGCAAGACAGCCTCGACGACCCGTTCGACCGACGGCCAGTTAAGCTCCGGCGTTTCTGGCACGAGCTGCAACGGTGCGACGCTCGAATACGGCGCAGGATAACCCCACACAATATCGTGCTCGTCGCGATCCGCAAACGTACCGCCCAGAACCGCCACCGTCGGACGGCGAAAGGCCGCCGCCACGTGCAACAGCATCGACGGGTTGGTCAGCACGACATCGGCCTGCTCGGTAAGCGCGAACGTCTCGCGTAGCGTCACCTGTCCCGCCAGCGAGCGGATGCTGCCAGGCGTCCCGCTCGCGGCGATCACCGCTTCGGCGCCGGCCTGATCGGCGGCACTGCCGACAATCACGACATCCACCGGCCGCCCAACGGAAGCGCGAACGACTTCGCCGAGCGCCGTGCCGAGCGCTTCGCGTGACCAGCTCTTGTCGCTGTGTCCCGCGGCGCTCCCCACCAGCACCCGCAGCGGCGCAGTCCCGGACGATGCTGCGCCGGCACCCCAGAGCCCGCTAGCCCGGGCGCGCTCGGCAGCGGTCAGATAAAGCTGTGGCCGCGGCTCGGGCAGCGACACGGCCCCCAGCAACTCGGCCTGGGCAAGCGCGGCGAGCGAGACGTGCCGAAGCACGAAGTGCGAATACTGGTCGCATGCGCTCCATCCACCGCGATAGCCGCGCACGCCGATCTTGTAGCGCACGCCCAGACGCATCATCAGTAACGAGCCCATGTGGCTGCCGAGGACGTCGATGCCCACGTCGAAACCGCCGCGCCTGCGCAGCGCCTTGACCTGCTTGCCGCTCCAGATAAAGCGGAACACGCTCGCGAGCGACCGGTCCGGGACGAACTTGTTGTTCCAGGGTGCGTCGAGTTCGACGATCTCGTCGACGAAGGGATTGTTCTCGACGATGGCGCGGCCCCATGCGCCGACACCGGCAATGATCCGGCTCGACGGAAAACGCCGCCGCAGCGCCTCGAAGATCGGCGTGGTCGTCAGCAGATCGCCCAGATCGTTCGGGCGTAACACCAGAATTTCTTTCGGCGCTTCATGGGCCGGATCGAGACCCGATCGCAGTATCCGGCCGAGCACCCACACCGGCGCTTCTAAAAGTGAACCCTTCCATCCCATGTTCGTGCTCCACGAAAATGCGTTACGCGATTTCCTCCGGGCTCCTGCGTAGTCTGCCGTCCTGTCAGCGGGCCGTACGGGCACGCCAGACATTCGATATCCTGACGATCGGCACGAGCTGGGACAACGCGCGATGACGCGCGAGATACAGTGTCAGGTGGCCAAAATAGATCGACAGGAACGCCGCGCACCGGACGATGCTCGGCTCGATCACACAATAGCGTTTGACGCCGATGTAAAGCCGCGCGGCCTCGCAGTTCACCTGATAGCGGGTCAACCCGCCCGAGGCGCCGGCGCCCTGCAGCACGCCGCCGCCCGGCATGGTGTCGCGCGAGCGCAGCGTGGGCACGAGTTCGATCGTGTAGCCGCGCCGCAGTGCCCGCAAGGTCAACTCGGCGTCTTCGGTGCCGAAGAAAATGTTTTCATCCCATCGGTCATGGTCGAACAGCGCCAACGGAAACACCGACGCGTGCAGGTTGATGCATTGCGGCACCACGCCTTCCGTAAAGTAGCCGGCAAACGACAGCCGCACCGGGCGGCATTCGTACAGATGCGGGCCGCTCGAAGCGCCGCCCGTCAGGATCACCGTGTCGCCCGAACCCGTGCGCAGGCGTTCGACGTGGGTACGCGCCACCGCGAAAAAATCAGCGCTGACCTGGATGTCGTCGTCCACGAACGAGACATGGGTGCAGTCTGGTGTATGCGTGAGGCAGTGGTACACCGCGTTGTTGCGATTCGCACAGACGCCGCGTCGCGGCCCCGCGAGATACACCGCGCCCGGCCGGGCCGCGACGATCGCCTCGTTGACGGCACGGGTCGCTTCGTCAGGCGAGTCGTCGCTGACCACCACCACGGCCGGCGGCGGCTCGCAGCGCAGCAGGTTGTCGAGACAGGCCGCGAGCGCATCGGCGCGGTTCATGGTCGTGACGCAGACTGCGAACTGCGGCTGCACTTGTGTGGCAACCGCCGGCTGCGGCTGAGTCTGGGCGGCGCGCACGCGCCCGGACTGTGCCGGAGAAACGGCAGGTTCGGCGGGCGCTTTGCGCGTGGCGTAGGGTGCGTCGAGCATCACGGCATCCCACGGTAGGAAGTGGCGCCGCGCACCCGTGCGCCGCGCGACGGACGCCACTCGTCGATCGTCCGTTCATAGAGCTGCAGGTACGCCTCGCATACGCGCTGCACCGAAAACGCCGCGAGATTGCGCTGCCCGCGTGCCGCCAGTTCCGCTCGGAATGCGTGGTCCTCCAGCAGGCGTCCGATCGCCGCCGCCAGCGCCTCGGGATCGGCGGCCGGCACGAGCAACGCGGACGCTTCGCCGCCGACCATCTCCGGATTGCCGTCCACGCGCGTGGCAACCACCGCGCAGCCGGCTTCGCGCGCTTCGCACAGCACGAGACCGCCGGGCTCCTTGTGCGAAGCAAGCACGAACACGTCCGTCTCCGCCAGATAGGCCGCAGGGTTGCCGACGAAACCGGCGAACTGCGCACTGTCCCCGAGTCCGAGTTCCTCGGCGAGCGCCTCCATCATGGCGCGGTCCGGACCGTTGCCGACCAGGTAGAGCGTGGCCTGCGGAAAGCGCTCGCGCACACGCGCAAAGGCACGCAACAGGTCGTGGATGCCTTTGCGCTGATACATGCCGGCGACGGTGGTAATGGAGGGACGCCGTAATTGTGGCGAAGGCGGCATCGGCACGCCCGCGAGCCGCGGCGTGCCCACGGTACCGTTCAGCACGACTGATAAACGTTCTGGCGGCACGCCGCGCGTGGCCATCGACGCAGCGACGGCCTGGGTCACCGCCACTACGCGATCCGCGAAACGCATCAGCGAGGCGCTTCTCTGAAATTCGTTGTGAACCGTGGCGACCACGACGAAACGGCGTCGCATGACGCCAAAACGCGCGAGCAAGGTACCGGTCATCATGTGCGCATGCACCACATCGGGATCGAAGCGCCGCACCAGCCGGTTGAATTCGAGCAACATCGCCGGGGCGCGCCATGGATCGCGCGACTGCGCGAGGTGCACATGACGCACACCATGGCTCGCCAGCAGTTCGGCGAACTCGCCGCCGGAAGACGCCACCACGACCTCGTGACCGGCCTGCGCCTGCAGGCAGGCCAGATCGATCATCATGTTGACGATGCCATTGCCGATCAGTTGAATATGGTTGGCGAGATGGATGATTCGCATGGGGCGCTCGGGCCGGTCGTTGTAGGCAGGTCTATGGTCGACGCTGCGGTGCAGCGAGTCTGTGCGGCCGCCCGCAGTTTTTACTGACCGCACGTCCGCGTTCGTGCGGCGCGCATTCAGCGCTCGCTTAGCGCTCCCCCACTGCCTCGCGATACACGTCGGCCACCTGCGCCGCGATCACTGGATGGTCGAAGCGTGCCCGCGCATAGTCGCGGCACGCCTGCTCATCCGGCATCACGCGCCTGCCGAGCAAGGCATCGACAATGCCGGTGCCGATTGCATGAAACCCCACCGAGGGCAACACCAGATTCTCCGAGAGCGGCGCTACCGCCTCCGGCAGCCCGCCCACCGGCGTCACCAGCACGGGCGTACCCGACGCGAGCGACTCCGCGGTCGTCAGGCCGAAGCCTTCGAGCGTGACCGTTGGCACGATCGTCACGTCGGCGCTGCGATACCAGAGCGGCAACGCATCGTCAGAAACGAATCCCACCAGCCTGACATGGTCCGACAGGCCACGCGCCGCGATGCGGCCACGCAAGGCAGCTTCGAGCGGACCTTTGCCGGCAATCGTCAGGAGTACGTCGGGAACCGCCTGCCTGACGACGAACATGGCGTCGATCAGATCCTCGAGTCCCATACGCGACACCAGTCTGCGAATGCAGAACAGTTGCGGCCGGTCGTTGGGCAGACCTAACGCGGTACGCGCCTGCTGTTTCGTCACGTCGGTATCGAACCGGTCGACCTCGACGCAACCCGGCACGATGCGGATGGATTCCTCACGCACGCCATAGTCTTCGTGCAGGATCCGGCCGAACGCGCGCGACAGCACGATATGCCGTGCCGCGCCCCGGTACACGCTCCATTCGACCGCACGGCGCACCGCGCGCGACATCGGCCCGCGACCTTCGACGCTGGTCTCGGAAGCCCACGGCCCATGAAAATGCACCACCTTCGGGATGCCCGGGAACACGCCCAGCGTCGGCGCGGCATACAGCGCGAAGTGCGTCGCCACGACGTCGGGCCGCCGCGCCCGCTTGAGCTTGCGCGAGTGAGCCCGCGCCTGCCACAGCCGCGAGCCGAGCGATTGCTGGGCGGTCGCGAAGGTATGGATCGTGCCGCTCGATTCGTTAAAGACATTCGCGCTGCCCGCCACCAGTCCGCGCACGTCGACGCCCTGCGCAGGCAGCGATTCGATCAGCGCCATGAAGACACGATCGAGCCCACCCGGCCGCTCACGAAACCAGTGCATGCCGATCTGCAACGAATCGATGCGCCCGCTCATGATTTGGCCGACACGGCTGGGCCCGCGATACGCGTGCGGGAGGTGGCGCGCTGGCTGGCAAGTTCTTCGTAGAGCGAAAGATAGTGGTTCGCCATTGCCTGCCACGTCAGCGACTTCGCCAGCTCCCGCGCCGCATCGCCCATGCTGCGGGCGTGCGCAGGGTCCCGCGCCAGACGCGTGATCGCCTCTGCAAGACCCGCGATATCTTCGGGGCTGTCGAGCACCACGCCGCAACGGCTGTCGATCACCTCGGCGCCTCCCGCCGTCGCCACCGTCACAACCGGCAACGCTGCCGCAAGGGCTTCGAGCATCACGAGACTCATCGCCTCATAACGTGATGGAAACACAAACGCGTCGACGGAACGCATCAAGCCCGGCATATCGCGGACAAGATCGAGAAAATGCACCCGGTCGCTCACGCCAAGCGTCTGCGCGAGTGCTGGATAAGGACTGTTGCGCAGGATGCCCGCCACCGCAAGATGGACATGCGGCGGCGTCGATACCAGCGCGCGCAACACCGCATCGAGGTTCTTGCGCGACATGCGCAGATCGCCTGCGAACAGCAACATGAAGGGATCTGCAGGCAAACCGAAGACCTCGCGCATCGCCGGGCCCGGCGCAAATTCGTCCGTGTCGACGCCGTTGTGAATCACATGCAGCGTACCCGCGTCGATGCCGAGCGCGCGCACCTCTGCGCCGACCTTTTGCGACACCGGCACCACTGCGCGGGCGTGACGGAAGGCCCATTGCTCGCACAACGCATTGAGCTTCGTGTACGCCACCTGGTAAGCCGCACGCGCGCCCGCCGTCACCCGGAACGGATAAAAGCCGCAACGGTACCAGCCGTCATGCACGAAATGCACCGTGTTGACGTCGGCACGCGCCCACGTAATGAAACCGTTCACGTGCACGATGTCGAACTCCGCGCGATGCGAACGAATCCACGCGCTGCTGTGCAACGCGAACATCTGGTACTTGATGAGCCGGGTCGGCAGCCGGCTCACGGGAATCTCGACATAGCGCAGACGCGGATGCTCGCGCAACTCGCGGGCACACTCCGAGGCGACAATCGTCACACGATAGCCGGCCGCGAGCGCGGCCCGCGCCACTTCGTAGTTCACCCGCCCTTGCCCGTCGTTGTTGCGGACCACATGCGTCACGATCAGAACCCGCAGCGCTTCGGACCTCATGCTCGCACCTGCACGGCAGCATGGGCGACCGCGCTTGCGCGAGCCAGATCGCTATCGCGTTTGTGGCGCGCGTAGCGCAAGCCGATGACCGGCATCAGCACGCCGATGACGAACAGCATGCCTGGCTCGCTTTGCAGCGTATTGATCATCACCATCATGGCAAAGATGGAGATGGCGACCCCCACGCCGGAGATGGCGAAGCGGTCCCGCGATTGCGAAAGGCTGGCCTTGATGGCACGCCAGATCAGCATGAACACGCCGGTGACATACAGCAGCGTGCCTGGCCAACCCATCACGACACACACCTCGACGATGCCGCTGTCGATCGAGCCGGTGAGCTGGCTCGGATCGTCGGCCAGCTTGGTGCCGAGCCCCACTGAGCCGAGCCCTTTCCCGGCGATCGAAGCCGTGGCAAACGAGGAAAAGTTCTGGTAAAAACTCGAGCGCGCCTGAAAGCTATTATCGTCGCTGAGATTGCCGATGGTCTGCACACGCGAGACGATCCGGCCCGATACCGCGTCGATCATCGTCAGCGGCAAACAGAGCCCGAACAGGCAGATTACGCAGGCCAGCAGCCGCACGCGGCTCCTGCCGTCGAGCATCGCAAGCGGATAGATGAGGCCGATAATGATCCCGCCCCAGGCAGTCCGTACCGATGTGAACAGCAGCGCCGGCACGCCCACGATACCCGCCGCGATGCGCATCTTGCCGCGCGCGGCGAGCGACATCAGCAAGCCGGTCATGATCGTGATAGCGAACGGGCCGCACGAATTCATCGTGCTGGAGATGCGCAGGCCAAACGGCACAGGCACACCTTCCGAGGTGCCCATGCCCGATCCCACCATCCAGAACACCGTCCAGGGCGGCGGCGATATGAACTGGTAGATGCCGTAGGTGCCTAGCAGGAAACTGCCGTACACGAAGGTCTTGAGCAGCACGCGGTGATAGACCGGATACTCCTTCCACGTGACGACCAGATGAATGCCGATCAACACCGGCAAGATCCAGCCGATCAGCGTATAGCAGGCCGGCGCCACGCCGACGCTCACGATACCGATCACGAACGCGTAGAACAGCGCAATCAACATCAGCACGAGCGGCATCGCGCGACGTTGCCCCAGGATGCGATGATGCGACAGCACCGAAAGGCCCGAGATCGCCGCCGCCACCAGCGGCGCCAGCATGATCGGACTTTTGGCGTTGAACGAACCATTGAAGAAATCGGCGAAGCGCCGCACCTCGGGCGTGAGGAAATACAGCCAGCACACGAAGCCGAGATAATGCGCGGGATAGCGCCGGTACAGATGGAACGCGACCAGCGTCGACATCAGCGTATACGACAACTCCAGAACTCTGCCCTGGTGCGCGACAATCAGCAGCAGCGTCAGCACATACATGGCAACCGGTAACGCGACAGGCCCCATCAGCCGTGCCGTCATCGAACGCGCCCGCTTGTCCTGGCGCAAGGGATGCAACTGGCGCGGGCGCGGCGGGATCGGCATCCCCGAAGCATGGATCATTGCGGGCCCTCAGAGCAGTTCGAACGTGCTGGCCACCGGCGCGGCACTGCGCTCGCGCCGCCAGTTGCCCGCCGTGGTGCGCGCGCCGCGCAACTGGCACGTGAGGCCGATAAACGGCATCCCATGTTCGAGAAACGGCCCTTCGGTCTTACGAAACCCGAACTGCTCGTAGAAGCCGCGCAGGCTGACTGGCGCGGTGACCCGCACCACGCGTGCCGTCCACCGCTCGGCAATCGCCTGCAAGACCCGCTCGATCAGCATTTCCGCCGTCCCGTCGCCGCGCCGCGCGGGGCTCGTCAGTACCTTGTCGATCAACACTTCGGGGTCTTCGGCGTCGCCGGGCTGGATGCGCGCGTACGCCATCACCGGCATCGGCCGGGACATGTCCTCGACTGCAAACACATGCAGTGCCTGTTCATCGTGCCCATCTGCATCCAGACAGACATGTGACTGTTCGACGACGAACACCGCACTGCGCGCACGCATCACCAGATACAACTCGCGTGCCGTGAACTGTTCGAATTCGAGTGTTTTCCAGTTCATCAGGTTTCCCCCCAGCGATTCACGTGACGGGATTTGCCCATTTGGACGTGCCCGTTGCCATGACTGCACGTTACCGCTACCGACCCTTGAATCTCCGTGCGGAAGCGCACCGACGATGCTGCATCGCGATCAGTTAAATACGGTCAGCCGGCACACATTGTCCGAACCCGTAGCGCTCGGCACCTCGGCAACGCATTCGCCGCCGTGGTGGCGAGCGTGGCGAATCCAACCAGAAGCGGTATAGCGACATCACCTTGAGGGGGCGCCTTCCCATGAAAACTGCATTGCGACGCATTCTTTCCGAGTCAGCACGTCTCGACGTGCCGCCTGAGACCCTGGCGGACGACGCCGACCTCTATGCGGCGGGCCTGTCGTCGCTCGCGACCGTGCATCTGATGCTCGCGATCGAAGACGAGTTCGACATCGAGATTCCCGATCGCATGCTGACCCGTCGGCTCTTTTCGACCATCGACTCGCTCGCCGCCGCGGTCAGCGAGCTGCAACAGGCAAAGGCGGCCGCATGAACGCCCCGCTCATGCAAGACGCGGTGCCGCATGACGCGGTGCCGCCCGACGGCGCGCACGCCGAGCCGCCCACGGCCGCTGGCGCCGCGTCGCTCGCCGCCGTCGAACCTGACGCCGGTTGGCGCGCCGCCGCCCAGCGTGCCGCGCAGGTCGCGGCGCAATATGCGGACGCGGTCGACCGCGAGGCGCGTTTTCCCACCGAAGCATTCGACGCCCTGCGCCGCGAGCGCCTGCTCTCCGCGCTGGTGCCGCAAGCGTTCGGCGGTGCGGGTCTGCCGCTTGCCGATGTCGCCGCAATTTGTGAAATCCTCGCCCAGGGCTGCGCCTCGACGGCAATGGTGTACGCGATGCACCAGATCCAGGTGGCCTGCATCGAAGCGCACGGCACCGACATCCCGTGGCACCGCGCGCTGCTGACGCAACTGGTCGAACAGCAGTGGCTGCTCGCCTCCGCGACCTCCGAGGAGACCATTGGCGGCAATATGCGCACCAGCGCCTGCTCGGTCGAACTCGACGGCGACCGCCTGCGCATCGAGAAGCTCGCGCCCACCATCTCCTATGGCGCGCAGGCCGACGGCATTCTCGTGACGGCCCGGCGGACCGCCGAATCGGCCGCCGCCGACCAGGTGATGATCGTGGCGTTGCGCGCGGAAACGACGCTGGAAAAACGCGGTGGCTGGGATTCGATGGGCATGCGCGGCACCTGCAGCGAGGGCTTTCGCCTCGTGGCGACGGGTCTCGCCGAGCAGATCCTGCCGACCCCGTTCGCCGAGATCGCCGACCAGACCATGCTGCCGATCTCGCACACCCTGTGGGCCGCGGTATGGACCGGCATCGCCACCGACGCGGTGAATCGGGCCAAAGCGTTTTTCCGCGCCCAGGCACGCGCCAAGCCCGGCTCGGTGCCGCCGGCCGGGCTGCGTCTGGCCGAAGCCGTAGGCCTTCTGCAGATGATGCAGGCGCGCCTTGCCGTCGCACTCGACGCGGCGCGCGCCGCGCATCTCGCCAAACAGGGCACCTGTCAGGCCGATGTGCCGCTGTCCGCGCTGCTCGGCTTCGCCTCCGACATGAACACGCTGAAAACGAGCATTTCGACGACTGCGCTGCAGGTGGTCCACGAAGTGCTGATGATCTGCGGCATGGCCGGCTACAAGAACGGCACCGAGTACAGCGTGGGCCGTCATCTGCGCGACCTGTATTCAGCACCGCTGATGATCAACAACGACCGCATTGCCCAAAACACCGCGAGCCTGCTGCTGGCGCAGCGTCCGGCCGCACCGGGGAGAGCCTGAGATGAACACCATGACCGACACTGCTGCCCTCGCCGCCGCGCAAGCTGACACCGCGCCCGCCGCCCCCAGCTTTCGCGACGAACTGCTCGACAAGGGCATTCTGATCGACACCGGCGAAAACGGCCTGTATGGCCGCAGCCAGGTCTTCGAGGACGTGGTCGAGCGCCTGAACGTCGCGATTACCCATCTCGGCGCCGACCAGCAGCCGGAAGTGTTGCGCTTCCCGCCGGCCATGCGCCGTACGGACTTCGAAGATAGCGAATATCTGAAGAGCTTCCCGAATCTGGCCGGCACGATCCATTCGTTCTGCGGCAACGACATGGGCCACCAGCGGCTCTTACGCGCGCTCGACGACGCCATGACCGAGCGTGACGACGATCGCAGCGACGAATGGATGGCGCAGCAGAAACCCACCCGCGTGGTGCTGACCCCGGCTGCCTGCTATCCGATCTATCCGGTGATGGCGCGGCGCGGTCCGCTGCCCGAAGAAGGCCGCACGATCGACGTGCTGTCGTATTGCTTCCGCCACGAACCGTCGCTCGATCCGGCCCGCATGCAGATGTTCCGCCAGCGCGAATACGTGCGCCTCGGCAACGCGGAGCAGGTCATGGCGTTTCGTCAGATGTGGATCGAACGCGGCTCGGCGCTCGTGAACATGCTGCAGTTGCCGGTCGACGTCGACCTCGCCAACGACCCGTTCTTCGGCCGCGGCGGCAAGATCGTCGCGGACAGCCAGCGCGCCCAGGCGCTCAAGTTCGAACTGCTGATTCCGGTGGCCAATGCGGACGGCAAGACGGCCTGCCTGTCGTTCAACTATCACATGGATCACTTCGGCGCGATCTGGAAGATCGAATGTGCGGACGGCTCGGTGGCGCACACGGGCTGCGTGGGCTTCGGCATGGAGCGCATCACGCTGGCGCTGTTCCGCCATCACGGCCTCGATGTCAACGTGTGGCCGGACGACGTGCGCGCGCTGCTGTGGGGCGATACCAAGGCCCGCGTGCTGCACGGACTCGCCGGAGGCGACGCATGACGACCGCGCTGAACGGCACCTTTCACGCGCTGGCCATGCCCCACCCGCCGCGCTCGCACGAGCCCCACGCGCTGCATCAGGGCGACCGCGTCTGGCAGGAGACCAATTGCTACGTCGACCTGTGGATCGAGCTGCTGCACGGCTTCGGACTCGATCCGCGGGCGGCTTTCGCGTTCACCGTGACGCAGGATTTCGAAGGCGACCAGTTCACCTTCTTCAAATTCCCGCTGGAGGATCTCGAGCGGCTTTACGGCACGCAGGTGCAGGAACTGGCGATCTACGACTCGCTGGAAGACCGCGTGCTGGCGCAGACCTTGCGTGGCCACACGGTGCTGGTGGAAGTGGACGGCTTCTATCTGCCGAACACGCGCGCCACGTCGTACCGGCGCGAACATCCAAAAACCACCGTCGGCATCGACTTCATCGACCCTGCCGGGCAGCGCCTGGGTTATTTCCATAACACGGGCTATCACCTGCTCGACGGCGAGGACTACGAAGGCGTGTTTCGCAAGCTGCCGCAATTCAGCGGGCAGGCCGACCTGCTCTATCCGTATGTCGAATTCGCCAAGCAGGTGCGGCCCGCGCTCGAAGGCACCGCGCTCGCGCAGGCCTCCGCGGAACTGCTGTGCGCCCACCTGGCGCGCCGGCCCATGCGCAATCCCATCACCCAATGGCGCGCCGAGTTTCCGCAGCATCTGGACACCGTGCTCACGCGCGGCGAGAAATTTTTCCATCTGTATTCGTTCAACCTGATGCGGCAACTGGGCGCGAATTTCGAGTTTCTGTCGAAGTACCTGCTCTGGCTGTCCGCGCAAGGTTTCGGCATTCCGGCCGAGATCGTAGGGTCGGCGCAGAAGATCGCCTCGGAGTCGATGGTGATGCAGTTCCGCCTCGTACGGGCCATGGCGCGTGGCCGCCACGATCTGTGCACCGACTGCTTCGATGTCCTTGAAGACGCCTACGACAAGACCTTGCCGCCGCTTGCCGCGCTCGCGTTTTGACGCTACCCGCTGCCTGGAGTCCCTGTGCGTGCCTTGCCCACCACCCCGCCTGATCTGGTGCGCGAAGCAGCCGCACCGCCGGCCACGGAACCCGCGCTGCTTCAGCGTGCGCTCGCAGCGGCCGGCGGCATGGCTGGCAGCGTGTGGCCGCGCGCCCTCGACGCGGGCTGGCAATGCCTGAGCACCCCCCCGGGCGCCTGCGTATCGCCCGCTGACTGGCCTGCGGATGGCTGGCTGACAGCTCAGGTCCCCGGGACGGTGGCGGCCGCGTGGCGGGCCGCTGGACGGCTCGACGCCAACCATCCGCCGCCGTTTGCCTTCGACGATCACTGGTACCGCCTGAGCCTGACGCCGTCCTTGACGGGCAGCGGCCCGCAACGGCTGCGTCTGCACGGTCTCGCGACCCTGGCCGAAGTGTGGCTCGACGGCGTGAAGCGGCTCGACTCGGATTCGATGTTCGTCGCCCACGACCTCGAGTTCGACCTGACAGAACCGGCGACGCTCGCCCTGTGCTTCCGCTCGCTCGCACCGTTGCTCGCGGCGCGCCGCTCGCGCGCGCGCTGGCGCCCCCGCCTCGTCGCCCCGCCGACCTTGCGCAACGTCCGCACGACCCTGCTCGGGCACATGCCGGGCTGGTGCCCGCCGTTGCAGGCGGTCGGTCCGTGGCGCCCCATCGAACTGCTGGGTGACGCCCGCGAGGCGTTCGATACGGTCGACCTCGCGAGCCGCATCGACGGCGACGACGGCATCGTGTCGCTCACGCTACGCTTCGTGCGTCCGCAGAGCGGCGCCATCCCCGCCGTATTGAATTGCGGTGGCGCCCATTCGTCTCTCGAATGGCGCGATGCCTGCACGCTCGCGGGCGAGCTTCGCGTGCCGCGAGCCGAACGCTGGTGGCCGCACACCCACGGCGTGCCCGCACTCCATGCTGTCGTGCTCGAACTGGCGGAGCAGCGCTTCGAACTGGGCCAGATCGGCTTCCGGAAGATAGAAGTGGAGCGCGGCGCGGACGGCGAAGGTTTCGCGCTCCGTGTGAACGACGCGCCGGTGTTCTGCCGTGGCGCCTGCTGGACCAGCGCCGATCTGGTCACGCTCGCCGGCACGGCGCAGCAGCTCGACCATGCCTTCCGGCTCGCGCGCGAGGCCGGCCTGAACATGCTGCGCGTGGGCGGCACCATGGTGTACGAATCGGATGCTTTCTATGCGCTCGCCGATCGTTACGGAATCCTCATCTGGCAGGATTTTGCTTTTGCGAACTTCGACTATCCGACCGACGAGGCCTTCACCGCCTCCGTGCGCCGCGAGGCCGAACAGTTTCTGGCCCGCACGCGCCGCTTTGCGGCTCTCGCCGTGCTGTGCGGCGGCAGCGAAGTCGATCAGCAAGCCGCGATGTTCGGGCTGCCGCCTTCGATGCGCGCGCAACCGCTTTTCACGGAATGCCTGCCGGCCATCGTCGCACGCGAGCGAGCCGATGTAACGTATGTGAACAATTCTCCCACCGGCGGCGTCTGGCCGTTCTCGACCCGCACCGGCATCACCCATTACTACGGCGTCGGTGCGTATCAGCGGCCGCTCGAAGACGTGCGGCGCGCCGAAGTGCGCTTTGCCGCCGAATGCCTGGCATTCGCCAATGTGCCGGACGATGCGACGCTGCACCACGCACTCGGCACGATCCAGGTTCACGATCCGCGCTGGAAAGCGGCGGTGCCGCGCGACCAGGGGGCCGGCTGGGACTTCGACGACGTGCGCGACCATTACCTGGCGACGCTCTACGGTATCGAGCCTGCGCGCCTGCGCTACGAGGATCCGCAGCGCTATCTGGAGCTTTCGCGCGCGGTGGTCGCCGAGTTGATGATGGACGTGTTCGCCGAATGGCGGCGCGCCGGTTCGCCCTGCGGCGGCGCCCTTGTCTGGCAGTTCCAGGATCTGCGCGCAGGCGCGGGCTGGGGCATCGTCGACTCGACCGGACGGCCGAAGAGCGCCTGGCACGCGTTGGCGCACGTGCTGCAGCCGATACAACTGGTGATAACCGACGAAGGCCTGAACGGGCTCGACCTGCACCTCATCAACGAGACCGGCGAAAGCGTCGCGGCGCAACTGGAACTGGTCTGTCTGCGCGACGGCGCGGTGAAGGTCGCGTCCGCAACCTGCGCGGTCGATCTCGCCCCGCGCAGCAAGCAGCGTCTCGCCGCAGCGGAATGTCTGGGGCAGTTCTTCGACCTGACTCATGCGTATCGTTTCGGCCCGCCCGCCCATGATGTGACGATTGCCACACTGCGCGACGTCGAGAGCGGGCGGATCCTCTCGCGGGGCTTTCACCTGCCGCAGCGGCGCGCCACCGAGCGCTACGATACAGGCCTCAGTGCGACCCTCGAGGCCACCGGCAAGGGCTGGCAACTGGTTGTACAGGCAACCCGCTTCAGCCGTTTCGTCAACATAGCGGACGCCGGCTACCGGGCTGCCGACAACTGGTTTCATCTGCCGCCCGGCGAGCCGCGCACCGTTGCACTACTGCCGCTGCTATCCGATAACAGCGACGCAACACCCGCCGCACCCTCGGGCGAAGTACGCGCCATCAACTCGAATACCCCTGTTTTCTACGGCTGAAGCAGTCCGCCACAGACGCCGCTGCCCGCCAAGCCGCATCAACCCTCGTTCTGCGATATTTTCGCGGCCGCGTCAACAACGCGCGCCGCTACCCGCGCGCTTTGTCAAAAATCTCTTCCGTGCGCCAGCCCACCTATCGGCCCGAACACATATGAATCAAATCTGAGTCATCTTGGACGGCCCTGCCAAGCGCCTCTACACCGAGTGTTTCAAGCGCGAAAGACCTCATCCAGATTCTACGATGCCGCCCCTTAAACTAATCCGATCAAACACTTGCGCTGAATTTGACGGGCTTTGACAAACACTTTGGCACCCCAGGGCCTAGTACAGAATTGAAACAAAAACGCATGTTTTGCCTCGTAACGCGCCACCGAGCCTTTCGCTGCGCCGCACCAGCACTCGTTTTAGCCCCCCTTGGCACGGTCCTCGCTAAATGAGAAGCGCAACACCGGCGCCGACGCCAATAACAACCCACACGACGGCGCAGAAAGGCCATACGGGGCCCGCACTGTTTATCCATAGCCGCTCGCCAGGCGGCAATACACCAGGGATACAGCGACGGGTAAAAAAATCAACGAGCCGCGTCTGCGGCTTCGTGCGAGGACCGATCATGTTAACGCTTCAATCTGATTTGCACGGCAATCATTTGCTCGGCGCATTGCCATCACATGAGTGGCAAACACTCGCCCCTCACCTCGAACTTGTCCATCTGCGCACCGAACAGCTTCTCTGCGATTCAGGACAACGAATTCATCACGTGTACTTCCCGACCACCGCCATCATCTCGATGCTCTCGACGATGGAAGACGGCAGCTCGGTCGAGATCGCCGCGGTCGGCCGCGAAGGCATGACCGGCGTCCCGGTATTGACCGGCGGCGAAACCATGCCGAACCGCGTCCAGGTGCAAAGCGCCGGTTTCGCGTATCGCATGAGCGCACAGAGCCTGAAGCAGCATTTCATGCGCTCGGACCTGCTGCGCCGGCTGATGATGCTCTACATGCACGCGCTGCTCACGCAGGTCGCCCAGACCGCCGCGTGCAACCGCCACCACGCGCTCAACAAGCAACTGTGCCGCTGGCTCCTCATCGAAGTGGACCGGGTCGCTTCCAACGAACTGACCGTCACGCAGCAGCTGATCGCGGACATGCTCGGCGTGCGCCGCGAGGGCATCACTGAAGCCGCGGGCAAGCTGCACGATGAAGGTCTGATTCATCACAGCCGTGGCCATATCAAGGTGCTCGACCGTAAAGGTCTCGAAGCGCGCGCCTGCGAATGCTACGGGCTCGTCAAGCGTGAATTCGACCGCCTGTTGCCGCGTCTGCATCAGGCCGAGGCTGTGAACTAAGCCGTAGCGGACCTGCAAGGTACCTATCATGTTGCGCAATACTGCGCGCTGTCTCGACGCGTTATTCGTGATCGCGGGTGCACTGCTCGCTCACCTGATGCGCTTCGACGCCACGCTCTCGCTCGCCGATACCGAACGGCTGTTGATCGCCTTTAACTGCGTGCTGGTGCTGCTGCTGTTCCCGGTCTTCGGCATCTACGAAACCTGGCGCGGCAAGTCGCTCGCGGAGATGCTGGCGCGCGTCTGCGCCGGCTGGTTCTTCGTGGTCGTGACCGGCCTGATGCTGGTCTTCACGCTGCATCGCATGGACGCCGTGTCGCGGCTCTGGTTCGGCTACTCGACACTCATCTCCGGTGCGATGATCGTCGCGACCAAGCTCGCCGCGCATCTGATATTGCGCGGCGTGCGGCGGCGCGGCCTGAACTTCCGCAGCGTGGCCGTGGTCGGCTCGCCCGGCTTCGCGCGCATGCTGCTCGCCCATCTGGAGCAGGTGCCCCAGGCCGGTTTCAAGCCGGTCTGCGTGTTCGACACGAGCTTTGCGGAATCCGCTGAAGCGGGTGAACCCGGCGAGTCCAGCGCGCGCATGAACCGGCTGCCGGTGCTGCACGATCTGAACGCCTTCGCCGCCAAGGTGCGCGCCGAGCACATCAATGAAGTGTGGCTCGCGCTACCGCTCTCGGAAGAGCGCACCATCTACCGCTTCACGCGCACCTTCCAGCACGACTTCGTCAACCTGCGCTTCATTCCCGATACACGCAGCATGACGCTGTTCGGTCATTCGCTGGTCGACGTGATGGGCCTCACCACCATCAACCTGACCGGCATGCCGATCTCGCCGCCGCAAATGTGGCCGAAGCTGCTGTTCGATCGCCTGTTCGCGCTGGCGGCGCTGGTGGCCCTCACCCCGCTGTTCGTGGCGATCGCGATCGCCATCAAGTGGACCACCCGCGGGCCAGTGTTCTTCGCCCAGGAACGCAAGGGCATCGACGGGCACACCTTCAGGATCTACAAGTTCCGCTCGATGACCGTGCATCAGGAGAGCGCCGGACAGCTGACCCAGGCAGCCAAGCACGACGTCCGCATAACGAAAATCGGTGCGTTCCTGCGCCGCACGAGTCTCGACGAGTTGCCGCAGTTCTACAACGTGCTGATGGGGCAGATGTCGGTGGTGGGACCGCGCCCGCACGCGCTCGAACATGACGACCTCTACAAGGATCTCGTCTACGGCTACATGCACCGCTATCGCATCAAGCCGGGCATTACCGGCTGGGCTCAGGTGAACGGCTATCGCGGCGCCACCCGCAAGGTGGAAAAGATGGAGGCACGTGTCAAGTTCGACCTCTTCTACATTCATAACTGGTCGTTCTGGTTCGACATCAAGATTGTCCTGATCACGTTGTTCAAGGGATTCGTCAACCGCAATGCCTACTAGACGCATCACAACCTGTGGGGGCCTACGGTGAACGGGGCGCCCCGCCTTTCAGTCATCGTTCCGACCTACCGCCGGCCGGCTGATCTCGCGCGCTGCCTCGCAGCGCTCGAGGCACAACTGCGGCCGGCCGACGAAGTGATCGTCGTCGCGCGTCCAGACGACGCCGCCACCCATGCGTTGCTGCATGAGCGGCTGCGCGGCGCCGGCAGCGACGCGCTGCGGGTTGCGCCGGTCGGCCAGCCGGGTGTGGTCGCCGCCTACAACTGCGGGCTCGACAACGCGCAGGGCGACATCGTCTGCTTCACCGACGACGACGCCGCGCCGCACCCGGACTGGACTCAACGCCTCATCGACGGCTTCGCCCAGCATCGCGACGCGGGCGGCATCGGCGGGCGCGATATCGTCCATGAGAAAGGCACGATTCTCGCCGGCGCGCGGGAGCGCGTGGGCCTCGTGCAATGGTATGGACGCCCGATCGGCAATCACCACATCGGCTGCGGCGAACCGCGCCCGGTGCAGGTGCTCAAGGGCGTCAACATGGCTTTCAGGCGCGAGGCCGTCGAGGGCCTGCGCTTTGACGAAAGACTGCGCGGTACCGGCGCGCAGGTGCATTGCGAAATGCAGTTCAGCCTCGACGTGGTGAAGCGCGGGTGGGCCCTGATCTATGACCCGTCGATCCTCGTCGAACATTATCCAGCGCCTCGCGGCGATGAGGACCAACGCTTCATTTTCAACCATGCCGCGTTCTATAACGCGTCGTTCAACCTGCGACTCATCATGCGCGATCACCTGTCCCTGCCGGGACGGTGTGCGTTCGTCGTCTACGCAACGCTGATCGGTACGCGCGCGGATCCAGGGCTCGCCCGCGCTTTGACCTTGTCGATCGGCAGCGCCGGACCGGCGCTCGCACTTCGTAAATGGTGGATCGGCATACGCGCCATGCGCGGGGCCTGGCAGGAAGCAAAACGCTGAGCGGGTGCAGCGTTTCATGTAATGCGAGGGACCATAACCATGATATCCAGAACGATTTTGACGGGGGTTGTTGCAGTATCGTTGTTTGCGTTGTCGGCATGCTCGTGGACACCGGGTGGCTTTCTCGACAGCAGCAATCTGCAGGAACCGCAACCGGCCCAACAGACGGCTCCTGAAATAGTGCAGGTGCAGCCCATCGACGCCGGCTATTTCAGCCACGTGTCGTTGCAGGCTTCGCCGGCGCAAAGCTGCCCGCTCACTTTCACCTGCCTCACGCCGAAGGCGCGTGTGGCGTATGACTACAGGATCGGCCCGGGCGACCAGTTGCAGATCATCGTCTGGGATCATCCCGAGCTGACCTCGCAAGGTGGCGCGGGTGCTGGCGGCGCGGGCGGCACACCGCCGTTGCCGACCCTGCCCAGCGGCGGCGCCACGGCCGGCGGCGGCACGTCGACGGCCGCCTCGCCGTCGACCAGCCAGGCGGTCACCGGCGGCGGCGAACCGGGCGGTCTGACCTTGCGCGTCGCCAACAACGGCACGGTCTTTTTTCCGCGTGTCGGGCGCATCAAGGTGCTGGGGATGACGGCCGAGCAGGTGCAGGCACGACTCACCGCGGGCCTCGCCAAAACGATCCGCAATCCGCAGCTCGACGTGCGCATCACCGGCTTCAACAGCAAACAGGTGCAAGTGCTAGGCGACGTGCGCACGCCCCAGGCACAACCTATTACCGATGTGCCGCTGACGATCATCGACGCGCTCAATCGCGCGGGCGGCGCGCCGCCGGATGCGGATCTGCAGAATGTCGGCATTACGCGCGACGGCAAGCGCTATCAGGTGGACGTCGCCTCGATTCTCGACGATGGCAATGTCCAGCAAAACGTCGTGCTCGACGACGGCGACATCATCGACGTGCCGGACCGCACCAATAGCCGCGTGTTCGTGCTCGGCGAAATCACCCGGCCGTCGATCGTGCCGATGAACCGCGGCAAGCTGACGCTCGCCGACGCGCTCACGAGCTCGGGGAGCATCGACAGCCACACGTCGAATCCGCATGTCATTTACGTGATTCGCGGCGTGGACCCACAGCCTGGTCCTAATGGCACGGTCAAGACGAAGATGCGCATGCCCGACGTGTACCGGCTCGATATGACGCAGGTGGACGCGCTGATGCTGATGACGCAGTTCCAGTTGCAGCCACGCGACGTGGTCTATGTACAGATCGCCCAGTCCGCGCGCTTTAACCGCCTGCTCGATCTGATCACGCCATCGCTGCAAACGCTGTTCTTCACCAAAGAACTGGCACCTTAACGCCCCGCAAGTGGGAGACCAAAAAAATGAGTACTTATGACATGCCAGAATTCTCGCCGTCGCCGGGTAACGACGAAGACGAGGTCATGCGCGACCTGGGGCGCATGGTGATCGAGCAGATCTGGTGGGTGGTGGGCATCGCCGGGACGGTGTTCCTGGCAGCCGTGCTGTATGCCCACATGGCCACCCGGATCTATTCGGCCGATGCGTTGCTGCAGGTCGAGGCAACTTCACCGAACGCGTCGACGCTCTCGGCGATGAGTCCGCTTTCGGCCGGGGCCGGTGTGATGCACACCGACGCCGAAATCGAAATCATGAAGAGCCGCGTCGTAGTCGAACCGGTCGTCGAGCAGTTCAAGCTCAATTTCGGCGCCAGCCCGAAGGTGATGCCCTACCTCGGATCGCTCTCCGCCCTGTTCGCGCATCCCGGACATCCGATGCCGGGCTGGTTCGGTATGCGCTCCTACGCGTGGGGCGGCGAGCAGTTCCGCGTCGATTCAGTCACCGTGCCGAAATCGCTCGAAGGCGTGACCCTGACCTTGCGCGCGCTCGGTAACGGCCGCTACGAGCTGTTCGATCCGCAACAGCAGAGGCTGCTCGTCGGCACGGCCGGCACGCTCGCAGAAGGCAACGGTGTGTCGTTGCTCGTGACGCAACTGGTCGCGCGGCCCGGCACCGAGTTCTACGTGACGCGCGCCAACCAGCTCAACGCGGTCATGGGGCTCGCCGGCGGTCTTCAGGTCAGCGAAAAAGGCCGCGACACGGGCATTGTGCAGCTCTCCTACACAGGCGTCGATCCGAAGTTCATTACCGCGATCACCAACGCCGTCGCGGAATCGTATCTGCGTCAACGCACCGAACGCGCGCAGGAAGAAGCCAGCAAGATGCTGAACTTCCTCAACGGAGAATTGCCGCATCTGCGCTCGGAAGTGAAGCGCGCGGAGACGGCGCTCTCCGAATATCAGGAACGTGTCGGCTCGTTCCAGCCAACTCAGGAATCCTCGGTATTCCTGCAGGGTGGACTGGAATACGAGAAGCAGATCGCCGGACTGCGCATTGCGCGTGCCCAGTTGCTGCAGCGTTTCACGCTGGATAGCCCGGAAGTGCAGCAGGTAGATGCGCAACTGACCGCGCTGGCCGCCGAAAAAGACCGTTTCAACGACCACTTCAAGACCTTGCCGCGCTCGGAACGTGAAGCGGTATCGCTGCAACGCGACGCCAAGGTGGCAGAAGACATCTATGTCGCACTGCTCAACAAGACCCAGGAACTATCGATCACCCGCGCAGGGACGGTCGGCAATGTGCACATCGTCGACGAGGCACTCGTGCCGTCCGATCCGATGAGCCCGAAGGTCCCGCTGATCATCTCGGCGGGCGCCGTGCTCGGCTTGATCGCCGGTATCGGCTTCGCCTTCTGCCGACGCACCTTCTTTGCCGGCGTCGCCGATCCCGACATGGTCGAACGGCGCTTCCGCCTGCCGATCTTTGGCTCGATCCCGATCAGCGTGGAGCAATTGCACGGTGACCAGTTGATCGCCAGCAGCCGGCAGCCGGCGTTGCCGGATGCGAAGCGAAGCGCGTCGCTGATGCCCGCCCTGCCCTCGAGCCTCGCACGGCTGATCCGGCCGCGCGCGGCCCGCACGGTGGATGTCAATGCGGTGAAGGCCGCCGCGAGCCCCGTGATACCGGCGCCGCATGGCTCCTTCGCGCCGCGCCGCGCCTTGCTCGCGAAGACCCATCCGTTCGATCGTTCGGTGGAGGGCTTGCGTGGCTTGCGCGCCACCTTGCAGTTTGGTTTGATCGACGCGAACAACCGGATCGTCGCGTTTACCAGTCCCGCTCCGGCGGATGGCAAGAGCTTCCTGTGCGCCAATCTCGCAGCGCTGTTCGCCGAATCGGGCAAACGCGTCTTGCTGATCGACGCCGACTTGCGGCGCGGACGCCTCGCGCAGTATTTCGGCCGTTCGCCGAACGGCGGCCTGACCGAACTGCTGACGGGCCAGGTCGACCTGAAAGTGGCGGCGCGCGAGACCGGAGTCAATGGCCTGCACTTCATCGCGGCCGGTGCCTATCCGCCGAACCCCTCGGAGATCCTCACCTCGAGCCGCTTCAGCGAAATCCTGCAGCGTTTCTCCGAGCAGTTCGATCTGGTGATCGTCGACACGCCGCCGCTGCTCGCCGTCGCGGACGCGGCCATCATCGCCAACATAGCGGGTGCAACCGTGCTGGTGATGCGTGCCGGTGCGCATACCGAGCGCCACATCAGCGCCTCGCTCAAAAAGCTGCACCGCGCGCGGGCTCATGTGATTGGCGGCGTGATGAATGCCGTGCAGGTGAAACGCAATGGCCGCTATGGCACGTACGACTATGCCTATGCGTACTCCTACACTTCAGGTGATCCTGCGGCGGATCATCACGGATGACGGCAGACCGGCGTTCCGGCATGGACACCCTATGACAGCTAGCGCAACTTCCGCCCCGGCCTCGCACTCGAGGCGCATCGTGCAACTGGACGGTCTGCGCGCGATCGCTGTGCTTTCGGTGTTCTCGCAGCATGCGTTAGCTTCGCCGCTGTGGATGGGCGTCGATCTGTTCTTTGTACTGAGCGGTTTTCTGATCACCGGCATCCTGCTCGAGCGCAAGACACGTCGGCAGTCGTATTTCGGCTACTTCTACGGGCGGCGCGCGCGCCGGATCTTGCCGCCGTATCTGTTGCTGATGACGGTGTCGTCGCTGCTGTTCGGCTTCGGCTGGGCACGGCACTGGGAGTGGTACGCGTTCTTCGCCACCAATATCGGCGATGCGCTCGGACAGAGCGGCCATGACAGCCTGAATGTGCTGTGGTCGCTGGCGGTCGAAGAGCAGTTCTATATTTTCTGGCCTTTCGTCGTCCTGCTCGTTTCCGAGCGCAGGCTGGCTGTCGTCGCCGTGGCATTGATGATCGCGGCGCCGCTCTTGCGCGCCGTCGCGACGCCATGGTTCGACACCTTCTGGCCGATCTATTACCTCACGCCCTTCCGCATGGACCTGCTGGCCGCCGGCGCCCTGCTCGCGGTCATCGTACGCCGCAAGCCCGACGCCCTCAAACCTTGCCGCGTACCGGCCGGCTTCGTTGCGCTGGCCTGTCTGGCGGCATTGGCCTGGCTGCATCTGAGCTACCCGAATTTCCGCGCGGCCAATACGCCGCTGTCCAACGCAGGGCTTTACAGCTTGTCCACGCTGTTGTGTACCTCGATCGTGATCGTCGCGCTCGAATCGAACGGCATCGTCAAGCGCGTGTTGTGCAACCGCGTGCTGGTCTATATCGGCACGATCAGCTACTCGGTCTATCTGATTCACCAGACCGTCATCTACGTCCTGTGGCCGCTGCACTTCAACGAATACGTAGCGGCTGCACTTGCCCTCGCGATCACCCTCGGGTATGCCACGCTCACGTGGTACGGGTTCGAGCGCTTCCTGATCCATGGTTCGATCCGGCCCACAGCGCGCAGTACCACACCGTCCGCCGTCACGGTCGAATAGGCACGCACGCCGGGCCTCACGCCTGAATATGGGTGTGTACGGGCCCGCACACACCGCTGCGACGGTGCGGGAGCATCATCAGGATCGACTCTCCGTGCCGCCCTCCAAGGACATGCAATGAAGACACGCCACCTCGTCATGCCGCCCGGCGCCTTTCGTCTGGCGCTGGCCTGTACGGTTTTCGGCGGGCATCTCCTGCCGGTTTCCTTAGGAGCGGCTGCCGTCGACCTGTTTTTCGCACTGAGCGGCTACTGGATCTACCGGATGTGGCATGCGGAATATGCGTCGCTTGAACGCGCCTATGTGACGTTTCTCGTCTCACGGATCTGGCGGCTCCTGCCGGTCTTCTACGCGACCGTGGCGCTGGCCGCGTTGTGCATCTATCCGCTGGGCATTCTCGCGTTCCCGTTGCCCACCGACTGGTCGTGGGCCTCGATCAATTTCTATGTGTCGCATCTGGTTCTGCTCGGCTATGCGCAGTTGCTGGGCGGGCCGAACGTGCTGATTCCGACTGTCTGGTCGCTCGATCTTGAGCTGCAGTTTTACCTCGTGGCGCCCCTGGTGATCTGGCTGCTCGATCGCACCACGCATCGTTCGAACGGGCGCTTCGCGCTGTATCTGCTCGCGGCCGCCGGACTCGCCTATCTGTTCGGCAGTCTGGAAGACTGGCCCGCCAAAGCCACCTTGCCGCTTTATTTCGGCTTTTTTCTGGCCGGCATGCTGACGGCGCGGCATGCGTGGCATCCGACCCGCATGCAGGCCCACGCGAGTCTCGGCTGTGCAGCGCTCCTGCTGTTTGGCTGCATCGCTCTACCGCATGCACGCGAACTGTTTCTGTGGGGCAGTTTCACCGGACCGCTAACACGTTACACATTGCAGGCAAACGGCCTCGTCGCGTTACTGATGATCCCGTATGCCATGGCGACTGTCCGGCAGCCAGGCACGCGCCGCGACCGCGCACTGGGCAATCTTTCCTATGAGGTCTACCTGGTGCACGGCGCGGCGTTGACGATCTTTCTGCAGCACTTCGAGCATCTGTCGCGACTCGCGCGCATCCCCTGGATGATCCTCACGGTGCTGATCGTCGCGGTGGTCTGTGGGTTCATCTACCGGTATGTCGACGAGCCCAGCGAGCGCCTGAGACGCGCCTACGTCAAGGCGCAGCGGCAACGTGCCGCGAGCGCCACTTCCGGGGTTGCGGGTACCGGCAGAACAGTCGGTTAGGAATGCGGTCCTGCTCAGGAGTCCGCGGTCAAGTCCAGCGCGGGTTGTCTGTGCGCCGGCGCGACGGGCTGATTCCTGGCAACCGGCACAGAAGCCGTTTCGGAAGCGCGCGATATATAACCCGCAAGGCCTCCGCAGATCAATAGCGCAGCGCTGATGTCGACCATGCTCAAGGCACGAACCTCGTCGCCGTAACCAAACAGCAGGTACAGCGGAACATTGATCGCACAGACGAGCAGTGCGTGCTGTCGCGCGGCCGTCGGCAACGCGGACCAGCCAGCCCGCACGATGACGAAAACCAGAAACAGCAGCAAGATATTGAATCCCTTCGGCAGCAGGATGCCGTAGGTGGGCTCGCTGTGAAAGTAGTTACGCGGGTCGGCGAGGAAGCGCAGGTTGTCCCAGAGATGGAACTGCGCGAGGTCGCCGGGATTGCCGGCGTAGTGAAGTTTGGTCGCGAGGTTCACCGCCGCGGCCAGCACCATGCAAGTCCCGAGATAGGCAATTGTTCGCGATCTCGACACCCGCGCCGCGACGAACGGATACAACGCAATCAGGAAGAACAGGAAGGATTCCTTGTTGAGCGTGGCAACCAGTGTGAGCGGCAGCAACCAGAAGAGCCGCGCGCGGAGCGCGACCCAGACGGCGAGTGTCATGAACAACAGTTCGGGGAAGTCCCAGAAATTGCCGGCAGGCACCGCCAGCGCGAATGCAAGCGGCGCCAGGGTGGCCGCGACTTCGTTGCCGAGCAGTTGCAGGCATAACAACCGGAGTACCAGCATTGCCCCCAGCAAGGCGCTGAAGGTCATGGCGTACACCATGTAATAGCGCACGGCGTATTGCGGATTCGCCGCGTCGGGCGCCCGCACGAACGTATTGCTCAGCCAGTTGTGTTTCGGATACTCGTCCTGCAAATGAGCGAGAAACCGCTGTTTCACGGCTCGCGGGAGCGCCGCATCGAGCAGGTTGGCGCTGCCCGGCAGCAATTGACGATACACATAGGGACGATCCGCGGTGCCATCCAGCATCTGGGTCATCGCATCGCTATCTGACTCGTCGCGCAGCGCGTACTTTGCAAAGAAGCCGCAATACGACGCACTCGCGACCAGCAGATAAACGCACAGGAGTACGATCCCGCGCGTCGTGGCACGCGGCAATCCAGGCAAGGTCATGTCGATCTCCGTTCGGCAGGCAGGAATCCGCCTGAAAACATGCTAGGTGAAGGGGGGCCGGCGCATCGTTCGATGCCGAACACACATCCGCGCGGCAGGCTCCTGCAGCGTATCAACGGGTGGCGTCGCAATGGTCCGCACCATCCGTTCGAGGTAGGCGTCGACGGAAAAATATTGACCGACGTCGATCAACGCCTGATCGGCGATGCGCTGGGCGAGCTCCGGCGCGGCCTGCAATGTTTCGATGGCCTCGGCCAGCGCCTCGACCTTGCCCGGCGCCACCAGCCAGCCATTCTTGCGATGCCGCACGATTTCCGTCACGCCGCCTGCCGACGCGGCAATCACCGGACGGCCCGCGGCCATTCCCTCGATGATCACGCGGCCAAACGGTTCCGGCTCGGTCGAGGTATGCAGGATCACATCCACCGCCTTCATCCACGCCGGGATGTCGTCGCGAAAGCCTGCGAAGATCAGGCGCTCTTCGACGCCCAGACGCACCGCCTGCTGGCGCAGCGATTCCACATAGGCCTGTTCGCCGAAGAGCGCCGAGCCCACCAGCACCAGATGCAGATCAGGCAGCCGCGCGAGCGCCTCCAGCGCAATGTGCTGGCCCTTCCACGGGGCGAGCCGCCCGAACAGACCGGCTAGGTAGACATGCTCGGGCAAGCCCAGATGCCGGCGCAGCGCGCCGGTATCGCTGCCGTCTATCTGGCTGAATGCATCCAGATCCACGCCGTTGTGCACCACCGGCACGGATTCCGGCTTGCAGCCGGTGAGCGCCACCAGCGAGGCCGCCGAGGCGTGCGAGTTGGCCACCACATGATCGACCGCATAGCGCGTGAGCCATTTGACGATCCAGCGCTGCAACGGCCCGAAGTGCTCGCCCGACATGATGTCGTGCAGGTGCCAGATGATCCGCTTGCGGTGTAGCGGCTTGCCGAGGGCACCGAGTACCAGCGCTTTCTGCGTATTGAGAAACAGGAGGTCGAATGATTCGGCATGCCTGGCGATGGTCCTGACCTGCCGGACGATCGCTGGCAGCGCCATCAGCCAGCTTAGGCGCGTGGCCCGTTTTTTGATGCTGGAGATACGTTCGTCGCAGACGAGCCTCACGGGTACGTCAAACGATTCCAGTTTCGCGCGAAACGGTCCATCCGAGAGCAGCAGCACTTCGCGCCGCGCCGCCCATGTCGCCGCGAGTGGCAACAGGCAAACTTCCGCGCCGCCGAGTTGACCGCTCTGGTCGATAAACAGGACGCTCGGCGTCGCCAGTCCGTCCGGCAGACTGGGGTGCCGACCAATGAATACTGGCGCTGCAGTGTCGGACGCGATTGTCTTCGCGGCCGCAGATGCGGAGGTGTTCATTGCGGTCTGCCGGGCGGTAAGAAAATCTAAAGAGACATTATTCGCGCTATGCGACGTTGGCTATGTGCCCCTGCGCACTCAGCGCGACAAACATCTGCGATGGATCTCGATGGATGAACAAGCGTCCGGACTATTCCGGACTCCCTACCAATATAGCGATTTATACAAATTTGACAAACGCCCCACGAAATTCAAGCAATCGTTATGTATTTGTAATCTCAATGTCAGTTACCGTAAGTGCGTAGGAACACATTGATATACAAATCGTGCACCAATAATGCCGTGTCTTCTTCGTTTCCACTCAACCCAGGTTCGCGAACCCAGATGAAGTCAACCGCTCCAGCGAATGCATCGGCGATCGCTTCTCACGTGGCGCCCCACTATGCGTCTGGCTATACGTCGGAAGCCGGTGGCGCTGTGAGCATCCTGTTCGTCGATCAGAGCGGACAGCTCGGCGGCGCGGAATTCTCACTGTTGCCGCTGGCCGTCACCTGGGCCGCGCGCCGCGAAGTGCTGCTGCTCTCGGACGGTCCATTTCGCACGCGCCTCGAAGCGCTCGGTGTACCGGTGCGGCTGGCGTGCGAAACACGCGTTTCTGAAATCAGAAAAGAAACCGTGCAGGTGAACTGGCTGATGGCGCTACCCGGCATCGTGCGGCAGATTCGCAGCATTGCGAAGCATGCCGAATCATTCGACATCCTGTTCCTCAACACGCAGAAGGCGCTGGTACTCGGCGCCCTCGGCAAGCCGCTGCACCGCAAGCGGATCGTCTGGCATCTGCACGACATCATGTCGGGCGAGCATTTCGGGCCGTTGCAGCGCTGGATCGTCAAGTGGCTCACGCGTTTTGCGGTCGATCACGTGGTGGCCAATTCGCACGCCTCGGCGGCCTCGCTGGTGGCGCTCACAGGCTGTAAGCCGGAATCCGTGCCGGTGGTGCACAACGGCGTGGATCTGGATGAATTCAGTCACATGGGCGACCTCGATACCGGCGCGCTGCGCCGGCGTCTGGGCTTGCCCGAACATGTCTATCTGGCGGGTCTGTTCGGGCGGCTCGCCCCGTGGAAGGGCCAGCACATTGCGCTGGAAGCGCTCGCGCGACTGCCCGATCTGCATCTGGTGCTGGTGGGCTCGGCGCTCTTCGGCGAACAGGCCTATGTGGAATCGCTGCGCCAGCAGGCGGCGCGTCTGGGCGTCGAAGACCGTCTGACCTTCGCGGGCTTTCGCGACGACATGCCGGCGTGGATGAAGGCGGTAGATGTGATCCTGCATACCTCGACGGAACCGGAGCCGTTTGGCCGCGTGATCATCGAGGGAATGGCCGCGGGCCGTCCGGTGATTGCCGCCTCGGCGGGCGGCGTGACGGAAATCGTGCGGCATCGCAAGAATGGCTGGCTGGTGGCGCCGGGCAAGGTCGAGGCGCTGGCCGAGGCCATCGAAACATTGCAGGCCGCGCCGGAGCTCGCCCAGCGCATCGCCGATCAGGCGCTGATCGACGTGGGTCAATATTTCTCCGTCGAGGCTTACCTCGAGCAGATGAAGCGGACCATCGGCAAGGTCGTCGTCTGATCGCACCGGTTTCGCTGCGCAGACGCGGCTCCCGGTGATATGTGTGCACCAGCCAACGGTGGCGCTGTGAGAGGATGCCTAAGCTTAGGCATAATCCATCCCGCGGGAACGCGTCGCAAGCGGCATTGCGCGCGCGGTCGCGCATGGCAAGCATTCCCTTTACACACCCCGGCTCCCGGCGCAGATCATGTTCGCGATCCGCTCGGTGCCAGGCTTTGTTTTCAAGAGGATTTCGCTATGAACAGCCCAGCCGCGAGCCACGCTTCCCATCCTTCCGCCACGCCTGCCGCGAGTCTTACCGCCAGCCGTTCTCGCCTCGTCTTCTGGTACGCCATGTTCGCAGCGATCTCGATGGCCGCGAACCTGGGCAGCCAGAAGCTCGCTTACTTCGTGTACCAGGCCGCCTTTGCCGTGCCGCTTTCGGTCTGTATCGGCACGGGTGCCGGTCTCGTCGTCAAGTACCTGCTCGACAAGGCATGGATTTTTCGCTACGAGCATCGCAGCGTCGCCCATGTCGCCCGCACCTTCGCGCTCTATGTGTTGATGGGCCTCGGCACGACCCTCGTGTTCTGGGCCGTGGAGTTCGCAGCAAGCGCGCTTTTTCATACGGAGAACGCACGACTTGCCGGCGGTGCGTTAGGGCTTGTAATCGGCTATGTCACCAAGTACCAGCTCGACAAGCGTTTTGTGTTTGCTTAAACATGAAGTGCGCTGCCGCACAGAGGTTTTTCCAGGCCGCCGATAGCATTTGATCAGGCTCGGACCAGGCTGGTTCGTCCCGCCATTCACTGATACGGCTGCACGACTGCAGCGTTTCAGACTCTCGGTACCTCGGCGTGGAGATGGGTCATGGCAACCCCGGCAGTCAATTCGGTTCCGTTGTGCGTCGACCTCGATGGGACGCTCACACGCACCGATCTGCTTTTCGAAGCTTTCTTCGTACTCTTGAAGCAGAATCCGTTCGCCATCTTCCTGTGTGTGGGTTGGCTGCTGCGCGGACGCGCCTATCTGAAAGAACAGATTGCCCGCCGGGTGACGATCGACGTCGGCGTGCTGCCGTACAACACCGAGCTGCTCGCCTATCTGCGCGACGAACATTCAAGCGGCCGGCACCTCTATCTGTGCACTGCGACCAATCAGCGCCTCGCTACCCAGATCGCGGCTCACTTCGGCCTGTTTACCGGCGTACTGGCGAGCACCGAAGACCGCAATCTGCTTGGCCGCAACAAAGCGCAAGCGCTGGTCGACCAGTTTGGCGACGGCGGTTTCGACTATTGCGGCGACGCCATAGCCGACGTCCCGGTGTGGCGCCAGTCGCGCCGCGCCATTGTGGTCGGCGACAAGCACATTGCAGCGGCGGCGCGCAAAGTCAACGCAGCGATTATCTTCTTCGAGGAAAAGCGCCGCCTGCTGCCGCTGGTACTCAAGGAAATGCGCGTACATCAGTGGGTCAAGAACGTGCTCGTGTTCGTGCCGCTACTGACCGCGCATCGCTTCAACCTGGCTTCGATCGGCGCCGTTTGCCTGGCATTCCTGTCGTTCAGTCTGTGCGCGTCATCCGTATATCTTCTCAACGACATGCTCGATCTGGATGCCGACCGCCGCCACGCACGCAAACGCAACCGGCCGTTCGCCTCAGGCAAGCTGCCGCTGTCGTTCGGCGCAGTGCTGACCGTGTTGCTGCTCGCTGCTGCGGTGGGCATCGCGGTCTTGCTGCCGTGGCGTTTCGGCGCGGTGCTGGCGGCCTACTTCGCCGCGACGCTCGCCTACTCGTTCGCACTCAAACGCATGGCGCTGATCGACGTATTCGCCTTGGCCTGTCTGTACACGGTGCGAGTCATCGCGGGTGGCGAGGCCAATGGTATTGCGCTGTCGTACTGGTTGATCCTGTTCTGCGTGCCGATCTTTCTGAGCCTCGCGATGGTCAAGCGCTATGTCGAACTCGACGCCATCCTGCGTGACGGCAAAATGGAAGCGGCCGGTCGTGGCTATATCACGCAGGATCTGTCGATTCTTCGTTCATTCGGCACGTCTTCGGCCTATCTCGCCGTGCTGGTGCTGGCGCTCTATCTGAACTCGCCGGAACTCAAGCAGTTGTACCGCCATCCGCCGGCACTGTGGGCCGTGTTTGCGCTGACGCTCTACTGGGTGAGCCGGATCTGGATGTTCGCGTTTCGCGGCAAGATGCACGACGATCCGATCGTGTTTGCCTTCAAGGATCGTGTCAGTGCCGCTGTGATCGGATTGTGCGGCGTGTGTATGCTGCTCGCCATCTGAGCGAGCTCTGGCAATATCCGCTGCCCCTTGTGTGTGCCCGCCGCCAACTCCGGCGGGCAGAACGACGCAACATAACGCAACCCACCATCCTGCATCATCGCGCCTGAGATAGTAAGCAGTCCGGTAGATCAGACGCACATCAAGATTTCGCTATTTCCACTGCGCCAACCGAGTCCATTTCTCCGTTCCGCCCAACGCTTCGCTCTATTCCAGATCGCCACGGCAAACGAAAAACCGCGCCAGCCAACAGCGCGGTCCTTCAATCCATAACGAATCCAAAAAGCAACGGCAAATTCAAGCCTGAACTACGGTTGCGCGTTCGGATACATCAAAGAAACACACTGACGTCCGCGTGAAAACGCGCAGCGAGTGCCTTGGCGACGTTCTTGCTGATCGCCCGGCGTCCAGCCAGAATATCGCTGACGACGGTCGGCGATGCGATACCCGCCAGGTCTTTTTGCTTGAGGCCGTGCGTCTCCAGCAGATGGCGCAGTACCTCGCGCGGCTCCACCTTGGGAATGTCCACATTGCGGGTTTCCCAGGCCTCGATCAACGTGGTCAGCACGCCATGCAAATCATCCAGCGCGCTCTCCGTGTCACCGTTCAGATGCGTGGCAAGCTCCCTTGAGAGCTGCAGCATCGTCTGGTAGTCCCTCTCGTTGCGAATGGGCCTGATGAGTGCTTTCTGCTGCAAGGCAGTCCAGGCTTCGATGATGTCGGGGAATTGTCCCGAAAGGCGATCGGCGTTCATGTGCTTCGATTTTCCTGTTCGAAAGTCTTATTGATTGATGTATTGCGATACAGGACAAAGCGCCACAGTCCGTCAAGGTCGATTGCCTCGACAGACCGTGTTCGATTGCCACGCATCGCCTTCCCCTCTCACTACGGCGACGCAAACTCAACCCACCTGCACACGTTCGACAAACTGCACTCATGCGACCCGATGTCAGCGGGATACTGCGTCGCCAGGCCACGCAAGATCCGCCTGCACGCGTTCCACACGCTGCCTCGGCCCCGCCGCCGCAGCAATGGTCCGGGTCACCTCGATCATGAAGGCGTGCCGGAACGTCGCCGCGGAAAACCGCTCGGCATTCGCGCGGCACGCTGCCGGCGTAATCTCCAGCTTTTGCCGTTCGAAGATATCGATGGCATCGAGAATCGCCGGGACCGATTGACGCGCAAAATACACGCCGGTCGGGCGCGCTTCACCGAGCGGCACGACCGTTTCAAGCGCACCGCCCTTCCCGTAAGCAATCACGGGCGTACCGCACGCCTGGGCTTCGATCGCCACAATGCCGAAGTCCTCCTCGGCCGCAAAGACAAAGGCCTTCGCCCTCTGCATATAATCCTTTAGTACAGCGAAAGCCTGGTAACCCAAAATTTTCACATTAGGCCCAGCCTTGCTGCGAATCGCCGCCATTTCCGGACCATCGCCGATCACGACCAGGTTGCGATGCGGCGTGGCGGTAAACGCTTCGACGATCAGGTCGATACGCTTGTACGGCACGAGACGCGATGCCGTCAGGTAGAAATCGTCCTTCTGCGTACACAGATCGAACTTGTGCACGTCCACGGGTGGCGGAATCACCGCGGCGTCGCGCCGATACGTCTTCATCACGCGACGCGCGACGAATTGCGAGTTGGCAATCAGCCTGTCTACACCGTTCGCGGAGCGCGAATCCCAGCCGCGCAGATAGTGCAGCAGCGCACGTGCGGCCCATGAACGCGGGCCGCGCGTCAACCGGGCTTCACGTAGATATTGATGCTGCAGGTCCCAGGCGTAGCGCATGGGCGAGTGCACGTAGCTCACGTGGGTTTGATCCGGACCGACCAGCACGCCTTTGGCGACCGCGTATGAACTCGTGATGACGAGGTCGTAGCTGGACAGGTCGAGCTGCTCGATGGCCAGCGGCATCAGCGGCAGATAGGCGCGATAGCGGCTGCGCGCGAACGGCAGATGCTGGATGAACGAGGTGGTCACGGGCTTACCGCACACCGGGGCACGGTCTTCGAGAAAGTCGACGAGGCTGAACAGGTCGGCATCCGGAAAGCACTGAATGATCTGCTCCAGCACTTTCTCGGCGCCGCCCGGTGCGACGAGCCAGTCGTGCACGATCGCCACTTTCATAATGTCGACACCTGTAGAAGACGGCCCACGGCCATGAAAAGCAGTGTACGGGCAGCCTTTCCTGGCGTGCGTGCGCACGCCCACATTCCGCACGCGAGAATCGCTAAAGCATGCATGCGCGCCGCTGCGCGCGCGAAGTGAAACGCGGCAGACGTCAGACGTTAGGCGTCACGACAGCATTAAACGGCAGGCGCAAGCGAGATGGTGGAGCTTGATGCGATGGCGCGGTGGCGTACACCGCAAAAAACGGAAAGCGTGTGCCGGGACGAAACGCCATGCCCCGGCAACGCGTTGATGACGAGGTTGGCGCACGACGGTCGACGCCGCGCGATACTCTCAATACCAGCGTTTAATCCTGCGTGTACCGGATCGTCTCGACGCCAGTGTCGGTGCCGAGCAGACACAGATTGGCTCCGCGCCCTGCGAACAGACCCACGGTCACGACACCGGGCCACGCGTTGATCTGCGCTTCGAGCGCGCGCGGATCGGCGATCTTCAGACCTTTGACGTCGATGATCTCGTTACCGTTGTCCGTGATAAACGGCGCTCCGTCCTTCGTGACGCGTACGACTGGCACGCCGCCGAGCGCGGTCACGCGCCGGCCGATTGCGGTGCGCGCCATCGGCACCACTTCGAGCGGCAGCGGAAACCGGCCAAGCACGTCGACGCGCTTGCTGGCATCCGCGATGCAAACGAATACGTCGGCGACCGACGCCACGATCTTCTCGCGCGTCAGTGCGCCGCCGCCGCCCTTGATCATCGCGCCGCTGTGATCGATCTCGTCCGCGCCGTCGACATACACCGTCAACGATTCGATTTCATTCAGATCGAACACCTTGAAGCCGTGCGATTGCAGGCGCGAAGTGGTGGCGAGCGAGCTGGATACCGCGCCGCGATAACGATGCTTCGTCGCGGCCAACGCGTCGATGAAGCAGTTGGCGGTGGAGCCGGTGCCGACACCGATCACCGCGCCTTCGGGCACATTCGTGTTCACGTAGTCGGCGGCCGCCTGGCCGACCAGTTGCTTGAGTTCGTCTTGAGTCATGGAAAGTTGCTGAGAGGCAGAAAAAACGGAAGTTTAGCGGACTAGCATGCGCCGTCCTGCGGTATCCGGCAAGCGGCGCAGCAAAAGCCCGCTGCGCACGCGCCGGCGGGCCGGAAAGTGCTGGAAAGGGCCAGGATCGTCTGCGACGCGCCCCGCCGTAACGGCCCGCTGCGGCCCGCCAGCGCCGCAGCGCGTGCGGCTAATAACGTCAGGCTTTGACCTTCACCGACCGCTGCCGCACCGCTTCGTACAGGCAAACGCCGCTCGCCACCGACACGTTCAGGCTCTCCACGCTGCCGGCCATCGGAATCTTCATGACGATATCGCAGGTGTCGCGCGTGAGCCGGCGCATGCCCTCGCCTTCCGCGCCCATCACGAGCGCGACCGGACCGTCCAGTTTGGTCTCGTAGACGCTCGCGGTGGCTTCGTCGGCGGTCCCGACCACCCAGACGCCCGCATCCTTCAGCTCGCGCAGCGCGCGCGCCAGATTCGTGACCGTGATGTACGGCACCGTGTCGGCCGCGCCGCTTGCCACTTTCGCGGCCGTGGCGTTCAGGCCGACCGCGCGGTCGCGCGGCGCGATCACGGCATGCGCGCCGGCCGCATCCGCGACCCGCAGACAGGCACCGAGGTTATGCGGATCGGTCACGCCGTCGAGCACCAGAATCAGGGCCGGGCCGTTGATGCCATCCAGCAGCTCCGCGAGGTTCTGCGCCAGCGGCAGGTCGCCCGCGCGCGCGACGACGCCCTGGTGCCGCTCGGTGTGCGCGAGGCCCCACAGCCGCGTTTCGTCGGCTGCGATCAGACGCACGCCCGCGTCCTTCGCCGCATGCAGAAACTCCGTCATGCGGCGGTCTTTGCGCGTCGCGTCGTAATACACCTCTTCGACCGTTGCAGCATCGTGGCGCAGACGTGCGGTCACTGCGTGGAAACCGTATAGAACCTTAAGACGTGACATGACTGAAACAACCTTTGATTGAGCGCTCCGCGACGCGGCTACGCTACTGGGATAAATACAAACCAAATGCAGACCGCGCGCAACCGGCACATGGACATGTCCCCGTTGCGCGCGGTGAACCCGCTGCAGTATGACGTGGCAGGCAGCCGCGATGACTTGCGGCTGCCGTGCGAACTCAGCGTTTCTTGCGTGGCTGTGCCTTCGACGAAGACGTGGATTTGGCCGACGCACCGTGCTTTTTGGCCGCGCCGCGCGCCGCGCGAGCTTCCTTGACGGCGAGCGTCGGTGCCGGTGCGGCCTTCTTGCGACGCGCACCCGCTGCGCCACCTTCCGCCGCGGACAGCGCACGCACCCGCGCACCGCCGCCATCGGCTACCGCCTTCTCGGCGAGCGGCGCACGCGAGCCCGGCGACTTGATGGGCGTATCGCGCACCAGCCGGAAATCGATCTTGCGAGCGTCCAGATCGACGCGGCTCACCTGCACGCGCACGCGGTCCGACAGACGGTAACGGATACCCGTGCGTTCGCCGCGCAACTCGTTCTTGATCTCGTCGTACTGGAAGTAATCGGAGCCGAGTTCGGTCACGTGCACGAGGCCTTCAATAAAGAGCGCGTCGAGTTGCACGAAGATCCCGAACGAGGTCACGCCGCTCACCATGCCGCCGTACTCTTCACCGAGCTTGTCGCGCATGAAATAGCACTTGAGCCACGCTTCGACATCGCGCGAGGCTTCGTCCGCGCGGCGCTCGTTAGCCGAACAGTGCAGACCGAGTTCCTCCCAGATCGCCACGTTGTTCGAACGCGTGCGGCCGCGCTTTTCGTCGTCGGCCTGCTGCATGGCGCGCGCACGCGGCGCCAGCGCGGTATTGAGGTCGACGCCATGCGGCGCTTCCGGCGTGTACTTGCGACCCTGCAGGACCGCGTAGATTGCGCGGTGGGTCAGCAGGTCGGGATAGCGGCGAATCGGGCTCGTAAAGTGCGCATACGCTTCGTACGCGAGACCGAAGTGACCGATATTGTCCGGGCTGTAGACCGCCTGCTGCATCGAGCGCAGCAACATGGTCTGCAGCATCTGGGCGTCGGGCCGGTCGCGGATGTGCGCCATCAACGCGGCGTAGTCGCTCGCGTGCGGCGAGTCGCCGCCGCCGAGCGTCAAACCCATGCCGCGCAGGAAGGTGCGCAGGTTCTCGAGTTTTTCCGCGGTCGGACCCGCATGCACGCGGTACAGACCCGGATGCTTGTTGCGCTTCATGAAGTCGGCCGCGCAGACGTTAGCGGCCAGCATGCATTCTTCAATCAGTTTGTGCGCGTCGTTGCGGGTGCGCGGGATAATCTGTTCGATCTTGCCCTGCGCATTGCAGACGATGTAGGTCTCGGTCGTGTCGAAATCGATCGCGCCGCGTTTCTGGCGGGCCGCGAACAGCGACTTGTAGACGCCGTACAGATTCTGCAGATGCGGCAGCAAGGCCGCGCGACGGGTGGCTTCCGGACCCTTGGTGTTCTTGAGCACCGCCGCGACTTCGGTATAGGTCAGTCGCGCCGACGAGTGCATCACGCCCGGATAGAACTGGTACGCCTTGATCTCGCCGCGTGCGGTGATCACCATGTCGCACACCAGCACGCAACGGTCCACGTGCGGATTGAGTGAACACAGACCGTTCGACAGCTTTTCCGGCAGCATGGGAATCACGCGCCGCGGAAAGTACACCGAGGTGCTGCGCTCGATCGCATCGACGTCGAGCCCGCTCTTCGGATGCACGTAGTGCGAGACGTCGGCGATCGCCACGATCAGGCGGAAGCCCTCGCCCTTGCCCACCGTCACCGGTTCGCAGTACACGGCATCGTCGAAGTCGCGGGCGTCTTCGCCGTCGATCGTGACGAGCGGCACATCGCGCAGATCGATGCGATGACGGATGTCCACCGGACGCACTTCGTCCGGCAGTTTGGCGGCGTCGTCGAGCGCAGCCTGGCTGAACTCGTGCGGCACACCGTACTTGCGCACGGCGATTTCGATTTCCATGCCGGGGTCGTCGATATCGCCCAGCACTTCGACCACACGCCCAAGCGGCTGCGAGTGGCGACTCGGGAAATCCGTCAGTTCGACCACCACCACCTGGCCGACCTTGGCCTTCTTGGTGTTCTGCGTGATCAGAATGTCGTGGCCAATGCGCTTGTCTTCCGGCGCGACGATCAGCGCGCCGTTCTCGTTGAGCAGACGCCCGATCACGCGTTTGTTGGCGCGGTCGGTCACCTCGACAATATGGCCCTCGGGCCGGCCGCGCCGGTCATAACCGACGATCCGCGCGAGCACGCGGTCGTTGTGCATGACCTTCTGCATCTCGCCGGTGGGCAGGAACAGGTCGTCCTGGCCGTCGTCGCGCACGAGAAATCCGAAGCCGTCGCGGTGGCCCTGCACGCGGCCGCCGACGAAATTGGACGGATGTGTCAGCTGGTAAAGGTTGCGTTGATCGAGGCGGATCTGACCGTCGCGCTCCATCGCACCCAGACGCTTGAAAAACCCTTCGCGCTCCTGGCGCTTGATCGACAAGGCTTCGGCGATGTCGTTCGCAGCAAGCGGCGCCTCACTCGTGCGTAGGACGCCGAGGATTTCTTCGCGGCTCGGAATCGGGTAGGGATATTTGCTCAAGGGCTTGTCGATGATTTTTTCTCGTTGCATGGACGTCGGTCGGCGTAATGAGGCGGCTCTGTTGCACCTGCGATTGACTGCTCGGGTCTAACTCGTTCAAGGCTAAGTCCGACGGGCTTGTGCACCGTGCCAACGAACTACTGCGAGGCATTCTAACACCCGTATTGCGCGCTACGCGCCGCGTCAATAGGCGCTCAGGGCCACAATCGGCGCGTGCTTCACCGCTTTCTCGAAATACTTGACAGGGTCGAATCCGCCGCTATAATGGCGGTCTCTGTTCTACAGACACCTGCCCAGGTGGCGAAATTGGTAGACGCACTAGGTTCAGGTCCTAGCGGTGGCAACACTGTGGAGGTTCGAGTCCTCTCTTGGGCACCAGATTCAAAAGCAAAGCCGCTTCCGAGCGGCTTTGCTTTTTGTGTGAAGCATTACTGTCGTTTGAACGCGTTTCAAATGCGCAGCGGTGATTTGGCAGGACGGGAAGTCAGTGTCGAATGCGATTCGATGTCTGAATATCCGAACGGTAGGTGAAGCGATTGTTGAAGTGCCCATTGACAAGCCCTTTCATCCCGTTAAAATAGCGGTCTAGTTTGAAAACGTGCCCAGGTGGCGGAATTGGTAGACGCACTAGGTTCAGGTCCTAGCGGTGGCAACACCGTGGAGGTTCGAGTCCTCTCCTGGGCACCATCAGTTGTTCCGGCGTAAGCCGAAGAAGTCCGAGAAACCCCGTAAGATCAACGTCTTACGGGGTTTTTTGTCTCTACAGATCCCTTGCGTTCCACTGACATCGACGATTTTTGCGTATACTGTTGCGTATACCGGATTCAGGGGCAAACCCATGCCCAGACGCGTCAAACCGAAGTCAGAGTTAGTGTTCCGTGCCGCCAAAGCGGGCGCCCGTTCCTACCTTCTCGCGGATGGAAACGGACTCGCGCTGAGGGTCCAACCGAACGGCACCAAAACCTGGCTGTTCCGCTATCGACGACCGAGCACGGGCAGGGAAAACTTCCACAGCCTCGGCCCCTACCCCGATATCACGCTCACTGATGCACGACGGTCGGCCACTACCGCACGCAATCTCGTACGCGAAGGCATCGATCCGGTTGCATATCGCCAGGCCGAGTCCATCGCCCGCAAACGCATGGCCGAAGGCGCCTTCCATCTCGTGGCCCAGCGCTGGCTCGACTTCAAACGCAAGGAATGGGCGGACGAAACCTACCGGAAGGCAGAGTTTGTCGTGCGCGAATACCTGACTCCCGCACTTCGCAACAAGCCCATTTCGACGCTTGCCACGCCGGAGGTCAAGCCCGTACTCGAAGCGATTGCCTCTCATGCGCCTAACCTCGCGACCAAGGCACGGCAGTATGTCGGTGGCATCGTGACGTACGCGGTCCAGAACGGACTGCGCGAAGATGGCGCGGCCTTGACACTGCGCGGCGTTGTTCCTCGCCACAGGAAAGGCCATATACCAGCGATCACCAAGCCTGCGGACATAGCGCCGCTCGTTCTTGCTATCGATGCCTACAAGTCGCCCATTACCCGCGCCGCCCTCAAGCTCACCATGCTGACCGGCCTTCGCCCCGGCGTGGTTGCAGCGGTGCCGTGGACCGAGGTGAACCTCGAGACAGCTGAATGGCATGTTGCAGCCGAGCGGATGAAAATGCGGCACGATCACATCGTGCCATTGCCAAAACAGGCGATCGCGGTCCTGAAAGAGTTGCAGTCACTTACCGGCAAGGGGCACTACGTCTTTCCGTCCCCTGCCCGCCAGAAGACTCCTCATTTGCATCGAGACGCATTGAGCAAAGCACTACGGGAGATGGGATTTCAAGGAAAACACGCGACGCACGGTTTCCGGGGCATGCTTCGCACGGTCGGACGAGAACGACTCGGTATGGATATCGATGTACTGGAAGCGCAACTGGCACATGCCAAGCGTGGCGATGTGCAAAAGGCCTACGATAGAACAACGTTCGACGATGACCGTCGCAGGGTCATGCAGGAGTGGGCCGACTATATTGATCGGCTAAGTACGTCAACGACGGTCGCAGGATCAAGCAGGCGGCCCTGAGCACCATACCCACTCGATTGTCAATCGGTGACGGGAATCCTTGTGCAGACGGGGCTTCCGCTCAGTCAGACGGCAGCGATACCGTCCGAGATACCGAAAAATTAAATCGGCAGTTGCTGGTTTTGAACAGACTGCACCGGAGCATTCAATGTGCGCTTTCGCTAAACCACCACGAAATTGGACATCCGAATACGGCTTCTGCGGAGATACCGTCATCGATACCGTCAGCCACATTCCAACACGATCCTGGCAAAGCTTGAAGAAGCCACGACCCTAACTGCGCTCGCGCCTTCGATCAGAAAGCATACAACGCGTGCCGCAACCGCAGTGGGCGAAGCGTAGTGAACGCTCGACAGAAAAACGCTATGCGACCGCGCCGCGAAGCCGTCCCAACCATCAGCCGGCGCGATTGACTGCGTGTCAGGCCGCGGTTGTGCACGCACCCACGGCACACTGCGCCTATCGCCCTGTCGAAAATTTAAAGGCAGGTAACGGAGCGTTCCAGTCTTCCGCGCCAGCCTCTTAGAGACAGCAGTTCGGCCAGAGCCGTCATTGGGATGGGCTGGGCTCTACGTCAGCAATGCGGCAGATTGCCGACGTTGGCGGCATCGAACCACCCGACAGCAGTTTCCTGTATCAGTACGACGGCTTGTTGGGCTCGCAATCGGGGTTAAGACTACCCACCCGACGACTCACCTCATGACTCGCCTCTTCGTGCTTCAAGCTCGAAAAGGAACACCATTCAGCGATCAAGGTTTTCGAATGAAAAAAATTTTCCTTGTCGAAGATGACCCCACCGTTGCACAGTTGCTTCACGATTTCCTTTCGGGGCATGGGCATAACATGATTTTTTGCGAACGAAGCGTCGAAGCGAGCCTGGAGACGGCGAAAGAGGGCTTTGATCGACGTTGGCATCGTCGCGACAAGCGTTAAGGGTTTGTCCATTGCGACGGTCCTGAAGCAGTGCGGCATTCCATTTATTCTGATCGGCGGATCGGCTGCGTCCATGCCGAATCTGTACTTTCGGCGCGTTCCGATGCTATCGAAGCCATTTTCCTTGAGTTTTTAGCTGCTGAACTCCAACGGCTGGGGAGCCCGTAACTGAACTTCTGCATATCGACCAAAATTCTCGAGCCTGGAGCGCCAAATCGTAGAGGCGACATCAAAACTGAGCCCGCGTGTGGCTGCTTTCAGCGGCCGAACTGCCTTTCGAATGTCCCCGTAGCGCAGAAGCGAACGCCTCTTTCTGGTCGGCAGTATGCGTTTACCCAAGCCGCTGGAAAGCTGCCGTAGTCTGAACCCATTTCGCCCAGCGCGTTTGTCAGCACAGCCGTGCCGGTAGCTACAGCTTCGCATTGAGCGTCTACCCTCAATCCAGCCGAGAATAATTCCGGAACCGTTCACCAACGTATCGCGTGTCCGGCGAACAGTCGTGACGGAAGTAACCTTGAACGTTACCGTACCGAATCGCTTCCAGAAATCAGTGATCATTGCGACAGGTGGTTCTAGGGAGACTGCGGTCCGCATGCCGTTGCCCCGCCAAACGCAAAACGCAAAACCACGCCGCTATATTCTGAGGACACCCACTACATTGCTGCGATGTTCAATGCCTGGCGTTGACGACGGATTCAAATCACCGCAGTACGGAATGTCGAGTGTCAATCCCGTAGAGCTCACGCTGCAACTCTTCTTACAACCGGACGACGCACATGGTCACGCATCTGTTTCATAAATTCAGTGAGGACGAACAAGCCGACGCCGAGTCAATTTTCGCCAGCCATGGCTTCGACCTCATCGATTTCGATATCCGGGACGAAGATCAGTATCCGGCAGGAGATAGTACGAGCCCGATTCGCCGACAAGTCATGGTTACCCGGCGGAGCACCGATAAGTCCGTTGTCTATGCCGCGGGCCAAGGCACCGCATGGCACGCCGATTTCGAGCGCGATCTGGCGGCCGGAGTGTTCGGCGTAAGCTCGGTTTAGTTTGGCGCCGCGCCATGCATGTGTTTTCCAAAGCGTTGACACCCAGGAGCGCTCTTCGATGAATGCGCTAGTACGCGATCCGGTGAAACAACCGCCACGGCCGAAACTGCTCGAGGTGATGGGTCCCGGCCTCATTACGGGCGCCTCCGACGACGACCCGAGCGGCATCGCCACCTATTCGCAGGTCGGCGCCCAGTTCGGCTATGGACTCGCCTGGACTTTGCTCTTCAGCTATCCACTGATGGCGGCCATTCAGGAAATCAGCGCGCGCATTGGACGTGTAACCGGATATGGCATCGCTGGCAATCTGCGCCGCCACTATCCGCGCTGGCTTTCCACCAGTGTCGTCGCTCTGCTGATGATCGCGAACGCCATCAATCTCGGTGCGGATCTCGGCGCAATGGGTGCGGCGCTCAAGCTTCTGATTTCGGGTCCCGCGTTGCTCTATGTCTGCCTCTTCGGCTTGCTTTCGATCGCACTGGAGGTTTTCACACGCTATGCGCGCTACGTCTCCATTCTGAAATGGCTCTGCCTGTCGCTATTCAGCTATGTGATCTGCGCGTTCGTCGTGAAGGTGCCATGGCGTGAAGTGGGCTGGGCGACCATCTGGCCACCGCTATCGGCGAGCCCCGACTATCTCGTCGCGATCGTCGCGGTGATGGGCACGACCATCAGCCCCTACCTTTTCTTCTGGCAGGCTGAACAGGAAGTCGAGGACCAGCGCGAGCGGCCCGGCGCACATCCGCTGACCCACGCGCCATGGGAAGCGAAGTCGGAGTTCACGCGGATTCGTATCGACACTTACCTGGGCATGGCGTTATCGAACGTCATTGCGTTCTTTATCGTCGTGACAACGGCGGCAACACTGCACGCCCACGGGATAACCGACATCCAGACATCCGGCCAGGCGGCCGAAGCGCTTCGGGCGGTGGCTGGCCCCTTCACATTTGTGATCTTTGCAGCCGGGATTATCGGCACCGGTCTGCTGACCGTTCCCGTACTTGCGGGCTCGGCCGCTTACGCGGTGGGCGAACTACTATCGTGGCGTGTCGGCCTCGCGCGCCTTCCGCTCCGGGCAAAAGCTTTTTACGGCGTGATCGCGGCGGCGACGCTAATCGGCGTCGCGCTGAACTTCACCCATATCGATCCCGTCAAGGCACTGTACTGGAGTGCCGTGCTAAACGGTGTGGTTGCCGTCCCAGTGATGATGGTGATGATGCATCTGTCCATGCGTACCGGCATCATGAGCGGTTTCACCTTACCCATGCCGCTGCGCGTCCTTGGTTGGCTTGCAACCACGACGATGGCAATAACCGTCGTCGCTATGGCCGTCGCGGTGTTTGCGTAAGATATTTGGCTACCCAGGCGCAGCTTTCGATAGCGCTGCCCTATAATGTGATAAGGGTTGCCCCCAATCGCCTAATCTAAGGTCGTGCCGCAGAGGCACAACAGCACGTTCAGCCAGTTTCACGTCGAACCTCAGTTGAAGTCTGGCCTCAATAGGCGATTTCGTGGCGTATTCGTTCAGGAACGATGCCGCTTTCCAACAGAATGCCGAGGAGTGGCGATGCCTACAGCGCATCAACCCAAAGACAATCACCTGCTATCGGTCCTGCCGGAGGCAGAGTGGAAGCGCATCGAGCCGCATCTTATGCCGATCGAGATGCCACTGGGGGAGGTCGTCTACGAATCTGGCGACCGCCTCGATCACGTCTATTTCCCCATCACCGCCATCATCTCGCTGCTGTACGTCATGGAAGATGGCGCGTCCGCGGAGATAGCGATTGTCGGAAATGAAGGGCTCGTCGGTATTGCGCTCTTTATGGGCGGAGAAACCACACCCAGCCGCGCCGTTGTGCAAAGCGCGGGGTACGCCTACAGGCTGGACGCACGCATCCTGAAGGAAGAGTTCCATCGCGCCGGCCCCGTACAGCGACTGCTGCTTCGCTACACCCAGGCACTGATTACCCAGATGGCGCAAACCGCTGTGTGCAACCGGCATCATTCTATCGATCAACAGTTGTGCCGCTGGCTACTGCTGAGCATTGACAGATTGCCGTCCAACCAGTTGAAGATGACTCAGGAACTGATCGCCAACATGCTCGGTGTTCGCCGCCCTGGCGTGACCGAAGCCGCCACGAAGCTACAGGACGCAGGATTGATCCGCTATAGCTATGGCCATATCGAGGTGCTGGATAGACCGGGGCTCGAAAAGCGCGTCTGCGAATGTTACGGCGTCGTAAGACGCGAGTTCGACCGGCTTCTGCCCGATCTGCGCGCGATCTAGACCCTCTCATTCGACCAGTAGTCCTCGCGGCCGTAATACTCGTGCAGTGCCGTCTCGTAGTCCCGGTCGACCGGAATCGCATCGTCGTACGCCGGGCTGTGCTTGATCGCATCGTGCGTCAGCGTCGTGGAAACGGTTGAGCCGAACCAGTCGATCGACTCGATCCATTCTGTCGCCAGCAGAACTACCTTGCCACCAGGCCACCAGTTGCGCGTATCGACGGTCAGGTAGCGTATGACCCAGGCCTCATCGTCGAAGACGAAGCCGGAAACATGACCGATGGTGCCGTCGACCGTCTCGATGTGGTAACCCTTCACCACTTCCGTGCTACGCAGATGCGTATCCGCCGGCGGCTCATCGGCGCCGGGGTTCGGGTCGACAACCGGGAAAGCCCCCAGTGGCAAAGCGGCCGTCGCAGATTCGTCGAAGGCCGGATAGGCCCCCATCCCCCAAACGTTCGCCCCTCCCCAATACGTCGGATAGCCGTAGTACCGAAGGTACTGGATCTCATGCTGCCGCGACACGGGCTTATGCGCGTCAATATTCGGGCTGTCGCGCACCTGCTGCCGTGTGAGCTTCACTTGCACGGCACTTGATCCAGGATCCGAGTGAGACACGGCGTACGGCGAAATCAGCACTTGCCGATCCCTGAGCCAGTCGCCTGTTTCGACCACCAGATAACGAACGCCCCATGCTTCGTCATCGAAATAGACTTGCGTCACGGTGCCGACATCTCCGTCGCGTGCCTTGACGGTGCATCCCTGCAAAAACTCTATATTGCGCAGCATGATGGTCTCCACGTCTGCAGACAGTAACTCCGACACTACGCCCGATCGGCTCGGAATGCCGTACGTCAACTTAAAAACTGCGGGCTATCAGAGATCCTCGCGCCGCCTGGCGGGCAGCGCAGGAGACAGCGAGCGCTCAGGCTGCTGCTTATAGCGATAGAGCGAGGTGGCGAACATTAACGCCATTGCCCCTACGATTCCCCACATTGCTACTGTCATATCGTTCCTGTTAGTCAGTTCACGCCGCAATCCCTCGAGGTGAAACACCACACGCCTGAAGCGGCGCACGCTGAAAATCCTCGGTCAAATCAGTTCGCGCGTCTCTACGTAGTGGGACCTTCCCTCGACAGAAAATTCAGGATGGGCAGTCGGAGCGTGAATTCGCTGCCGAGACCTGGCCCGGCGCTGAGCGCCGACACAGTCCCGCCATGCGACTCAGCAACGGCCTTCACGACCGCGAGACCCACTCCCAGCCCACCGGCACTTGCCCCGATCGTTCTGCTGGCTTGCGCGAACAGTTCAAAAATGTGCGGCATGAGCGCATCCGATATACCCATGCCATCGTCCTTGACGGACAAGACAAGAGCGTTGCGGTCCGCGAGCACTTTCACCGTGATGCAACCGCTTTCCGGTGTGTATTTCAGCGCGTTGTGCAGGAGATTGTTCACGGCCTGTGCAAGGCGGTCGGGATCGCAGTCGACGCGCAGCGTTCTGTCGGAAATCTGGACCGTAAATTTCTGCTTGCGCAGCGCTGCTGCCAACGCAGCTGCGGCTAGCGGCGCAGCTAGCACCTCGACGACGTCGACGGGGACCTTGGTCACGCGAAGCGCCCCACGCTCGACTCGTATCGCGTCCATCAAATCATCGGCAAGCCGCGAAATCTGAGCGATTTGCCGATCGATCATATCGGCCGACCGCAACACGTCGGCTCGGTCAGGCGACGCCCTGCGGATAAGATTCGTGGCGAACTGCAATGGCGTCAAAGGGCCACGGAGCTCATGCGCCACCATCGCCAGGATTTCGTCCTTGAGTCGCAGCGCATCGATCTGCATCTCGGACTGTGAGGCACGAACGGAAAGCTTCATGGTGGAACGCTGCGGCACTTGTTCCATCACTGCGTCGGTTAAAGGTACGCGGGGCACATTGGGTGTGCCGACGAACCACCGAAAAGAACCTGGACGAGCTGACATGCCTACCTCCGATCGCGCGCCTGGACCTGACAGTCACCCGGTGGGCACAGATTGAATTTGAAGCATCCCATCAACGCTGCGGCAAGTCTGTACGGTAGCGTTCAGGTCAACAGAAACATCATCACAAAGCAGTTGCGGAATAGCGCAGCTTGATCGCCGCCGCATACATCCGCATGTAGGTGATCAGGTAAGGGGCGATCGTCATCGCGGAGATCAGGAAGAACGCGACCGACACATCCTGGATCACGAAGTAGCAGCACGAAATGACGGTCACGATCGGACCTTGCAACAGCAGGTTATGCGTGGGCATGCCCTTGCGATTCTTCTCCTGAAGGACCGGTGGCAACTCACCCTCATGAGTGGCCTCGTCGCAGTACTGGGCCAGATCTTCCGGGGTATGTCCGGTTGCGTCGCCGCTGAGCGGCACGTGGCGCATCTCGACGTCGAAGTACCGGGCGAATTTCGCCCAGCACACCTGCAACGGTCCGCAGACGAAGTTCGGCTTGTCGGTGGGCTTGCCTTGCGCTTGCCTGCGCTTCTTCCACTGCCACTTCAGCGCGAGACCGCCGAGCATGCAGGCCTCGCTCGATCCTGTCGTCGAGCAACCGATGGTCTTCCACGACTTCGGTGCGTGCCATAGATCCGCGAGCATGTGCACACAGCGCATTTCGATTTCTCCGGTTTGTGGATATTCGTCCTTGTCGATCATGTTCTTGTCGATCGGCAGATCCATCAGGCGGCGAACTTCGTCGTCAGCGTAAGTGGTGCAAAACGTCGCGACGTTCTGCCGCGAGTTGCCGTCCATGAACAATTCGTCGCGCACCAGATTGAATACTGCGCGGCGGTCAAACGATCCCTCCGGAATCCGGTACTTCGGCAGCGAAGAACCGGAGATCGTCGCAGCGTATTCATCGGCGACGGCATCGGGCGTCGATGGCGGGGATCTGTGAAGGTCATGGGGCGGCACGGGCAGCAGCAAGTGCGATGGTTTCGCGAGCGAACGCCGGAGAGAGTGGAGTGCGGATAGGGAGCAGACGGGAGAGCTTCAGTCACCACTGATGCACGAAGGGCCGGGCAAAGTCGGTACGGAGCCGTACCGCGCTGCGGCCATTCATAAAATCCGTTCATTGCATTGCGCCGCTATTGAGCGCAAGGTGAGGCATTCACTGCGCTCGACGATGCGTGTGCTCATTTGGAGAACTACCATGGCTAAACACAATGCAAGCGCGGCAAGCGTCGCGACTCAATCTACTGACGTGGCACTGGCCGGCCTCGCACGTCACATCCAGAAGTTGGTTTTTGACCAGGTCCTCGACAGCCGATGCGCGGCGAAGTTCGTCAAACGCCTGAAGAAGGAAGGCGAAGCCGTGGCCAAAAGCGACGGCGGAAGCAGGGCGGATCGAAAGTTGCTGCTCGACACCTTTGAATCCCTCGACGCAGCGCTGTTCGAACAGAATGCCACCTTGCTGGTGGCGGCCAATGCGTCGCTTCGCGAAACCGATGCCGAGGTCGAGGTCGAGGTCGAAGGCAAACACAAAAAGCACCGCGAGGCACGCGCGGTGCTGATTTCCTGACGAAGACTTTTGGAAGCTCATGGCCGAAGCGGCGATGGCGATAGCCGCCGCCCATGGCCGTAAAGTCGAACCGTGCCGTTTTGTAGTCCCCGCTCGCGCGTTACAGGGTTTTGAGCCGGCTGACTTTCGTACCGTCTAGCGTCACGCCGGCCATCAGACCACTGTTGGTCAACACAAACGCGTCCACCTGACCCGTTGCCGTCCCCGTGTCGACGTTGCCATTCGCTCCAATCTTCAGCAATGCCACCGAGGCATCGCCCCCCGCCGACCAGCCCTCGCTATTCCGGAATTTCGCCAGCGATTCGTCAGTCATGAACAGAAATATGATCGCCTTCGACTGCGCGCCGGCTTGCCAGCCGATCGAACCCGTCGCCGTGCTGTAGTACCCTACGGTGTGCCCGCCGAGCCGCAGCGAGCCCTCGCCATATTGCCCTCCTACGACAAAGCCGGCGTCGATGACCGACGGGAACACCAGGACCCCACGGGCTTTCGCAACCAGTTCACGTGAACCATTAGCGTCGTCGTAAAGCCGCGCCAACGTCGAATCCACGCCAGCGTCGATGCTGCGACGCTTGTCCATCTTCTCGCTAGTGGCGTCTGACGCGCCTGTCATCGTGCAACCAGACACCGCAAGACCAATCGACAGAATCGCGCCAGGTGTCGTCAACAGAAATTTTCTTCGCAGCATGATGGCCTCCACGTCTGCAGATAGAGACACTGACACTACGCTTCGTCGGCTCGGGAAGCGGTACGTCAGCGTACAAACTGCCGTCTGTCTGCAGTGCATCGGCGCTAATTCGCAACTTGTACGGTAGCGTGCAGACGCCGACCCTCAGTCGGCATACCCTAGGGTTGAGGCATTGACCAGTCTCCCAAAGGAAAATGAATGTCGCTGCACGAGTTCGCCAAAGATCTGGCCCACCTTGAATACGTTCTGCCGTTACTCGATCGAGGTAATCCGCTGTCGTTAGCGTACTGGCGGCAACGCGTCGCGGCCTTGGAGACCCAGCAGGCCCTCCTGCCTGACGGCGCCAGACGCGTGGCCCGGTTGCTCAAGCTCGTCAATGAGTTCGAGCGCGGAGTTGTGACGGCCCAGTAGCACCCCGACACCATCCCGTCGTTGGACGGCACTCACCGTCGGGACGAATTCTTCGAGGCCGGCATGTATAAACGCATTCCGGTAGCGATCGATAGCGGCGCGGCCTGACCGGTCGACGGATGCCGGTTGGGATAGCAATAGCCGCCATGCTGGTCGGCATCGTATCGTACGACCTCGCCTACCTGTTCGCGGTGTCCGTGATCATCGCCATGATGCATCTCTCGATTCGTACCCGCATCATGTCCGGTTTTACGCTGCCGCCCGCACTATGTATCCTCGGCTGGGTTGCTACCGGCGTGATGGCCTCAACGGTCGTGGCAATGGGTGTAACCTGGGTTCGGTGAGGAAGTTGCCCTATAGCCTCGAATACTGCGCTCGCAAGGCTTCGATTTCATCAAGCAGATCGAGTGCGAGTGCGATGCCCGCAGCATTGATCTCGAGATCCTGTGCGAAATGGCGAGCCTTGCGGGCGCGGCGCAATGAGACGCCGTCGAAGTGCGGGCCATCGTCCTCGCTGATACATTTCGATTCAATCGCGCCTTGCTCGATCCATTCAATGAGCTGGACTTCAGAAGCGCCAGACACCCGGCACAATTCGGGTAGCGTGAACTCCACCTGCTCCTCGACGATCAGGCATTCGAGCCAGGCCGTGCGCGATTCGTTCATGATGGATCACCTGAAAAATGCGCACGCGGGTCGAAGTCGCATGCCCGTCGTAGTGTCTCGTAAGCCGCGCGTGCCGGCTCGCTATCTGCCAGCGGCAGAACGATGTTCAATTGCGCATAGAGATCGCCCGATGTACCGGCCGGACCGCTCGCTGGGATTCCCTTGCCTTTCAAGCGCAGGCGTCGGCCTCCGCTGGAATTTTTGGGTATGGCAATTTCGACGACGCCGTCAGGTGTCGGCACGGTAATGCGTGCGCCAAGTGCCGCTTCCCAAGGTGCGACCGGCACGTCGATCGTCACATCGCGGCCGTCGGCGCGGAAAAGTCCATGCTGGCGCAATGCGATTTCCACGTATAGGTCTCCCGCGTGTCCCTCTCCAAGACCCGCGCCCCCTTGACCGGTAAGCCGTAAATGCTGCCCGTCGTACACGCCCCTCGGAATGGAGACGTCAAGTGTCCGCGATTTCAGCACGGCACGGCCGCTTGCATCGAGTACCGGCGCCTTCAGGGAAATCGTGCGCTGTGCCCCACGATAGGTATCCTCCAGATCAATCACCACTTTGGCGTGGTGGTCCTGGCCCGGAGCCGAGTACGGCACACCACCATAGGCATCCTCCATTTCTTGCGCGGTTGCGCCGTCAGGGCCGGCGCCGGCAGCGTGCCGCGCGTGTCTTGTCGAAGCGCGGCGCCCATCGGCATGTTCACCGCGAAAGAGCGCCTCGAAAAATTCGCCGAATTGTGCATCCTCGGCGCCGCGATCATTCGCGCCTCTGAATTCGAAACCTTCATCCCACCGGGCCGGCGGTTGGAACTCCTGACCATCGCGCCACTGGTCGCCCATCCGGTCGTAGGCCGCACGCTTTTCCGTGTCTTTGAGCACGCCATAAGCCTCGCCGACCTCCTTGAAGCGCGGCTCTGCGTCGTCGAGTTTGCTCAGGTCCGGGTGATATTTGCGAGCGAGCTTGCGATACGTACGCCTGATATCGTCCTGTGTCGCGTTACGCGGCACTCCCAGTACTTCGTAATAGTCTTTGTATTTCATATCAAAGGCCTATGAGAGAGGCCGCGCGCACCTATTTCAGAGGTATCACGACCGAACGAACAAGCGGCGCGTCATGAACGGTCGCCCAGTCGCTGCGGCGCACGTGGTGGATGATTAGGGGAATGCCCCCGAACACGACGATGCCGAGAACGACCAGCCCTGTGTAAAGCCAGGGCGATCCCACCGGCAACTGGTCTGGCGGGAAGAACGACACGACGAAACTGAACAGCACCCCGGCAAAGCCAATGCTCGCCGTCAACCACATACCGCCTAAACCACCGGGCACCATGAACGGTCGTGGCAAAGCAGGTGCGGAATAGCGCAGCTTGATCGCCGCTGCATACATCAACATGTAGGCGATCAGGTAAAGCGCGATCGTCATCGCGGAGATCAGGAAGAACGCGACCGACACATCCTGGATCACGAAGTAGAAGCACGAAATGACGGTCACAATCAAACCTTGCACCAGCAGGATATGAGTGGGCATGCCCTTGCGATTCTTCGCCTGAAGGATTGGCGGCAACTCACCCTCATGAGCAGTCTCGAGCAAGCCGCGCGATGGACTGCCGAGCCAGGCCAGCACTCCACTGATTGCACCGATACCGACCAGCAGCGACAACGCCGACACAGCCCAGCTCATGTGCCAGATGTCCGCAAGGACGGCGCCAAACGCGTCGAACACGCCGGATTGCAGCGAAATCTTCTCGTACGGCAAGATTGCCGCAATCGGCAATGCCCCAAGTGCGAAGATCAGCACTGAAATCAGCGCGCCCAGTCCAATGGCCGCCGGATACCCTCGACTTGGGCTGCGCATGTCCATCACATGAACTGCTTGCACCTCGACACCCGCAAACAGCAACACGATCCCTGCAAGAAACGAGATCGTACCGAAGCCGTGAATCGAAGGCCAGAAGCGGGCATGGCCGTCCTGGGACAATGCGGCATCGTTCAGATGTTGCCATCCGAGTGGGTGGCCACTGCTGACCCAGTAGCCGAGAAGCGCCAGCAGCACAATGCCTGGTACGATGGTGCCGATCACGAAGGTCCAGTTGGCAATCTTCGCGAACACTTCGACGCCTTGCAGCACGACCCATGTCGCGAGCCAGTACGCGACGATGCAGAAAATTCCAACGTAGGTGCCGTTCTTCGCCAGTTCGGGACGACCGATCGTGTAGGCGAGCGCCGCCGCACCGAACGTCAGCGCGACCGGAAACCACACGACGTTCTGGATCCATTGCAACCAGATCGCAAGAAAGCCCCAGCGTGTGCCGAACGCTTCCGCGACCCACGTATAGATACCCCCGCGCCGGTCCGCAAAAGCGCCGCCCAGTTCGGCCGAAATCAGCGACGCGGGGATCAGATAGAAAACCACGGTAAAGGCGAGGTAGACGAACATTGTCATCTCTTCCTTCGCCAGTAAAGGAAGCCCTCGCAGGCTGGTGACCACGGCTGCGGCCGTCATCAGGCCGATCGACGTGACGCTCAGATACTTACCGCGTTTTGCGGTATTGGCGGTCGGCAACGCGGCCGCGGTGGTAACGGTGTTATCCATTTCGCTCGCTCCTGTGAAGAGGCGACATCAATCGTGATGGAAGGTAGGACCGGCAGTCGAATGCGGCACCGGGTTCTTCGTCAGATGAGCGACGGCGTGCCTGATGTCCTCGAGCAGCATCGCCGCCATGTCACGGGTCACGCCCCGCCGGATCAACACGCGTTGCACAATCGTGTCCTCGCGCCCCGCCGGCAGTTCATACGAAGCAATCTGCCAGCCGCGCATGCGGACCTGATCGGACAGATCGAAGAGCGTAAAGCCCGCTGTTTGTGGATGCTTCAGCTTGTAACAGACAGCCGGCAAGGCGCCGCGCCCGTCGTAAATCATCTCCAGTGCATCGATCTTCGCCAGACCGTCAGCGAGCGCCTGAGCGGTGTCGGCACACTGCTGCTGGATGTGCCGATAGCCTTCACGCCCCAACCGCAGCAGCATGTAGTACTGTGCGATGATCTGGCCGGCCGGCCTGGAGAAATTCAGTGCAAATGTCGGCATGTCGCCGCCCAGATAGTCGACCCGGAAAATCAGTTCGTCAGGCAAGTCCTGCGTGCTGCGCCACACTACCCAGCCGACCCCGAGCGGCGCGAGCCCGTACTTGTGGCCCGACGCGTTGATCGATTTGACGCGCGGCACGCCGAAGTCCCATGCCAGGTCGGGCTGGATGAACGGGGCGACGAAACCGCCGCTGGCAGCATCGACGTGAATCGGAATGTCGAGTCCGACATTGGCTTGCAAGGCGTCCAACGCGCCTGCCAGCGCCTTCACTGGTTCATAGACGCAGGTGAAGGTAATGCCGAGTGTAGCAACGACGCCAATGGTGTTCTCGTCGCAATACTGGGCCAGATCTTCCGGCCGCAGTCCAGTCGCGTCGCCGCTGAGCGGCACCTGGCGCATCTCGACGTCGAAGTACCGGGCGAACTTGGCCCAGCACACCTGCACAGGACCGCAGACGAAGTTCGGCTTGTCCGTCGGCTTGCCTTGCGCTTGCCTGCGCTTTTTCCACTGCCACTTCAGCGCGAGACCACCGAGCATGCACGCCTCGCTCGATCCTGTCGTCGAGCAACCGGTGGTCTTCCACGACTTCGGTGCGTGCCATAGATCCGCGAGCATGTGCACACAGCGCATTTCGATTTCTGCGGTTTGTGGATATTCGTCCTTGTCGATCATGTTCTTGTCGATCGACAGATCCATCAGACGGCGAACTTCGTCGTCAGCGTAAGTAGTACAAAACGTCGCGACGTTCTGCCGCGAGTTTCCGTCCATGAACAATTCGTCGCGCACCAGATCGAATACTGCGCGGCGGTCGGACGATCCCTCCGGGATCCGGTACTTCGGTAGCGAAGAACCGGAGATCGTCGCAGCGTATTCGTCGGCGACGGCATCGGGCGTCGATGGCGGGGACTTGAGAAAGGTCATGTTGCGATACTCCTGCTGTGAAATGAGTGCGGCGGCAAGTGCGACGGCTTCGCGAGCTAACAGCGGAGCGAGTGGAATGATGATATTGAGCAGACGGGGGAGCTTCCATCAACACGGTGCGCGAAGGGCCGAAGGAAGTCGGTACGGTGGCGTACCGCATTACGGCAATTCAAGTAATCTGTTCATTGCATTACGCCGCTATTGAGCGCAAGGTGGTGTCATTCACTGTGCTGTTTCCGATCGGCGCTACGCCGTCGATATCCGGACCGAGCTCAGCGCAACCAACCGCTCATCAAGGAGCCCGTCATCATGATCATCCCCACCGCGACATACAACGGACACGAGTTACGTGCCTATGCCAGCCAGCAGTTCCCGCCTTTCGGCGATCCGTATGCCAAGGGTGCAAGGCGCTTTTCTTCCGTGGTGCGGATCGACACCATCCCATCGAACGAAGCAGACGCACGCCGCTACGCGACAGTCTTCAACGCTGTAAGCCCCGCCAGTTTCGACGATGCGATCGACCTTGCCATGCAGTTTGGCAAGGACATTGTCGACGGCAAGGTTCAGGCTACGGCGCTCTGAGCGCCTGCAATCCAATCCCGCGACGGTGCCCACCGTCTGAACGAATTCTTCGAGGCCGCCATGTATAAACGCATTCTGGTAGCGATCGACGGCAGCGAAACGTCTGAACATGCGTTCGACACCGCGCTGCAGCTCGCCCGCGATAACGACGCGCAGTTGCAGCCGCTCTATGTCGTTGACAACCCGTTGATGGCGTATGACGCGTCCGGCTACGATCCTACGATCCTGCGCGATGCCTTCGTTGAGGAAGGCCAACGGCTACTGGCGGCTGCACTGGCGCGGATGAAAAATGAGAACGTGGCCGGCGCGCCGCGGATCGTCAACGTCGCGCCAGTCGGCGAGGACATTTCGGAGCGGATCCGAACCTCAGCTAACGAATTCAATGCGGACCTGCTAGTGCTCGGCACGCACGGGCGACGGGGATTCAAGCGTCTGTTTCTAGGCAGCGTGGCCGAACGCGTCGTGCGAAGTGCAGGCCTGCCGGTATTGCTGGTGCCGAGCCGGCAAGCGCAAACCACAGTCGCGGACGCGACCAGACCAAGCACCGAACTCGCCGCGGCGACACACGAACTGCCACACTAACGGCGGACCATGCATATCTCGGCCTAGGCTGCGATGATCACCTTGAGCGCGCGTGTGTCAGCCGCGTGAGCAAAGGCTTCGTACGCATCCAGGATCTGTTCGAATGTGAAGCGATGAGTGATCAGAAGCTTGGGGTCGAGTCTGCGCGAGCGTAGCGTCTCCAGCAGCATGGGCGTGCTCACGGTATCGACGAGCCGTGTAGTGATCGTGATATTACGGTCCCACAGGTTTTCCAGGTGAAGATCGACCTTCACGCCATGCACGCCGACGTTCGCAATCGTCCCGCCCGGCGCGATGATTGCCTCGCACAGTTCGAAGGTGCCGGGTATGCCGACTGCCTCGATGGCCGTATCGACACCACGTCCCGAGGTAAGCTTCATGATCGCCGTCACCGCGTTGCCGTCCGCACTGTTGATTACCGCTGTCGCGCCGAAGCGCTTTGCAGTCTCCAGCCGGTTGTCGTCCAGATCGACCATGATGATTTCGGCGGGCGAATAGAAGCGGGCCGTAAGCAACGCCGCAAGTCCGACCGGTCCACTACCGACGATGGCCACCGTGCTGCCCGGCTCCACCTTGCCGTTGAGCACGCCGCATTCGAAACCCGTCGGCAGGATATCGCTCAGCATCACGAGCGCCTCTTCGTCGGCACCGTCCGGAATGCGGTAAAGACTGGTATCCGCGTGTGGGATCCTGACGAATTCGGCCTGCGTGCCGTCGATCTTGTTGCCGAGAATCCATCCGCCGCTCACACAATGGGAATACATCTGCTTGCGGCAGTATCCGCACTTCCCACATGCGCTGATGCAAGAGATCAGGACGCGCTCTCCTGGTTTAAACGTGGTCACGCCGGAACCTACCTCGTCTATGACGCCAGTGCCTTCATGGCCGAGAATGCGCCCAGGCTGGCAGGTCGCAACGTCGCCCTTGAGAATGTGCAGGTCCGTGCCGCATATCGTCGTCTTGCTGATCCTGACGATGGCGTCGGTGGCGGCGTCGATCACCGGTTTGGGTCGTTCTTCAACTGCTTTCTTACCCGGGCCAAGATAAACGAGTGCTTTCATTGTCGGTCACTCCGGTTGCTGTTCACTGATTTTCACTCTGCGACGTACGTTTGTTCGTGCGGTTGAACTAATGCACCTGTCACCGCCTGAAACCACTCTGCCGCGTACTTTGGAAAAAGTCGGTACGGTGCCGGACCGCGTCTGACACCGTACCGACATCGAGCCAGTTCGCGAGCAACATGGTTTAAAGCCGAGTGGGCGGTCAGGCGAAACGAAGCCACCACCTGTCGCTCAAACTCCTGCAGTGCCTTCAATGACCTCTCGTCCCATGAGCCCCTCGCAAATCAGCTCCGTCCACGCACCGCGGTCGACGCCAATGCCTGTTGCCGAGACCGGCCTCGTACACATCGCGCCCGGGTTGCTCGGCAAAACATCGCGCCTGCGCCTGCTCATGTTCTGGGTCGTCGGGCTGATGGCTTTTCTCGCCGTCATTCTGGTGGTATTGCATCTCGGCTCACTGCAAAAGATGGCCGCATTGATACGCTCGGCCCGTCCCGGCTGGATGCTGGTCGCGCTCGTGGTTCAGTTCGGCACGTATGTCAGCGCGGCGTTCGTATGGCGCGTGGCCTTGCGCCAGGCCGAACATCCGCTGGCTCTGCGCACCCTGATTCCCCTCGGCATTGCCAAGGTTTTTACCGACCAGGTGCTGCCGAGCGGCGGTATCAGCGGCACGATGCTCGTAGTACGCGGGCTGACCGGTCGGCGCGTCCCGGCCGGGATTGCGATGGCCGCGATGCTGGTCGGCATGGTGTCGTACGACATCGCCTACCTGTTCGTGGTGCTCGCAAGCGCCGGCGTGCTGTGGGTGCAGCATCGGCTGAGCGTGGCGCTGATCGTCGGCGTGGCGATCTTTGTGGTCGTTACGGTGGCAGTGCCGGCTGCCGTACTGGGACTCAAACAATGGGGCCAACGTGCGCCGATCGCATGGCTCAGCAAGTGCCTCGGCGTCACTACGCTGCTTCAGGAGTTGACCGACGCACCTACTCGCTTGCTACGCAGCCCAGGCCTGCTGTTGCAAACAGTGGGATTGCAACTTGCCATCTTCGTATTCGATGCCTTGACGCTCTGGCTCGCATTCAATGCGATCGGTGAAGTGCCGCCGCTTTGGGTCGTGTTCGTGAGCTTTATTGTCGCGTCGATGGTGGCCACCATTGGTCCCATTCCCATTGGCCTGGGGACCTTCGAGGCCACCTCCGTGGGGATGTTAAGTTTGCTTGGTGTGTCGGTGGAAGCGGCGCTCGCCGCCACTCTTCTGTTGCGAGCCCTGACGTTCTGGTTACCGATGCTGCCCGGCATCTGGTTGGCACGTCTGGAAATACGGCGCCATTAGGTAGCGCCGGGCGCTGCTAGTCGTGTTCGACCTCGTCAGCTAGACCCGCGACATACCCGCTCGCGGGCCATCCAGCACGGTCTCCTGTGGCGCGCTGAAGGTTCGGTCGTGCACAAATTCACGCATGACAGCCCCGTCCGGCGTGGCAACGCTCATGCCGTCCTGTGTCGAAATAATCTGCTGCCGGCGGCCCTTGGGACGATTAGAGCGCGACAGCATGCCGGCTGATTATCCTTGGATCGCCGACCCGCAGAATGACCCGCCCATGCACTTCGTTGATCACATCAGCTGCGGACAGATAGAACGCGAGCGCCGCAGTGACGAGCCCCATATAGCCGCCCGCCATGCGCACCAGCCCTGAACCCGTCCACTCTCCTCCAGCCAGCAAGCCGAAGGTGATCCATAGCGCCAGAAAAATGAACTGCAGCGCACGAGGCGAGCGAAAGGTGGCCAGCCACATATAGAACGTGAAGACACCCCAGAGGAACAGATACCAGCCGACGAACGCGGGCGGCACCTTGTCGTGTAAAAAGAGCACGAACAGTGCAAACGACCACCAGAACGCGCCATAACTGAGAAAGGCTGTCGCACCGAAGGTGTTGCCGCGTGGCAATTCCATCATCCCGGCAATGGCCTGCGCAGTCCCACCATAAGCGAGCGCACAGGCGAGCACGAGACCCATCGATTCGCCCGAAAACCAGCCGGCGTTGATCATGCTAAGCAGCCACGTCGTCAACGCAAAACCCGCGAGACCCAGCGGGGCAGGATTCGAAAACTTCGGTAAAACTGTTGCATCACGCATGACCTGCTCCTGATGTCCCGCCAACGCGGTCTAGGCGAGCGGCTGGCGGAGACTGCTGCTATACGCCTTTCTGGACACCCGGCGCCGTACGCGCAATGCCGGTTCCGGTGGCCGGTGTCAATCAACCAAGCTGGTCGAGAATGGCCGGATTTTCGAGCGTCGACACGTCCTGGGTAATCTCTTCTCCGGCCGCAAGCGAGCGCAGCAAACGCCGCATGATCTTTCCCGAACGCGTTTTCGGCAGGTTCTCGCCGAAGCGGATCACTTTCGGCTTCGCGATCGGCCCAATTTCCTTCCCGACCCATGCCCGCAGTTCGTTAGCAACCTTCTCGGCTTCTTTGCCTTCCGGACGTGCGCCCTTCAGGACCACAAAGGCAACGACGATTTCGCCCGTTGTTTCGTCCGGGCATCCGACCACTGCCGCCTCCGCAACGAGCGGATTAGCCACCAGTGCTGACTCGATCTCCATCGTGCCGAGGCGGTGCCCCGACACGTTGAGCACGTCGTCTATGCGTCCCGTAATGATGAAATAGCCAGTTTCCTTGTCGCGCACCGCGCCGTCACCGGCGAGATACAGCTTGCCCCCCAGTTCTTCCGGGAAATAGCCCTTCTCGAAGCGGGCTGGATCGCCCCACACCGTGCGCAGCATCGACGGCCAGGGGCGCTTGATCACGAGGAGCCCGCCTTTGCCGTCCGGCTCATCCTGACCGGTCTCGTCGACTACCGCTGCCATGATCCCGGGCAGCGGCAAGGTGCAGGAACCCGGCACCAGTGGCGTCGCGCCCGGCATCGGCGCAATCATGTGGCCGCCGGTTTCGGTCTGCCACCAGGTATCGACGACGGGACAGCGACCACCGCCAACGTGCTCGTAGTACCACATCCATGCGACCGGATTGATCGGTTCGCCGACCGTGCCCAGAATGCGCAGCGTCGACAGGTCGAAGCTGTCCGGATGTAGCTTGATGTCGGTCTCCGCCAGCTTGATCAGCGAGCGGATCGCAGTCGGCGCAGTGTAGAACAACGTCACCTTGTGGCGCGCGATCATCTCCCAGAACCGGCCCGCGTTCGGATAAGTCGGCACGCCTTCGAACATGACCTGGGTGGCACCCAGTGCTGTCGGGCCATACGCGATATAGCTGTGTCCCGTGATCCAGCCGATGTCGGCGGTACACCAGAACACGTCCGTGGGCTTCCAGTCGAAGGTCCACTTCAAGGTCTGCGCGGCCCACAGCAGGAAGCCGCCAGTGCTGTGCTGCACACCCTTGGGCGTACCGGTCGACCCCGACGTGTAGAGGATAAAGAGTGGATGCTCGGCGCCGACCCATTCGGGTGCGCATTGATCGGACTCGGCGTGCATGAGTTGATGCATCCAGAGGTCGCGGCCATCGTGCCACGCCACCTTGCCGCCGGTGCGCTGGTAGACGATCATGCTCGTGACAGCCTCGCAGCCGCCCATCGCGAGCGCTTCGTCGGCAATACTCTTCAGCGGCAACGCCTTGCCGCCGCGCATCTGTTCGTCGCAGGTGACGAGCGCTATCGCGCCCACGTTGACGAGCCTTTCATTGAGCGACTTCGACGAGAAGCCGCCGAACACGACCGAATGCGTGGCGCCAATCCGCGCACATGCCTGCATCGCGACGACGCCTTCGACCGACATCGGCATATAGATCACCACGCGGTCGCCCTTCTTCACGCCGCGCGTCTTCAGCGCATTGGCGAAGCGGCATACGCGTTGCAGCAGATCCTGGTAGGTGATATGGGTGACGGTACCGTCGTCGGCTTCGAAAATCACCGCGACGCGCTCGCCATTGCCCGCCTCGATATGACGGTCCAGGCAGTTATACGACGCGTTCAGTTCGCCGTCCTCGAACCAGGTGTAGAAAGGCGCCTTCGACTCGTCCAGCACCTTGGTGAACGGCTTCTTCCATGTCAGCGTTTCGTTGGCAAGACGCCGCCAGAAGCCCTCGTAATCGCGTTCCGCTTCGGCGACAAGCGCACGGTACGCATCCATTCCGGAAATCGCCGCCTGCGCCGACATCGCCGCAGACGGAAGGAATATCTTCGGTTCCCGAAGTATCGAATCATTGACATCTGTGACTAGCATTTTTTGCTCCCGTGCGGGTTCAGGCATGAGGCCGTGACGATCCCGTCGCAATTCAGTTCGCGCACGAGATGCGACTCTGCACGCGTAGAGACGGCCGATTGCGCCCTTGGAACGAAATGACCCAAAGTGATCCCTCTTGCCGCTCCATGGCATGGCAACGCGTGTCTGCGCCACGAACGCGGCGGAAAGAAATAGTGTTTTCGGATTGTGGGCATGATGGCCACACCTTGCTGGAGGGGCGGCCCGGGCGAGCGATCGAAGGAAATCATACTGCGCGAGGCTGTCTCGAGCGCCTTTGGATAAGGGACGCAAGGCGCCTGTATCCACGGTGCGCTTAACCCCGGTGGAGGTCGGTACGGTGCCGTACAAGTGCGGACAAAGCGAGACGCCGGTAACGTCAGGCTCCATGTAATCCGCAGATGAGCGAATATCGGAATCTTCGCCGCGGCCAGCACGACCGCAAACGCCACCGCAGACGCGAACGCAACCGCAACCGCAACCGTCACGGCAGGCAGCGGCGTCATCGCTATCCCACCGATGGCCAGTATCGAAGCAATCAGGACATCGGTCACCGACGACAGCACCAGCCAGAGACTCGGACGCGCTCCACCGACGCGCTTAGCGGCAGGCGCGATTTCAGTGCTGCGAGCGTCGCCTGCGCGCGGCTTTCCTGCAGCAGCCCGAGCGCGGCGTTAAAGACGAGTAGTCCGGCATGGCGTTCGGGCCAGCCGCCCCTATCCGCACACGTGCTTCAGCGCTGCTCAGGCCGCCAGCCGGTGGCGCCATCGGCGGACTAGCCGGGCCGTTCGTGAGAGCCGTCGCTGCGGTGGGGGTCATGGGGTCTTCTGCTGTGCTGCACCGATGTCGGCTTTCACTTCTTGGGAGCATGGCGAGGTCCGCGGGGAAGGTCGGTACGGTACCGTGCAGACAACCACGCGGATACTACTTAACATCTGAACGAAAACCGGCATTGCGTTCGCCGATTGGCGAACCGATTTGTCCCACAGCGGGAGAGCAGCATGATTGATGACCAGGTGAGTGCGGAAGAACTAGCAGAAAGCAGGAAACAGAGAGAAGCAGCAGAGACCGCGACCGATGACGGTATGCCGGTCGCGCCGGAAAGTAACACGAGAGGCGTTGGGGCGATCCAGTACAGAACGCTGAAGCAGTGGGTGAAACACTCAAAAAAGTGGCTAGGTTTCGGAGACACTTCTATGCACTCGGGAAGGCCAGCGACCGTCAAACGGAAGGCCGATCTGCCTTGATATCGCGGGATTGCGCAGACCGGGCTCGGCCGGTTGCCATGCTGCAAACACCGCTTTCATTGAGGAGTTGACGTAGTCTCGCCGTCGCTCAGGCGTACTGGCGAAGCCGCAATGAAAACTTCTCAAGGGCATCAATCCCGCTCAGTTCGGCACGACTGGCAACACAGGGGCGACTGGCGATACGGGATACACCGGTGCAACAGGCAATATCGGCGCTAGAGGCGCACCCCACTACCTTGCAGGCAAACGTCCGCCATCGGACAGACGTCGCGCCGGAATGGTGGCATTACTAACTTGTCCCATCGAATTCGCTCGCAATACGCTCGCAGCATTGGTACCTTGCAGGCAATTCGATCCATGACCGAATTGCCTGGGAGAGAAACCATGAAACGCACGATCACCCCTTTCCAACGCGGGCCTGTGCCTGTGCTCGCAGCCGCACTGCTTCTTGCTATGGCGACGCTCGCCGCTTCGACAAGCGCCGCCACGCCAGCGCAGACTCAGCCCATCGCGCATGCCATGACCGTGGCGACCCATACTCCGGTCGATACGCGCATCAACAGCCTTCATGCGAGGCTTCAGATCACTGCTGACCAGGAATCCCTCTGGCAACCCGTTGCGCAGGTCATGCGCGACAACGCCAGCACGATGGATTCACTCAGGCAGGCCCGTACGGCTAACGCCAACAACATGAGCGCGGTTGACGATCTCCGATCCTATGGTCAGGCTGTCGATGCTCACGCGGATGGCATCAAGAAACTCACGTCGGCATTCGAGGCGCTTTACAACAGCATGTCGGATACGCAGAAGCACAACGCCGATCTGATTTTCCGCAACGACACCCACCATGCGGTCAAGAAGGGATGACCCGAACCTGCGCCGCGCACTTCCGCGCGGGCGTCGGTCCGAACCGAGGAATACATCATGAAAACTTCGTTCACGCGCACGTCTGACAAGAGCGCGACGAGATCACGACTTTTGAGCGCACTAGGCCTCACGGTAGCGATCGCCTGCCTCGTCGCGGCAGCGCCACTGCAAGCGCAAGAGGATCATCATGGCGGCCAGCAGCATGCCCAGGGCCACGGCGCTCCACGCCAGACATACCGGCATGACGATCATCACCGCGATGGCCACGCTTATGGCGATTCGGGCTATGGCTACCAAGGCTACGAAGCACCGCCTCTTGTCTATGCACCGCAAGCGGCACCGGGAATCAGCTTGTTCCTGCCGCTCTAGTTTCAACAGAAAAGTATCCGGCCCGCAACCGCTGCCGGCAACAAGAACCTTTCGCAGGAGGACATCATGATGCGACTCATCGTTCTGTATATGATCGCCGGTACCGCTCTTCTCGCGGGCTGCAACACTGTTGCGGGCGCGGGCACGGACATATCGAAAGGCGGCCAGGCCATCCACAACTCCGCCGAGGACTCCAAGTAAACGGCGCCAGCTATCGGTGTTGGGGATGTTCAAGAAAAAATTGCAACAGGGGGGAATGGAGATGAAGAACCAAACACGTGTATGGATGCTGATCGTGCTGTCGCTGATTGTGGGCCTGAGTGCGTGCATCCTCGTCCCGGTCGGCGGCGACGACCACCACGGAGGTGGCGACTATCACGAGGCTCACGACCACTACTAGGCGTGCCGCGTTGCATCGCCGGGTCCGTCACAAATAGTCGTGAAGCCTGGCGACACCTGCCGCATCCGGCACCCGCATGGGATGAGCAAGGAGCGTTCTCACCACCGGCTGCGACGCCAGTCACCACATGCCCCTTCCCAAAGTCAAACTCCGCGCACGCTCCTCAATCTTGCGGACAGTGTCCCGTCGTCGGCCGGAAGGCCGGTACCGTCTACGGAGACAGGGATTATCAGGATCGCGCCTGGCCTACTCGGCAAAGCGTCCCGACTACGCTCGCTGATGTTTTGGGCGGTATCCCCGTTGGGCTGGGGACATTTGAAGCCGCATCGGTTGGGATGCTGAGCCTGCTCGGCGTATCGGTCGAAGCGGCACCGGCCGGCACACTCCTGCTGCGCGGGCTGAGCTTCTGGCTCCCGATGTTGCCCGGCATCTGGCTTGCGCGGCGCGAGATCAGGCGCAGCTTGGTTACCGGCGACCGATGTGTACGGCTGAACGCTCTAATGGGCGAGCGCATATTCGTCAAGCGGACCATCCACCTCGCCTGGGCTTCTTCAACGATGCGCGTCAGGTGATCTTCACCGAGGAAGCTCTCCGCGTAGATGTTGTAGATATCTTCAGTTCCTGACGGACGTGCCGCAAACCAACCGTTCCTCGTAATCACCTTGATGCCGCCAATGGCGGCGTGGTTGCCGGGGGCACGGTCGAACACCTGCTCGATCGGCTCTCCAGCCAGTTCGGTGTGGGGAAACTGCGCTGGCGAGAGCCGACTCAGCAGCGCGCGCTGCTGCGCCGTTGCTACGACCTGCATGCGACGTTCAACCGGCTCGCCCATCCTCCTGGTCAGATCCCGGTAGATTTCAGCCGGATCGCGGCCGATGCGCGTCGTCATTTCGGCCGACAGCAACGCCGCTACGATGCCATCCTTGTCGGTCGTCCACACCGTGCCGTCGAGCCGCAGACAACTGGCGCCAGCACTCTCTCCCCCCCAAAGCCCAGCGAACCGTCGAGCAAGCCGGCGACAAACCACTTGAAGCCGACCGGCACTTCGTAAAGCGTACGACCAAGCTTCTCAGCCACGCGATCGATCATCTGGCTGCTGACAATGGTTTTTCCCACTGCCGCATGAATGCGCCACTGAGGGCGATGAGAATACAGATAATCGAAAAGGACGGTGAGATAGTGATTCGGTGGCAGAAGCCCGGCATGCCGCGTGACGATGCCATGGCGATCGTGATCGGTGTCGCACGCGAAGGCCACATCGAAGCGATCTTTCTGGTCGATCAGCGTTTGCATCGCATACGGCGATGATGGATCCATGCGAATCCGCCCATCCCAGTCGACGTTCATGAAGCGGAAGGTAGGATCGACGTCATCGTTGACCACGCTCAGATTCAACCCATAACGCTCCGCAATCGGCCCCCAGTAGTGCACACCGGCGCCACCAAGCGGGTCGACGCCCAGGCGGATCGGTGCGCCTCGCACCACATCCATATCGATGACGCTGACAAGATCGCCAACGTAGGCATTGAGGAAGTCATGCCGGTGCGTCGTCGTGACGCGCAGCGCCTTCGACAAACACATACGCAGCACGCCATCAAGCTTGCTTTCGAGCAATCCGTTCGCTGCCGCTTCGATCCAGCCTGTCACGATATCGTCGGCGGGGCCGCCACTCGGTGGGTTGTAGTTGAAACCGCCGCTTTCCGGTGGATTATGCGACGGCGTCACCACGATACCGTCCGCCAGTCCCGCAGTCCGGCCGCGATTGTACGTGACGATTGCGTGCGACACCGCCGGCGTGGGCGTGTATTCGCCGTTTTGCGCAATCATGACCTCAACGCCGTTGGCGGCCAGCACCTCGAGCGCGCTCGCGTAAGCAGGTTCAGACAGCGCATGCGTGTCGACGCCGATAAACAGCGGACCGTCGATACCTGCCTGCCTCCGATAACGACAGATCGCCTGCGTGATGGCGAGCACATGCCACTCATTGAAGCTGCGCGCGAAAGCCGAGCCGCGATGCCCGGAGGTGCCGAACGCTGCCCGCTGCGCCGGGATCGCGGGGTCAGGCCTTTCGGTGTAATACGACGTGATCAGCCGGGGGACGTTGACCAGTATTTCACGAGGGGCCGGTTTGCCAGCGAGAGGATTGATGTTCATCGCGATATCGTTTGGTAGTCGAAACTCATTGTGGCGACACTCGGGGTTGGCCGGCATCTATCCTTCTGAGTACGACTCTCCCTCGCGCGACAGGCAGATGTCTGTACGGTATCGGGCAATGAACTTTAGTTGAGCATCGGATATGAGCAACGACGGCCAACGGGTATCGATCCGGCACAGCTCCTGACTCATCGTCAACTCGATGCGGCGCGAAACCCAAGTCAGCTATCAAGGTACGCCGGTCACTCGGCGAAGCGCACTGGCAGACCGAAGTTCGGCCAGAGCTGCCTATAAGGACGGACCGGGCGTCAGCAATGTACCGGATTGCTGACGATGGCGGCACAGCGCAATCCAACGGCAGCTTCCTGCATCAACGAACTCACACTTCTGGTGTGGGAGCGGACGGCCATGGGTCTTTCCCGATCGGCCCTATGGCCGGATTTTGCCTTTACTCCGGCAGACAGATTTCAGCTCTTTCTGGACGTTTTCGCGACAAATGGCGTAGGTATGTGTTGGACCTTCTCGCTTCCGCACTTCGGACAATTCGGATGAGCGGTTTCATGTTCAGCAAGATGTTCGGCATGTTCGAACATTTCGCCGCACTTCTCGCACCTGTACTGGTAAGTCGGCATGGCATTCCTCCAACGCGAATCCCGCACGTCATGCTGGCCAGATACTGCCAGCGACGCCCAGCAGTGTAGTATTACTCGTGCTACGGCCAACTGTCATTTCCTCCGGCGCCCCCAGTGCGGCGCCCGGCAGCCGGTTGTTTCCACGAATACCGAGAGGCGTTTCCAGCGTTCTAGTCGCGCTTTAAGTGTCTTCGAAGGTATTCGGGGCCGCCGACTTCAAAAACTCGTGGCCATCCCAGGTTAGCCGCCAGTCGCTACCCATTGAGCGCACGAGATTTGCGTCCGCCAGCAGGTTCAACTGATACCCCACGCCTCGGTTTGAAAGGTCGAACGCGTTCTTGAGCGCGGCTTCAATGTCAAATTCGCTGAGGTGCGGGGACTTGTTTTCCTCGAGGGTCTTCAATATTGCGAGTGCCAGATTCATATCGCGTTTCACGATCTCCTCCTGTCGTAGATGGCGTAGCTCATCGAGATGGCGCCAGGGCTACAACGTCCGCGCGAGCATCCCGAGTGCGGCGTGCGCACACCTCTTTGCGCTTCCGCGGCAGGATCGTCGATTAGCAATCCGAATACTACGCCAACGCGCAGCCGCCGATTCCCCCCTCGCGCCAATCGATCTGTTCACGAAAAGACCGCGCGATCAAGGTTCATAGGCCACCGACTCGCCTTCAGGGTGTGAGGTGGCGGCACTATTAGGCTCGTGCCACGATCCGAACGCGCTGGGTGATTCTCGACACCAGTCGCATGCGCCATCCGGGATTCAACGCCTGGGTCCCCTCATACCCTCGGTTTCCATCGCAGCATTCCGCTCTTCGCAGGCCTCAATGGGTTCCATGGTCTCGTCGATGGAAGCTGTCGCGCGTTCTGTGGCCGCCATCGTTTCGTCGACGGTGGTGCCGAGTCCGCCGTCGTCGTTGCCAGGGGGTTCCAGCATGTCCCGAAGCATGGCCTCCAATTCCGGGGTGTCCCACAGCGCGCCCTGCTGCTTTTTCCTCTTTATGTAGTGCCTGACCTCTGCGTCTTGATCCGGAGTCAAGGGAAGACCGCGAAAGGTGCTTTCGGGAGTCGCGTCGGCCATGATATTGCTCCTGGACTTGTCTCAATCTGAGTGTAGCCCTGTTGTGGTCAAAGGGCCTCAACTATCGGGCTACGCATCGACTGATCCGTCCATTCGCATCAATTCGTCCAGCAAGCGGACGTTACCGTCAGCACAGATTGACGCCCGGGGCGCTTTGAACAATTGCCGCTGATTGCGGCCTGGCTAGTGGCGTCAGGCAAACGATACCCGCGCGCGACAACGTCACGCGATGACATGGTTGAGCATAACCGCGTTACGCAGAAGGGACGTACTCTGAACATGGCTGTGCATCCTTCGTGGCACCTGCAGGCGGCCTCGACCCCTCACGGTCGCGCGCGAAACCAATGTAAATTGCGATCGGTCATAAAGGATGGCAGGAGCTATGTCAAAACAGCCCGGGCAGCTTGACATTGAGCACGCACACAAAAGCTGTAAGCTGGTTGTTCCCGGCAGCGACTGGATCGGCCCTGAATGAGAGCATGGCGCTCAACTTTCCAACCTCAGTTGCAGCTATCACGCACTCAGGCACTGCTTATGATTCGCCCCTTTGGAAGCGCAGTCGTCTCGCAGACCCTGAGAATCGCGGGCATCATGGCGCCGCTGAAAAGGAGCGAATACTCTTGCCTGCCAGATTCTCCAAACGCATCTCCGCCGGGAGGTCATTACGGGACCCGAGCGCACCGGAAAACTGCAGGCGGCGGCTCAAACTGCCGGACAGGCCGCCAGCGATGTTTGGATGGTTACCGTCCTGGACTTTACCCCTCGCGAACTCATGAAATTGACTATTCCGAAGAGAATTTCGCGACAGCGGCCACCGCAAAACGATGCGGGCAACGCACGCCTAGAGGCGACCGCAGAAGAGAAACAGGCCGACCATTGATTGGACCGTCTTGCGGCGGTGCCGGAACCGGAGGTCTTCAAGCAACGAACAGTCGAATATCGCGGATTCGAAATACACATTGATTTGCTGTCTACATCGAAGGACATGTTCGATGTCTGGTTTCGTATCGGAGGACCCATCACCCTTCCCGGCGTGGCGGCGCTCGGCGAGCGCATCAAGATCCGGGGCGGCCCGTTTTCCCGCCGCTGGGCCTATTTCGTTGCGGAGATCGCCGGCCAGGCCGCTATCGATGTAATCCTTAGCCCCGAGGAATAGAGCAGGACTCCCGGTACGGTGAATCTCGCAATGAGGGCCCGGCACACTTCGCGTTCATTACATTGTCTGCCGTGTATGAACCGGAGAATCGATCTGGGTGGAACCTTCCTGCTCCCAAGCTTCCTGGCAGGTTCTGTAACCATGAAACCCGTCGCGTCGCGACGGGCGTTACAACTTAAATCCGAACTTGCGATGTGCCGCCTCGTCTCAACTATAGAGGCGGCGGCTATCGCCGATTGGTAGACCGATCTGTCTCATAGCCGGAGAACAGCATGACTGATGACCAGGTGAAGGCAGAGGATCTAGCAGAACGCAAGAAACAGAGAGAATCAGCGGCGACCGCGACAGATGACGGTATGCCCGTCGGACCGGAAAACAAGGCGGGAGACGTTGAGGGGATTCAGTACATAACGCCGAAGAAATGGGCGAAGAGTACAAGGAAGTGGCCAGGAGTAGCAGGTGCCGCTATACAATCGGGACGGCCGCCGAGCGCGAAGCACAAGGCTGATCTGCCTTGAGATTGCGGAGTTGGGACGCAGCGAAGCGCAAGTTTTCTATTTCATGGATACCTGATAATTTTCATTCGGAATCCTCAATTGTTTGTCGCTTCTGGCCTACGGCCTCCAACTGCGGCAAAAGGAGCGTGCGAAACAAGGTTCGGCGAATGAGAATGTTCGCTGCTATTTCTCTGGTTACCTAAAATATAGACATGGTTCTGACCTCAGAGGAGGCTGCCATGAGCCAGTCAATGATCAGTTTAGTAGTCGCGGTCGTGGTGTTGCTATGCGTCGCGATATTCGCAGCGGCACGGTACAGGCGAGAACACAAGGACGAGCCGGTTACCCGTTGGCTAGACACGCATCCGGTTCGCGACTGGCTGCGCCATAAGCACTGAGCGACTCAACGTGATTTTTGGAAGCGCTGGGGCGCGCGAGTGACATTTCTCTATCTCGCAGTCTGTCGCCTGATGTAAAGGGAGAACAGATTGAAAAGGCTGATATGACGTACGCAATGTGGGGCATCCTGATCGGGATGACGCTGATGTTTGGTGCGTCGCTGCAGCGGTATAGGCACAGCCTCCAGCGCAAGCGGGAGATCCATTGGCTCGATGAACACCACGTATTGGACAGGCTACGCAAGCAAATCGGATCGTAGCCCCGTAAATGACACGCGCTGGGCAGATTGCCACGCTGCGAAGACTGTTTTTCCTGGAGGAGTCGACAAAATGACCCTGAACTACGCAGGCAGGTCGCACGATGAAGCCGTGGCAGTGCGACACAATCAGAAACAGAAGGCGCAGGAACAGGCTGGCGGCGAGATGGCGATAGAAGGCACGGAGGCAGACGCGGAGCATAGTTGCGGCGAGCTCTCCGAGCGGGGCAAGCAGGTATGGCGAAGTGGAAGCGGGATCAACGGCGGGGGGAAGGATTGATGTGACCTCGCCGGTCCGAGGCGATGCGGGCGGAGCACTTCAGTTCGCCCACATCCCTCACGAATCGGGACGCCGACATCGAGTGATTTCCGTGAACGTGCACAGGGCAGCAAAAGGCGCCACCCAGGACGCTCGCGGCATCGGCCCCTGATCCACAGAGCCTTGCGTATACGACGGGGCGTCCCAAGGCTCCCAAAACTGTTATTCTGCCCTCTCTCGACCGTAGCTTGGTCGCAAGTGGTGGACCAACCGTCTGGCGTCTTGCGAAACAGGATTTTGAATGTCCGGTTTTCTTAGCAGGTACTTGTCCAACGATCTGGCGATTGATCTCGGCACCTCAAACACACTGATCTACATGCGCGGCAAGGGCATTGTCCTAGACGAACCTTCGGTCGTGTCGATAAAAGCGAGCTGCCCGGAAGGCGTGAATTATCGTGGTCAGTAAAAGCGAATGTTCGCTATGGGCGCTCAAGATCGACGGCGTCATGCGACTCGCTCCAATGTCAGCTTTCAAGGTGTGGTGCAGACATCCGAAATCTAAAGACCGCAAGCCTTGCTTGGTGGTTTTTGGCCGGCTAGTGGCTGACGCGGAAACTACCCGGCAACGGACGTTCGTGGTCAATGCCGCGTCGCGACGACCGGCCGCTCAGGCCGATCACGCGACGTAAATTATCGGTGGTCGAAGGGCCGTTAGCGGAGCGAAGCAGTCGCACGAATGTCCAAACGGTGGTCGCGACGAGTGACTCTTCCTGGCCGAGGCCGTGTAAAAACGCGACGTTCGACCAAGGCGTCAAGTCTTTGCGGACCTGCAGTCGCGGGACGCAGATCCAGATTGATTCTGGCTTCGCGCAGTCAGGAAGTGAAGCAGGCAAATAGCATTACAAACTCACGATTTTCATCGCCTGCAATGCTTTGCTGAACCCCAGAATCGCTATGAAGCGTTTGATGTTGTATGCCAGCACATGCAGGCTCATCTCGGTTGCGACGCGACCAAGCCTTCGAGTCTGGAAGTGGGTTGATCCCATCCAGTGTTTTAGTGTTCCGAAGACATGCTCGACGGTGCGACGTCGAATCGTCATTGCGTCGGCCTTTCGATCGAGCCTCAGTTGCATCGCTTCAAGCACTTCTTCGTGCTCCCAACGACGTATGCGCCGATAGTCGGCCGGAGTGCATTGGCTCTTGATTGGGCAACGTGGACAGGCGCTGCTCCAGTAGGTTCGTAACGTCATCGCATTGGCACGCTCAACTGAGCTGTATCGATATATCGCGCGCTGTCCCGCCGGACACTGATACTGATCATCGACGGCGATATAAACGAAGTCGGCCCGATCGAACCGCCCATCGGCTTTGGCGCTGGACGTCTGCGATTTGGGTACGAGCGCAGCAATGCCCGCGTCGTCACAGGCTTTAATTTCTGGCGCACTGAAGTATCCCCGGTCAGCAAGTACTTTCAGCGTCTTGCGGCCCATGGCATCACGTGCGGCTTTCGCCATTGGACTTAACAGGCTTCGATCGTTGCCAGCGTTCGTCACCTCGTGAGCGACGATGAGGTGATGGCGGGAATCGACGGCTATCTGAACGTTGTAACCAACTACACCTGTGCCCTTGGCCTGCGAGAGCATTGAACGCGAGTCGGGATCAGTTAGTGATATCTGCTTCTCCGGCAAATCGTTCAGAAGCTTTGCCGCGTGATCCAGATCGCGCATCTGCTCGCGCAACCGGTCGATCTTCTCCCGCAGACGCTCGGTCTTCGCCTCTACTTCGACTGGCTGCGTACGGTCCGCCGTATCCAACGCCTGCAGGTAGCGCTGGATGCTTTGTTCGATCTGTTCCTGTCGCCGCGCAATCTTGTTGGGTGTGAAGTTCTGGTCGCGGCTGTTCACCGCCTTGAACTTGCTACCGTCAATGGCGACGACTGCCTGCGCGAAGAGCTTTAGGTCGCGGCATATGGTCACGAAGCGTCGGCATACATTGCGGATGCCTTCTCCGTTGCCCCGCCTGAATTCAGCTATGGTCTTGAAGTCTGGAGCCAGACGGCCAGTCAACCACATCAGTTCGACGTTGCGCTGGCACTCACGCTCAAGGCGGCGGCTCGACTGCACACGGTTGAGATAGCCGTAGATATAGACCTTCAGCAGGACTGCTGGGTGATAGGACGGACGCCCTGTGCTCGCTGGCGTGGCTCCTTCAAACCCCAAGGACGCCAGATCAAGTTCTTCTACGAAGGCATCGACGATCCTGATCGGGTTGTCCTCAGCGATGAAGTCATCCAGGCACTCAGGCAGCAGTACGGTTTGATTGCGGTCTGCACCTTCGACAAATCGTCCCATCTTCGCCTCGTGCGCAACAGGTTGATTTAGTCTAGGCGACTATCTGCGTTTTTACACGGCCTCGGCCCAGAGCGTGTCAAAACGCTGAGTCACCGGGAATTGGCGAAACCTGTCTTGCCGCAGGTCGCGACTTTTCGATTGCGGCAATCCGAGCCTCAAATCACAGCTGAAGTATTGCGAAGGCGCAGAACCTCGCAACGGGCTTCACGCCCGCATCGCTGTCATCAACGCTTCTGAACCGAGTAGCTTGATCACTCGCTTCATGTTGTACGCCAGCACATGCAAGCTCATTTCCGTGCTCACGCGCCCGATGGTCCGTGTCAGGAAATGAGTGGCGCCCATCCATGCCTTGATCGTCCCGAACGGATGCTCGACAGTCTGTCGCCGGATGCGCATCATCTCAGGGGCATGATCAAGTCGCGCCTGCATCCCGTCAAGAATAGCTTCGTGTTCCCAGCGTGCCACGCGACGTTGAGGGCCTGGAGTGCAGTCCCCTTTTAGCGAACATTGCTGGCAACTCGAACTCCAGTACTTACTGATCTTCAGACCGCGCTCAACAGTTGAGAATCGCCAGATTAGCCGCTGGCCCGCCGGGCACCGATATTCGTTCGTCTGTGCGTTGTAAATGAAGTCATCCTTGCCGAAGCGGCCATTAGCCGTTGCGCTCGATGTCACCGGCTTCGCAACGAACACGCTTATTCCGGCCTCATGGCATGCCAGTATCTCTTCGCTCTTGTAGTAACCCCGATCCGCAACTGCAGTGAGCTTGTCCACGGCCATCTCTGTACGGGCAAGCTTCGCCATTGAGGTCAACTGATCACGATCGATGCCATCATTGGTAACGACGTGCGCGACGATCAGGTGGTGCTTCGTGTCAACCGCAGTCTGGACGTTGTACCCGACAACCCCGGTTCCTCGTGTCTTCATCGAACGGGCATCTGGATCCGTGAGCGATACCTGTTTGTCGGGTGCAGCGTTGAGTTGAACCTCGATCTCCTTGAGGCCTCGCATCTGCTCCTTCAAGGCCGCAATCTTGTCTTGCAATCGCTCCCGTCCTGACCTTCGCAATTGCGGGCTCCTGACGATCCGCTGTGTCCATCGCCTCGAGATAGCGAGCGATACTTGACTCGATGTCGCGCATGCGTCGTTCAAGCTTCGCGCTCGTGAAGTTACGGTCGCGGTGGTTCACCCCCTTGAACTTGCTGCCGTCAATCGCAACGATCGCTTCGGCGAAGAGGTCCAGACGCTGGCACAGCACGACGAACTGACGGCAGACGCTACGGATCGCTTTGCCGTTGTCTTTACGGAAGCGCGCAATGGTCTTGAAGTCTGGTGCCAGGCGGCCCGTAAGCCACATCAGTTCAACGTTGCGCTGGGCCTCGCGTTCAAGGCGGCGGCTCGACTGAATACGGTTCAGGTAACCGTAGATATAGATCTTGAGCATCACCTCGGGGTGATACGACAGCCGACCAGTCAACGCTGGTTCGACGCCTTCAAACCCAAGCTTATGAAGATCAAGCTCATCGACAAAGACATCAACTACGCGCACGGGGTTTGTGTCCGTCACGTAGTCATCGAGCGCTTCAGGCAGGAGAAAGCTTTGCGTACGATTGTCGCCTTGAACGAACCGCTTCATCTTGCTCATCCCATCGCTATCGGATGGCAAATTTCAGCGCTCCAAAAGGGCATTTTGACACAATCTGGGCCGCTATCTGCCCGATGTCTACTGACGTAGGTTCGATCTGACATGGAGTCCGGCTCGCGAAGATCCAGGAGCGAGCAAATCAACTCTCCATAAACGATGTCATCACAATTTCTAATCCAACGACAATCGGGAGCCGTGGTCAGAAACCGGCCCCCGTCAATCGAGCTACTGACACGTCGGCGTCCCGCCAATCACGCCCCTGCCGTACGATTCCAGATCGGTCGCGTATACCGTCAACGCCGATGACGGTATCAGGAAGGTCTCTGCGCAAGGCCCCCCGTATACCGTTAGAAATACCGCCAAATTGGGCCCGCTACCACTCGGCACGGGATCTGATTGACATGGAAAAATCCCCGTATATTTCAATAGGTTAGAAATCGACTCCGGCAATTTATCACCGAGAACAGATTATTTACCAGCCGACGCAACCAATTGATTTTAAAGAGACTTTTCTCATCCCTCACTCCCACTCGATTGTCAATCGGTGACTGGAATCCTTGTGCGGACGGGCTTTCCGCGCGGTCAGGGGACGGCGATACCGCCCGAGATACCGAAAAATCCAATCGGCAGTTGCCGGTTTTGAACAGACTGCGCTGGAGAATGCAATGTGCGCTTTCGTTAAAACATCACGAACAGTCGGCATCCGAATACGGCGTCTGCGGGAATACCGTCTTCGATACCGTCAGCGATTCTGATCGACCGGGCATCGCCGTAGTTCATCTCATGCCGGATGGCGGGAGAACGCGAACAATGCCAGGAGCACTATCGTTGCCCAAGTTCATGAATGAGATCAACGAAAGCGCGAAGTCCCGCTGGTAGCTGCCGCCCAGGGGGATAGTAAAGCGCCAGACCACGATAGCTGGGCGTCCAGTCCTGCAGCACGCGCACAAGCCGTCCTGTTGCCAGGTCGTCACGCACATACCAATCGGCCAGATAGGCCAGGCCCGTACCGGCCAAGGCGGCTTCACGCATGAGGCCTGGGTCGTCGAGCGTGAGTGGCCCGCTTACTTCAATATTGATGGGTTCGCCATGACGGGAGAACTCCCAGCGCGACGGTGCACCACTGGGAAACCTGGCCCGTACACAGGGGTGCCCGGCAAGGTCGGCCGGTGACGCCGGGATCGGGAAGCGTGCGAAGTACTCAGGCGCACCCACCACCGCCATCTGAAGATCACCGCCAATCGGTATGCGGACCATGTCTTGTGGCACCGTCTCGCTCAGGCGAATCCCGGCATCGAACCCCTCGGCCACGATGTCGACCATTTGCCCCTCGGTCACGATGTCTACCTTCATATCGGGGTAGCGGCTCAGGTACACCAGCACGATGGGTGCAAACACCATGCGGACTGCGCCCAGCGAGGCATTGATGCGGAGCGTGCCAATAGGCGAAAGGCGATGGAGGCTCGTTTCGTCCATGGCGCCATGAATCTCCGACAAGGCAGGCCCGATCCGGGCCACGAAGTGCTCGCCAGCCTCGGTTAGCGAGACACTACGCGTGGTCCGATGAAACAGGCGGACGCCGAGCCGCGTTTCCAGTCCCGCAACAGCGTTGCTAACGGCTGTGGTCGAGATGCCGAGTTCATTCGCTGCGCGGCGAAAGCTCTGGCATCGAGCGACAGCGAGTGCGGCCTCCAGGCCGACCAGGCCAGATTTCTGCATTATCCCGATTATCGAATCAACGTATCAATATTTATCTAGCTTATCAGAACAATTGGGCCGACGTATGCTGGGCGCACCGCCTCGGGATAGTCCGGGGAAGCACAGGAGCGATCATGCAAACCATCCAGCAGACATACATCGACGGCACCTTCGTGACACCGCACGGCACCGAGACCGTTGAAATCATCAACCCAACCACCGAAAAGCCTCTCGCACGCGCGACCCTCGCCGATGCCGAGGACACGCGTCGCGCCATCGCCGCGGCGAAAAGGGCGTTGCCAGCATTTGCGCAAACCACTGTCAGCGAGCGCGTCGCCATGCTGAAGCGGCTGCACGCTGCCATCCTGGAACGCAGCGATGCACTGCGCGATGCGACGATTGAAGAATATGGCGCGCCAGTTTCACGGGCCACCTGGATCTCTCACTTCGCGGCACAATCATTTCTTGACGCCGCAGTGACACTGGAGACCTATGACTTCACCCGCGTAATGGGTGCCTCGACCGTGGTGATGGAACCGGTTGGCGTTGCTGCCCTCATCACTCCGTGGAACAGCACTGCCGGTTCGATCTGTAGCAAGTTGGCGATGGCCATCGCCGCAGGTTGCACGTCCGTGATCAAGCCGAGCGAGCTGAGCCCGATACAAAACAGGATCGTGACAGAAGCAATTCATGCGGCCGCGTTGCCGGCAGGCATCGTCAATATCGTCACCGGACGCGGCGACGTCGTGGGCGCCGAATTGAGCACGCACCCGGATGTGGCCAAGATTTCGTTTACTGGCTCCACAGGGGTGGGCAAGATCATCCAGCGCGCGGCGACCGACACCATGAAGCGTGTCCACTTAGCCCTGGGCGGCAAATCCCCGTCCATCATCCTTGACGATGCGGACCTGACGACGGCAGTTCCGCTCGCGCTCAATGCGGCGTTCATGAACAACGGGCAGGCATGCATCTCGGGGAGCCGATTGCTGGTGCCTGAGCGGCGCCTGACAGAAGTCATCACAGCTGTGAAAGAGACGGTGGCGCAGATGAAAGTGGGAGACCCGGCCGACTCCACGACCGTCATTGGGCCTCTCGCCAATCGAAACCAGTACGAACGCGTTCAGAACTACATCAGGCTCGGTCTCGCCGAGGGCGCTACGCTGATCACGGGTGGCGAGGGGCGTCCGGTGGGGCTAGAGCAAGGCTATTTCGTCAAACCGACGGTATTTGCCAACGTGCGCAGCGAGATGACCATCGCACGTGAGGAGATCTTTGGCCCCGTTCTGTCCATCCTGACATATGGCAGCGACGAGGAAGCGATCGACATGGCCAACGACACGGTGTTTGGCCTGCACGCCTATGTCATGTCGTCCGATCCGGCACGGGCAAAGGCAGTGGCGACAGGGCTGCAGGCCGGTCGCGTGATGATCAACACGCTACAGCACGATCCTTTGGCGCCGTTCGGCGGATTCAAGCAGTCGGGGGTCGGCCGCGAGTACGGCGTACTTGGTCTGGAGTCGTACCTGGAGGCAAAGACGTTGCTCGGGTTGTCGTAAAGCCCTTGCGAAGAGCCGTCACCGCGGGGGGCTCCCCTCCCCCGTTTCGCACTCCTCCTCAACGGTCCAGACCAAAGACCTGCAAGGTCGACTCTCCAGCACGCAGCCTCTTCAGAATCTCCCTCTCGGCCGCCTCACGTTTCTCGGCGGCGAGAAGGACCTCACTAATCCTCTCATTGGGGATAGAGACCACTCCGTCAATGTCACCTACGATCAGGTCGCCAGGATTCACGAAGATGTCACCCATCAGCACGGGCTTGTTAAGCCACCCCGTCGCACCGAAATCTTTCCCGGTACCGCGGATGCATAAGCCTCTCGAGAAAACAGGAAACCCAACTTCCTCAAGCAGAGCGCCATCTCTCACGCCCGCATCTATGACCAGGCCGCCCAGTCGTGCGACCAATCCTGCAGTCGACATGACCTCGCCCCAATATCCTGCTTCATAGTGGCCGCTCGCATAGACGACCAGGATATCGCCCGGGCTGGCCGCCTTGATGGCTCGGTGAATCCACAGATTGTCGTTCGGCGGGCAGTGCACAGTAAATGCCGGCCCTGCCAGCCTGAAACTGGCGGCTGTCGGCTTGATCGACGACGGCAACGCCCCGATCCGGCCTCCCGCTTCGTGAAGTGTCGCCGAGCCGAGCCTGGCTGCTCGTTTGATCTGGTCTGCAGGTAGCGCTACCGCTTTCCGCACCGCGATTGACGTGTCGGCGAAGGGAACGTGTTCGTCACTCATGCTGAGTCCTTCAAAGATTGAAGGCGGTGGTACCCAAACTGACGGCGCGCCTCGTCTAGCCGAGCACCCTCTCGTGCGAGAGCGCGAATGGCGTCTTCGGCACGCGAAATCTCCTCAGCCGCATCAAGGATGGCATCCTCGTGGGCGCTGGGTAGTACCACTACACCGTCCGCATCGCCACGTACGAGGTCACCTGGCGCGACGCGAACCGATCCGATTGAAACCACGACCCCAGTGGCCTCCACCTGCACGCGGTCCTTGCCAGTTCGCATCCAGTGCCCGCGAGAAAACACCGGGTATCCGAGCTTGCGACAGAGTGCGACGTCGCGACAGATTCCGTCTATGACTGTTCCCGCAATCCCCCTGCGATGAGCGATCTCCGTCAGGATGTCTCCCCACACTGTGACATCTTCACGCCCCCCGTTGTCGAGGACGACCACCGATCCGGGCGGAACGTCATCGATATAGTCGCCTACGGTACCCGCCGGTTTGGAAGCCGGCCCGTAGAGAAGCGTGAAGGCTCGTCCCGTCAACCGGAACTCGTCAGCACGAGCCTTGATCCAGGCACATTGCCCGTGGATTCCAATGCGATCCAATGCATCGCTCAAGGTTGCGCAGTCGAGCGAGGCTGCACGTTCAACATTTCGGTCCTGATTCATCGCTTTAGCATCTCCTCGTAGTCAGCACCCATGACATGCGTAATCGGCATCCCCTCCATCAAAGCCTTGCTCATGATGCTTTCGCGAGCGGCTATGGCCTTCGAATGACGCTTACATTGGTCTAACCGACCTTCATTCATATCGAATCAAGCCGCGTTAGTCACGGGTGTAGCCCCAGATTCGCAAGCCGGAAGAGGCGTGAACTATTGTTGGTGCACGCCTGCGCTACGGAAGTCTCATCGACGCCGCGCAACTCCGCGATGGCGCGCGCCACCCAAACCAAGTTTGCTGGCTCATTGTACGGACGACGCTTTTTCGCATTCTTGGGGCTGAGATACGGCGCATCGGTCTCGAGATGCAGTCGGTTTAATGGAATGGTTTTCACCGCTTCTCGTAGAGCCTGTCCGCGCGCGAGGTCGGTCACCCAGCCTGTGACACCAATGTCGAGCCTCAGTCCGGCGAACGCTTCGGCTTCATCTTGACTACCCGTGAAGCAATGCACGACCCCTTGCGCTCCGGCGGCAACGGCATCTCTCATCATCATATAGAAGTCATCGAACGCATCCCGGCAATGCAGGAACAGCGGCTTGCCCGTCTCGGCTGCAAGTTCAAGTTGTGCAGCAAAGGCGCGACGCTGGTTTGCAGGCGTCGAAAAATTGCGGTTGTAATCGAGCCCAGTCTCTCCAACCGCGACACATGCGGCGTCGGCCAGAAAGGTGTGTAGCACCTCGCGCATTGCTTCATTCCAGCCGTCCGCAGAATGTGGATGCACGCCCGCAGTCGAAATACAAGTAACCGGGATGTTGGTGCGCAAGTGCGAGCTCTAACCGGCTGGAATCGAGAGAGGTGCCTGTTGCAAGGATAGCCCCCACGCTAGCGTCATTCGCTCGTGCGATGAGCTCGGGTGCGAGCCCCGTCAACTGCTTGGAGTGGAAGTTGACGTCGATGTCGACGAGGGTCGCGGCAAGAGTCATCAGGGATCCGGCGCATTCGTTCCGCGCGTGCCATCGCTTCATCCTTCAAGGCCTGTTCGAGGAAGTCGAGATAGCCGAGCTCACGTTTCGCGGCCATCTGCCCGAGATGTGCAATCTGTGTCGGCAAGTGCAGCAGGTTGAGCTGCTTGCACAACCCAGTTAGTCGTTCGAGCTGTGGCGTCATGCGCTTACCTCCTGCGCGCGGCTGAACGCGTCGTAGACCGATAGCGGGTGCTGCAACGGTTTGTTCCACTCTGAGCTCGCGTACCGCGATGCTGGTTTCGGCTGCTGATGTGGCGTCGCGCCCGTTCTAACCGATCGCCCCACGTATGGTGCCGGCACTGGCAGAAGATGCGGCCGCTCCTCGAGCAACACCTCGGCCGGAACCCGTTCGGTAGTGCCGTGCACACGGACGTTGGCGACATCGCGCAACCACAGCCTGACGCGCTCATTGCACAGGCCGCAGTCGGCTGTGAGTCCTGCCTGTTTGAGCATTGAAACCAGCGGAACCCAGAAGCTGTAGCGCAGATATCCGTTCATACGCTCGACTTTGCCCTTCGTCTTTGCGCGGTATGGCTTGCACACGCGAGGTACGAACCCATGGTGTTTGGCGAAGTCGGCGAACCCGGGATGGTATCGGTGCTGCTTCTTGCCATAGGCATCGCGTTTCAGAATCACTGTCTTCATGTTGTCGTACACGATCTCTCTGGTGACGCCGCAAAATGCCTCGAATGCCCGCACATGGCAAGCCAGCAGCGTTTCGATACGCATGTCGGTGACAAACTCCGCATAGCTGACCCGGCTGTAGCCCAACGTCGCAACGAACGCCGCGAGCATGCCGAGTTTGTGCCCCGGCTTACGAAACTCAATCCAGTCCATCTGCATCTGATGTCCCGGCTCTGTTTCGAATCTGACCACCGGGTCGGGGCGTGCAGCGGGCCGAAGCTTCTGCAGATACTCCTGCACCCGGCGTAACCCGCCCGTGTAGCCGCGCTCCTCAATCTCCCGCTTGAGCACCGTCGCCGGAATCCAGTCCGGCTTCGCTGCTTCGACGCGGCCCTGCAGATAGGCCTTGAAGGGCGCAAGCTTGCCGACGACTGGTTGCCGGGCCTTACGCTGCGGCGGCCCCGATTTCAGATACTTCCTGACTGTGTTGACGGCCATGCCGGTCTCGACCGCGATGTCCCGGAGGCTGTTACCCTGGCGACGCAGAATCTCGATTTCCATGTACTCCTCGTAGCTGATCACGGGCTGCCCAAAAGGAGCAACCCTACAACGAGGTGTGTCAATTCCTAACTGCGTTGCTGTATCAATTTACAACTGCGCGCGACATGGTGGCACGCCCACGTTGTCAGCGCATTTACGTATCGCGTCTCAAACAGGATTGGCAGTTCCTCAGTTGCTGACGGGCAATTTGAGTAGCTGGACTCCGTGTACCGCTGAAGTCCACCAGCTCGCGCTATTGTTTCCAGACGAAACAAAACGGGCCGCGGCTCGTGTCATCGACTGGGACAAGATACGCGATGAATTGCATGCATTCAGCAGATTGCCGTCAATCATCAGCGTGTCGGAAGCTGCTCGCAGACTTGATGTTGATGCGCGGTTGCTATATCAGCATGCGAACAAGGAAGCACGCATTCTCGCCGAACGCTGGAAGCAATACATGCTGCGCCGCAAGGAACAAAGCGTGGTAAATGCTCGCACCATCATTGAGGCCGCGTGCCGCGACATCCTCGCCGACGGTAAAGCCATCAACCTGCGGGAGCTCAATACCCGTGTGCCCAAAGACGTCATGGGCAGCATTCGCGGAGTCATAGACGTGCTTCAGGACGTGAAGGAAACGCTCGGTGTGAGCTAAGTCCCGCCTCCAAAAACGCAAAAAGCCGGCCACATATGCCGGCTTTTTTTACGTCTGTTCGCAGCTATAGCCGCAAAGAAACCCTTCAACGTATCACCGATTCCTGATAAAGCAAAATCTGTCCTATCGGGAAATAAAGCATAACCTGTCAAAGTGGCCACTTTATGCTTAACGGCACACGAGCATGTACGTTACTCCTTGATTTCTTTGGTGGGCCGGGTGGGAGTCGAACCCACGGTGTCCTTTCGGAGGCGGATTATGAGTCCGCAGCACGGGAGCGAGCGGACTCGCGTGAAGAAAGGCACTAATCATGCCTCCAACAGTTGATATCAACTGGTCCGATCACGACTGTTTATCTCAGCGCTCACCGTCTCATTAGAAATGGCTGTCAGACGTCCGCAGTCTAGACCGAGGAGAGATCCGGCAACGATTTTTTAGTCACAGTACCGGACTCCTAACCAAATGAGATTCTTCTCCTCCGATCGATCCGTATTCGCTAGGCTAATAGCCTCTCGCGGGCACCGTCAGAAATGACAGCACGCAACCGCTATAACTGGCTGCCTGTGGCGTACGCACACACCGGTTTACGAGCGACCAGACTTGCCCCTAACTCTCTCGATGAATGTGCGCGAAGCGCCCCCTCCCCCCGCCGAGAATTCCGCTCCGTTCCCGCGAGAGCCGGCTGTCGTGTGGGGGCAAACGTGGGGGCAAAATCGACCTAAGATGAAAAAGGCCCTCAAAGCCGAAGCCGTGAGAGCCTTATATCTGTTGGTCGGGGCGAGAGGATTTGAACCTCCGACCACCTGCACACCATCCAAGGACCAAATCTCGCGCTGAAGAGCTTCGCCGGCCTCGTGCCGTTCGAAATCATTCGCCGTGAAATAGCGTCCGCTGGAATCCAATTCCGTTACGTATACATATACGTATACACAGCACTAGTCATCGCATTTTTTCTAATTAAATCAGTTATTTAAATTCCATATTCGAGTCCTCTCCTGGCACCATCAGTTGTTCCGGCTTAGCTTCAACAAAAGCCGTAGAAGTTCGAGAAACCCCGTAAGACCAACGTCTTACGGGGTTTTTTGTTGCCTGTCGTTTCCTGCCTGCCGAGCGAGCCCGGGCAACGAGAGCCAGCGACGCCGCTGCCTGAGGTCGGCGACTAGCGCACGCCCGAACGGCTGGCCCATTCCCGCACCGCCTGCGCGAACAGCCGCAGCGCGGTAGGAGGATGACGATTCGCCGGATAATACAGGCACAGGCCCGCAAACGAAGGGCTCCACGGCGCAAGCACCTGAACCAGCCGCCCTGCTGCCAGATGTTCGGTAACCAGATAATCCGGCACCCACGCAATGCCGATGCCGGCCAGTGCCGCTTCGACCATCAGGTTCGTGTTGCCCAACGTCATGGGGCCGTCCACATCGACACTGGCGCCTTTGCCATGCAGCTCGAGGTCCCAACGATACAGCGCGCCGCTTTCGAAACGAAACCGGATACAGCGATGTTTCGCCAGGTCGTGCGGCGCGCCTGGCGCCTCGTGGCGTGCGAGATAAGCGGGTGACGCCACCGCCGCGAAGCGCATGTCGGGGCCGAACCTCACGGCAATCATGTCGCGCGGCACATCCTCCTCGACCCGGATACCGGCGTCGAAACCATCCGCCACGATATCCACGAGTCGTGTATCCACGACGAATTCCACGTGGATATTCGGGTACGCCGCCAGAAAATCGGGAAGTACGTGTCGAACGATGGATCTCGCGGCCGACTCGGATGCGCTGATGCGGATCGAGCCCGACGGACGGTCGCGTGCAGAAGCCACCTCGTTCACCGCATCTTCCAGGTCCGCGATGGCAGGCGCGACACGCCGCAGCAACTGCTCGCCAGCTTCGGTCAGCGCGACCGAGCGGGTGGTCCGGTTGAACAGTCGCACGTCGAGCCGTGCTTCGAGACCCCGCATGGCATGGCTAAGCGCCGAAGGCGACACACCGAGCGTGCGCGCCGCCGCACTGAAGCTGCGCCGGTCGGCGATCGCCACAAACGCCGTGAGTTCCGTCAGACCGGCACGCAGCATAGTTGAATTTTCCTCATAACCTCATCCAATTCTAGCCGTATTGTTGAATGGCACACAACAGCCTAATCTGGTGTCCTATTGAACGCCGGGCATCGTCGACGCACGCCGCACAGGCACGCGCCACGCCCGCTATTTTCGAAAAGGAGAACGGATATGCAAAAGCGCAAACTGGGAAACAGCGGCCTCGAAGTGTCGGCGCTCGGGCTGGGCTGCATGGGCTTGAGCTTCGGCTATGGGCCCGCTACTGAAAAGACCCAAGGGATCAAACTGATCCAGTCTGCTTTCGAACAGGGCGTCACGTTTTTCGATACGGCCGAGTGCTACGGCCCGTTCATCAATGAAGAACTGGTCGGCGAAGCGGTCGCACCGTTTCGCGATCAGGTTGTGATTGCCACCAAGTTCGGCTTTCAGGACGGTGACTCGAAGAAGCCGCTCGACAGCCGCCCCGAACGGATTCGCGCTGTTGCCGAGGCTTCGCTCAAACGTCTGAAAACCGACTGTATCGATCTGTTCTATCAGCATCGCGTGGATCCGAACGTGCCGCTCGAAGACGTCGCCGGCGCCGTCAAGGATCTGATCGCGCAAGGCAAGGTCAAGCACTTCGGCATGTCCGAGGCAGGCGCCGCTTCGATCCGCCGCGCCCACGCCGTACAACCGGTTGCGGCATTGCAAAGCGAGTATTCGCTGTGGTGGCGCGAGCCGGAAGACTCGGTGCTGCCGACGCTGAAGGAACTGGGCATTGGCTTCGTGCCGTTCAGCCCGCTCGGCAAGGGCTTCCTTACCGGTGCGATCAATGCGAACACAACGTTCGACAAGACCGACTTCCGCAACATCGTGCCGCGCTTCTCCGAGGAGAACCGCAAGGCCAATGCAGGCCTGGTCGACGTGCTCGGCACCATCGCCGATGGCAAAGGCGCCACGCGCGCGCAGATCGCGCTTTCCTGGTTGCTGGCGCAACAGCCGTGGATCGTGCCGATTCCCGGCACCACCCGGCTACCCAGGCTGGCGGAAAACGTCGGCGCGGTCGCGCTCGAATTGTCGGCGGAGGACCTGTCTAAAATCGAAGCGGCACTGAAGCAGATCAAGGTGGTGGGCGAGCGTTATCCGGCACAGATGCAGCAGCGGATTGATCGCTAACGCTAACACTATTGCTATTGCTTTTGCTTTTTGCCTCGCCCGCCTTAAGTGCCATAAGACAATGACACAGGGTGGGCGGCGCAATGGGCGCCTTCGATATTATTGACCGCCCGACCCGTCCGCCTTGGCGCACGGCCGTAACGACACCAACGGCATCATCCGAACGTTCGATCAGATCATTGCGGACCATGCGCGCAGTGAGATCAGCGTGTCGACCGGTTCACGGCGAGCCCATCGCCGCGCTGTCGTTGCTTGATGCCCGCTCTTCTCTGCAGGACCTCGAGCGCCGCAGACTGGACACTCGTGATCCTCGGCACTCCCTACGAGTAAAAAAAATTACGGCGAGCCAAAAGAGCCTGACATGAAACCGGCGAAAAGGTACAAGCTACCTGTTGCCGCGAGTTTCAGCCCCCGTTAGGAATAGCCCGCATGGCCAAGTCACCTGCCGTTGCTCCTCAGGCTCAGCATTTGATTTGTCGGACCTGTCCCCCGGGCCAGCGCAGAAACTGCTCGCGCTTGCCATCGTTCTCGCCTTGCTAATGGCTTTCGTCGCCTCGGTTGGACCGCTTTCGGCCACCCATCTTGGTCGGATCGACGCGTTTATCCCGGCCTACACCACGGCCATGTTCGTGACCGGCTCGATCACCGCAATCGTGCTGTTCGCGCAGTTCTCAATCCTCCGCTCGCCGGCCCTTCTCGCAATCGCGAGCGCGTATTTTTTCACGTCGTTAATGCTCATTCCGTGGCTGCTCACGTTTCCGGGTGTGTTCGCCCCCACTGGACTGCTCGGCGCCAGCTTGCAGAGTACGCCGTGGATCTACATCGTGTCGCACATCAGCTTTCCTGTGTCTGTCATTACCTATGCCCTGCTCAAGGATGCCGATGGCGCAAGATCGCTGTGGCGCGGCTCCGCAAGAGTCGCCGTTGTTTCGAGCCTGCTCGGGAGTGTCGCGCTCGCCTGCATCGCGACATACATCATCATCATCGCGGTAGATGCACGCCTGCCCCGCCTCGTTCTCAATTCACTTGTCCTGTCGCCTCTCTGGCCCAAGATCGCCTCGGCCCTGGTGTTACTGGACATCGTCGCGCTCGTCGTGCTCTGGTTCCGCAGTCGTTCAGTGCTCGATCTGTGGCTGAAAGTGGTGTTGTGCGTGTACGTAATGGAGGTGTGTCTTCTCGCATTTCCCGTTCCGATTCGCTTCACGTTCGGCTGGTATATCGCCCGAATCGGTGGGCTCCTCTCGGCCTGTCTCGTTCTGTTCGTGTTGCTGTATGAGGTGACGATGCTTTACTCGCAACTGGTTCGCGCGGATCTCGCCCAACGCCGGGAACGTGAGGCACGCCTGCTGACCGGCGACGCGATCGTGGCCGCGATTGCGCACGAGGTCAGGCAACCTTTGACCGCGATGCTGGCCTACGCCAATGCGGGCGTGCGCTGGCTCGACGGCGCGTCCCCCAATCTCGAGGAAGCCAAGGCGTTACTTAAAAAGATCGACGTTGACGGGCGTCGCGCGGAAGCCGTCATCGAACGGGTGCGGGCCATGTTCAGGAAGGGAGAGACGAACAAGGGCACGTTCGAACTCAACAGCCTCGTCGCGGAAACCGTTGCCCTTGTACACGGCAATCTGCAGAAGCATGGGATTATGGTCCGGTACGATCTGGGCGAATCGCTACCAAACGTACTAGGCGATCGAATCCAGTTGCAGCAGGTGCTACTCAATCTGATTAGCAATGCTATCGATTCGATGGCGGCCAGTGACGAGCCACGGGTTCTGGACGTGAAATCCAGCCTTCACGAAGAGGGTCGGGTCAAGGTACCGGTGGCCGACACCGGCGCAGGTGTCGCGCCGCATGACATTGCACGGATATTCGACCCGCTGTTTACCAAGAAATCCGATGGCATGGGAATGGGCCTATCGATTTGCCGCGCAATTATCGAGGCGCATAACGGCCAGATTGGGTTCACCCAGAACCAACCCCAAGGCGCAAATTTTCAATTTGTTGTGCCTGCCGACGATGCCTTCCCGGCAGATACCTCGCCAAGAACCACAACCCGGCAAATTCGCGGTTAGTTCAGGCCAATGACGCTGCCTGGAAATCCAATTCCACCCGGATTGATTTTAATCGCCAAGTTTGAGGAAACCTGCATATTGCTCCGGGCTTGAACGCGAAAACAATCCAGTTCATACTCATGTGCGTCAAAGAATTTCAGTGGTAAATCGTTTTTTCAAAATAACGGCCAATTTGAATTATTCGAACAGGAGACGCCGAATTATGGAAAGCACCCTCGAAATTAATCCAATTGCACCACAAAGTTCACGATTGCCATGGCACACCTTTCCCAACAGGCAGTTCTAACGCTCATCACGAACGCCTGGGGGCTTTACGCCGAAATACTGGTTGCTGTGCTGTTACTGCTACCCCAAAGCAGGATCTGGTTCGCACCGACGAGAGCAAATAACAGATGTGTGTAAAAGCCAATGCCTCGCAAGCCATCAGCAACCTGTCGCCAGCGCAGCAATTCCAAAAAATGCTCATCAAAATTCACGCATGAAACCTATTACGCGTCGAAATGGGACTCTGGTCCACCTGCTCTGCCTGCTGATGTCTGGCCTATTGATCTCTACTTTATCCGGCGGCGCGTTAGCCAAGGACGAGACGGAGCCGTTGGCAACCGATCTCCACGAAACCATCGTCAAAGTGCCCATGACCGAGCACGGATTATTTGGCGATCACGCGCGTGACATCGTCGCGACCACCTATATGCCCGACGGCCCCGGACCGTTTCCGTTGATTGTGCTCAGTCATGGCAGTCCGCCTGAAGCCAGAGACCGCCCGGAGGTCGGCCGTTACCGCGAATTGCCGCAGATCCGAACCTTTGTGCAACTCGGCTTCGCCGTGATCGTGCCGATTCGCCGAGGCTTCGGCGCCACGGGCGGCACTTACGAGGAAGACTCTGGCTCCTGCTCGAATCCCGACTACCTTGCCGCGGGCAAGCAGGCCGCGCAGGACGTACTCGCAGCCCTCGCCTTTGCGCAGACCTTGCCTCAGGTCGATCGGGATCACGTCGTGCTGGTTGGGCAGTCGGCAGGCGGATTTGCGTCTCTGGCAGCGGCAAGCTATGCCCCTAAGGGACTCGTCGCAGTCGTCAACTTTTCGGGTGGTCGCGGCGGCAACCCTTCGAAACATCCCGGCATGCCCTGCGGCCCGCAGCAGATGGCCGATGCGATGGGACATTTTGCATCCACGACACAAGTTCCAGTCCTTTGGCACTACGTACAAAACGATATGTTCTTTGCGCCCGACATCGTCGCGACATGGTTTGCCGCGTTTCAAGCGGCTGGCGGCCGAGGACAATTGATTGTCGAACCGCCTTTTGGTCGGAACGGCCATGGCATGTTTGCCGTCAAGGATTCCATTCCAATCTGGTTACCGCATGTCGAGCAATTCCTTGCGCCGCTCGTGCCGATGAAACAGACACAGTCGTCTTGACGTCTCTTGTGGATTGAATCCATCCGATCTTCACCGATAAAGGCATCCGGTCCGGCCCGGGCTTCATTACCAAGGAGAACATCAGCACTGTGATCAAGTACGCCGGGCAGTATCGCTAGTCTGGCATGAGAACACGCCCTTCCTGGGCGGCTTCGAACAGCCGCCCATGAGTCCTGTGTTTTCTAGAAAAAAGTTATCTCGTACCCGAACCTCGAAGCAGCACTCACGATGTGCTGCCCCATGATCGTGCGCGCCGCCGCGGCATCGTTCGCAACGAACGCCGCCACCAGATCTTCATGTTCGCCCCGCGCGGCATGGGGGATATTGCCGAACATGGGACCTTGCCGCGAGAAGCTCGCCGCGATCAACGGCCGCATCGGTTCGAGCACGGTGCGAATCATCGTTGCCAGGTAGTCATTACCTGAAGCTGCCGCCACCGCGCGGTGAAAATCCAGGTCGGCGTTGACGGTCGCACCGCTCGGCGCTTCTTCGTATCGCATCCGTTCCACGGCATCCTGGATCAGCTTCAGTTTCCGCGGCGTCATGGACAACGCCGCCAGCGCCGCCGCCTGGCTTTCCAGCGCTGCGCGCACCTCGAACATATTGCGGATCGTGTTGTCACCTTCGAGCAATTGCGCCCTGATGGGCTGAAGCGGCTCGACAGCCGGCGCCGGGCCCGCCACGAAGGCACCGATCCCCTGCCGCGTTTCGATCAGCCCCTGGGCTCGCAGACTCGCAATCGCTTCCCGGACGACGTTGCGGCTGACGCCGAAATTCTCGGACAGAAATTGCTCGGTCGGAAGACGGTCCCCCGCACGCAGCCGGCCGGAAGCGATCTCGGCGCTCAACGACTGTGTGATGTGCTCGGCCAGATGGGGTCTGCGCTCAACGGGACGCACCTTGAGTTCACTCATGCTCGCCTGTTCCTCAAAAGGTTGTCACGTCATTCTACATCTAGGGCGGGAAGCGGCGGGCTGGAAATGCCCTGATACCCCCTGAATGCCTGTCTCCACGGGCGTTTCCGCTCACCTGAAGACATTACATCCAGGGTAAACACCGACGAAAAAGAACAACTTGTTCACTTGAAGGACAACCGGATGTCTAATAGTATGCAATCCATTGCTGACGCTTCGCCGATTGCCGGCGTGGTCTGTCGGCCGGTCAAATTTGCACTCTGCTTTCAGGCGTCCCTATGAAAATTGCCAGCATCGAAACCATCCCCCTGCGCATTCCGTTCACCACCGGCGGGCGGTCGGCTGGCGGCGTGTGGGGGCCGAAAGACCTTCAGGTCGCCGACTCGCTTATCGTCAAGGTGACCACCGACGACGGCGTGGTCGGATGGGGCGAAACCTTTGGCTTCACGGCCATCCCCGCCGTCAAGCTCGTGATCGACTCCCTGCTGGCCCCCGAGTTGATCGGGCGCGATGTGACGTTGCGCGAAATGTCCATGCTCGAGCTGCAAAAGAAGTTTCACGTCTTCGGCCGGAGCGGCGCCTTCATCTACGGCCTGTCTGCGATCGATATCGCCCTGTGGGATATCGCCGGAAAGACCGCTGGAAAGCCGGTGTACCAGTTGCTTGGCGGCAGCGAAGCCACCTCGCTTGCCTGCTATGCCAGCCTCATCAGGTACGCCGATCCGGAACTCGTGCGGGCGAACGTTCGACGCGCACTCGATAGCGGCTACCAGCACCTCAAACTGCATGAGGTCGACATCGAATGTGTCCGGGCTGCCCGCGAAGAAGCCGGCCCCGACATCGAAATGACCCTCGACGTCAATTGCCCATGGACGGTACGCGAAGCACTGGATATGACGGCTAAACTGCGCCCGTTCAACCTGCGTTGGATCGAGGAACCGGTCTGGCCGCCTGAAAACTATGCGGGTCTCGCGACCGTGCGACAGCAAGGGCACATTCCGGTCGCCGCCGGTGAAAATGCCTCGACGGTCATGGACTTCCAGCATCTCCTCGAAGCAGGTTCCGTCGATTTCATCCAGCCGAGTCCCGCGAAGATGGGCGGCATCACCGAATTGCAGAAGGTGTTTGCCATGGCCAACGCCCATAACGTCGCCGTGATGGTGCATACGTTCTACGACGGCCCCGGACTGCTGGCCAGCGTGCATACGAGCGCTGCGTTGGGCGGCCCCAAGGCGCTGGTCGAATGGCGTTACTTCGATCTTGAAGCGCAGTTCTACGGCGACGCCATCATTCCCCGCAACGGACGGATCGATGTACCGCAAGGCAACGGCCTGGGTCTGGAACCCAACCTCGACGTCATCCGCGATTACCGGATCCGCTAATCGTCACAACGGCCGCACCCGCCGCGCCCCGGATTGTGCTCGTCCGTATCGGCCCTGTCCATCTAACGTGGAATGCGGGCCAGCGGAAAAGCCGGGGGCTTCCCTGTTTTGCAACTGCGCCGGGAAGCGGCGACGCAATCGTCCACCCGAGAAAGGAGTGTGGAGAACATGCTTGATCGAATTGTTGGCCCCCTGTTGCCTGTGGCGTTCGTTATCGTTCTTGGGTTTATCGCGGGTAAGCGCGGTCGTCTGACTCACTCGGACAGCCTGCTGATCAGCAGGCTCGTGCTGGGATGGATCTTCCCTGCCCTGCTCCTCGTCGGCATGGCCAGTACGCCGCGCTCGCAACTCCTCGACTGCAGATTCGTGTTCGCTACCTTAATCGGCATCATGGGGATGTACGGTGCAGCGTTTGCGATTGGCTGGTGGCGCTACCGTGAACTCAAGGCGGCCACGCTCAAGAGCTTTTTGTGCGGCTACCCGGACGCGGCTTTCATGGGTATTCCAATCTTGCAGGCGATGTTCGGCCCGGCCAGCATCTACTCGATCCTGGTCCTCAACCTCGTCGCCAGCCTCGTCATGATCCCGTTGACGACCATGTTGCTCGCCGTGGCAAGCGGAAAAGGCAACGGACGCCAGGCCTTTCTTTCCAGCATTTCCAGTGCGGTGCGCCGCCCGCTCATGTGGGCGCCGGCGTTAGGCATTCTTTGTTCGCTACTGCAGATCAAGTTTCCCCCTGTGCTGGCGGACGCGTTCACGCTTCTGGGCAAGGCCACGCCTGGCGTATCGCTGCTGTGCCTGGGCTTGATCATGTCGTCCGTGCGACTGAAGCTGTCATCCGAAGTGTGGGCGAATCTCGGCCTGAAACTGTTCGTGCATCCGGCGCTGATGTTCGGTGCAACCTTGTTGCTGGGCGTTCACGGGTTATACGCACAACAGATGATCCTGCTGTGCGCCCTCCCCTCCGCCACCATCCCGGCCATGTTCGCGAACGAAGCCGGCGCCTATCAAAGCGAGGCGGCAACGTCGATCCTCATCAGCACCGTGCTGTCTATCGTGACCTTTTCGATGGCGATCTATCTCGTCGACGGTGGACTCGCGGCGGCTTGATTGCAGAAGCTGTTGCAGCGCCATGCCTGAAGCTCGGTCGCGAATGTCGACACGCTGCGCGGTCACGCCGGCAGCCGAATGTCCACTCATTCTCGACAGGCAAAAGTGTTTGTCCCGAGCACGTATTCGAAAGCTGGATCAACGCGACTACATTGCCTTGATCGAAGTCGATAAACCAATCGAAATCGAAACCTGCCACCCACTCCAGGAGTAGTCCATGAGCACGTCACAGAAGGTTGTCGTTGTCACTGGTGCATCTCAAGGTATCGGCGCCGAAACAGTCAAGGCGTTCCGCAAGCTTGACTACCGTATTGTCGCGACGGCACGCTCGATCAAGCCGTCCGACGATGCGAATATCCTGGCAGTCGCGGGCGACATCGCCGATCCGGCAACGGCTCAACGTGTGATCTCTGAAGGCGTGGCACGATTCGGCCGCATCGACACCCTGGTGAATAACGCGGGCGTTTTTATCGCGAAGCCCTTTACGACTTACACGGCGGAAGACTATGCGAAGGCTATCGCTGTCAACGTGGCGGGTTTCTACTTCATCACGCAACTTGCTATTGCCGAAATGGAAAAGCATTCCAGCGGCCATGTGGTGACGGTCACCACCACGCTCGTCGATCATGCGAACAGCCGTGTGCCGTCCGTATTGGCGTCGCTTACGAAGGGTGGCCTGAATGCTGCGACAAAGTCACTTGCGATCGAGTATGCCAAGAGGGGCATTCGTGCGAATGCGGTTTCTCCTGGGGTCATCAAATCGCCGTTGCATGCGCCCGAAACCCATACGATGAAGGCCTCGCTGCATCCAATGGGTCGTATGGGCGAAATGAGCGATATTGTCGAGGCGATCCTGTTTCTTGATGCCGCGCCGTTCATCACAGGTGAAATACTGCACGTCGATGGCGGGCAAAGCGCCGGTCATTAGGCACCCCGTTTCTTCAGGCAGCCACGGCAACACCCTGCAAAGCGACATGCATCGCATTCCTCATCAATCCCATCCCCATGCGGCATGCCAGTGCCCACGCTTTCACTCACTTACCCGCTCAATTTCCACCTGCAGTCGTCCGCGCCAGCGCCGCAGCCGCCGGCTCGGCCCCTGCGGTCGTGCCGCTGCCAGGCACACGGCGCGCGGCCCACACCTTCGCCAGCAGCTTGAAGGTCGACACCGATCCTGCCACCGCAAACAGAATGGGAATCAGAAAGTCGTGACTCACGCGGGTAAATTCGAGGATCAGCACGACGGCAGTCAGCGGCATCTGCATTGAGGCAGCCAGAAAAGCCGCTGCGCCGACAATCGCAAACGCGCCCGACGACGTCCCCGGCCAGAGCAGATTCCACACGCCGCCCAGCACGATCGCAAGCAGCGCGCCGTTGGCGAGGCCAGGCGTCAGCAAGCCGCCTTCGGCACCCGCGCGCAAGCTGCCCGCCGTAATCGCCACCTTGAGTACCAGCAGCACGCCCGCAAGTCCAATGGTCAGCTCGCTATTGAACGAGAGACCGGCCGGGCCCTTGCCGTTGCCCAGCAACTGCGGAAACGCAATCGCCAGCGTGCCGATGATGGCGAAATTGATCAGCGCGAGCACTGGCAGGCGCCAGTCCTTCGGCGCATGCTCCCGGGCGCGGGCCGTCAACTGCGTGAAGCCCCACGCCGCCACGCCGAAAATCGGACCGCACAGCGCCGACCACACGAGCAGCGGCGCGCTCAGCAGCAACGGCGCGACGGTGTATTGATGCTCGTTGCCCAACCCGATCCACGCCACCACTGCGGCAATCGCCGAGGTCGCCACAGCCGGCACCAGCGCCGCCCAGCCGAAGGTGCCGAGCAAGACTTCGAGCACGAACACCGCGCCGCCCAGCGGCACGTTGTACACCGCGGCGAGGCCCGCACCGGCGCCGCACGCCACCATGATCCGGCTCTCCTCGACCGACAGCCCCGCCCGATGCGAGAGCCAGCCGGCCCACACCGAGCCGATCTCGCGCGGCGCCACTTCGCGGCCAAGCGGCGAGCCCAGTGCGACGGTGACGATTTGCAGCACCGCATGCACCACCGTGCTGACCACGGGCATGCGCGGATCGTCCGACTTCAGCGCGTTCTTGATGCTGACGAGCGGCCGTCCAAAGCGATACAGCGTCCACCAGCCCAGGCCGGCGACGAGACCGCAGATCACCAGCGCCTGCACGCGCCGTTCGGGGCTTGCGCCGCTCACGCCGTCCAGAAAGCTCTCGTGGCTGATGACGTGGCCGATGCTGTAGCCGAACGCAACGTGCTGGATCCAGTGCAGCAGCAGCGCCAGCAGCATGCCGCCCAGACCCGCGCCGACGCCGGTCAGCAGCGTGACGGCGGCGAACACGGTGAACGGGCTGTGTTCGGGGGTCGCTGACTCCCGAGGGGGCGCTGAGGTGGGCGTAGTGAGCGGCATGATGACGGGCTCGGAGGCTGATGAGCAGGAGTACGCCATGCTATTGCGCACAGCATCATGAGGCAAATTGGTTTTTCTACTCGACTAATGCATGTTCTGCATATATAGACATCGCGCGACTGCGGTGCGATGCGTTGCGGGGTCGCTTACGAGGGCCGCCGTGCCTTCATGCAGCGCTGGGTCCGGGCCCGTCCGTCTGCACGAAGATATGTCGCCAATAAGGCAATAGCCGCCATTTTCCCCACTTATGACTTTCGAATTGCCTATATCCGACATCTTTTATGCAGTGCACCTTATGCGGCGTTGCCCAACGCACATAGTAGACGTTCCGGTGCTGCTAGATTCCCGGTAACCAATGCGGGCAGCGCAATCGGCGTGATGCAGCGCGGGCTTCACGCCATGAAAGAACGAGCGAGAGAAGCGAAATGAAACCGAATCGTCAGCCCAAAGATGGCGTGCAGTGTTGACCCATCCCTCAGATGGCATTCGACACGTGAGTCGAATTTCGCAGGTCAAAATATCGAGCGTGAATTGGACATGAAAACGAAACATCTTAGTTATGCACTATTGTTTCTGGCATTGATAACCTATCTATGGATGACCTGTTCATTCATGCCTTTCCCGGCTGATTTCGAAGATAGCTACATCATGCACCGCTACACCCAGAACGGCGTGGACGGCTTCATGTTCGAATGGAACCGCAACTCCGCGCCCATTCAGGGTACAACCGGCATTGCGTGGGTGACACTGGTGACCTTCGTCGCGCGTCTGACACGCTTCAATGTCATCCCCGTCAATACCTACACCGGTCTGATCTTCGCGATCCTGACGCTGCTGGTGGTGTACGCCGCAACATTGCGAAACTTCACCCGCAATAACCGCTGGGTGGCAATCTGCGTCCTGATTCCGATCATTTCCAGCCCGTACTTTACGAGAACTTCAGGTAATGGACTTGAAACATCCATTACGCTCTTTTTTGTCGCCCTTTCCATTTATTTTTTGCAATTCTGCCGGGGCTCATTGAAAGCGGCAATCTGGCTCGGTCTGTTCTCCGGTTTTACTATTCTTATCAGGCCTGATTTACCGCTCTTTCCCATTGCACTCTTTGCGACCGCATTCGCATTGAATTCCGACGGCATGGGTTCGCGTGCCAGGAATTGGGTCGCGCTGCTATTGGGCGCATTCGTTTCCGTTGCATTCTCTTTATTGCTGGCGAAAATCGTCACCGGCACCTCGTTGCCGCTGTCGGCCAGCCTGAAGTTGCCCCTCACCGATCTGTTGCTCGGCCGCTTGCCGCGATCCCAGTACAACTACATTCTCGGTGCTCAACTGGCGTTTCTGAGCTATCTCCTGCCGTTGATCCTGCTGGCGCTGTTTCCCATGCTCGCGCTCGATTTCAGGGAATCGAAGAAATATGTACCGGTGTATGTGGCCTGCGCGGTTTATTTTGCCTATCTGTTTTCCGTGCTGCCCATCATGGACGTGGCTTACCGCTTTCAGTTGCCTCTATTGATCGGCATGTCGTTTGCCATCGCCCATTGTTTCGAACTGATTGTTAAATTCGGTGTGCCTGCCAGGCGCGCCTATATCCTGATCTTTTCGATTGGGATTCTTCTCGCCATCGGCAATACCACCGATCTGGTCGCCGGGAAGAAAGAAGCCCAAATGCTGAGGGTCGACCATACCGACTTCGCGGATATCGGCAAGCAATTGAGCACGATCGACGGCATCAGTATTGCCTCGCTCGATGCCGGCAAACTGGCTGCGTTTTCGGGAAAGAAGTTTTTCGACACGGTCGGACTTAACGACGTCTTCGTGGCAAAAAACAAGAACAAACCGAACTACCCGGTCTTGCTCGACCATTACCTCCACAACGACTTCGGCATGCCCGACGTGTACGTCCGGCGTTCCGATTCCGCGGACGGTGGTTACAGCTTTCTGGAGATTCTCCCTGACTTCAAGTCGGTCTATCGATGCAACGACGCCAGCAACGCGGCACGCACCGGGATGATCGTCTGCGTGTACAGGTCGGGAAGCCAGGTCAACGCCATCGTCAGGAACCTCGCGCCTTTAGGCTTCGAGATCGATCTCGGACAATGACGTTGCAGGGCGACTACCGAGCCCATCGCCAGCAGGATTTTCATCACCTTTTCTCCGTCTCCGACAGCCAATTTCGCATCTGAAGCCGCCCGCACTTAGGGACATGTACTAAGAAAGCGCATTTCAAGCATGCAGACGCTTAATGGTCGGCGTACACTCCCCCCGAGCCCGCACCACGGGGTGCGCGGGTCACACAGCGGCCCGGCGTAAGGCGCGGGTTGTTCGGAGACTTGGAGAAAAAACACATGAGCTGGACTCGGGAACAGAAAAACGTCACGATCGCGGCGTACCTGGGATGGACCCTCGACGCATTCGATTTCTTTCTAATGGTGTTCATACTGAAAGATATCGCCAGCGAGTTCGGTACCGACGTCAAGACGGTCGCCTTCGGGATCACACTGAGTCTCATGATGCGCCCGGTCGGCGCGCTCATCTTTGGCTGGCTCGCCGATAAATTCGGCCGCCGCCCCACGCTGATGGTCAACATCGCGTGCTATTCGCTGCTCGAACTGTTGTCCGGTTTCTCGCCCAATCTCACCACGCTGCTCGTGCTGCGCGCGCTGTTCGGTATCGCCATGGGCGGCGAATGGGGCGTCGGCGGCGCACTGACCATGGAAACCGTGCCGGCCAAGTCGCGCGGCATCGTCTCCGGTCTCCTGCAAGCGGGCTACCCGAGTGGCTATCTGCTTGCCTCGGTCGTGTTCGGCGTGCTGTATCAGTACATCGGCTGGCGCGGCATGTTTATGGTGGGCGTGCTGCCCGCGCTGCTGGTCCTCTACGTGCGCGCGCACGTGCCGGAGTCGCCGGCCTTCAAGACGCTGGAAAAGCGTGCCCGGCCCGGACTGCTTGCCACGCTGAAGAAGAACGTCACATTGTCAATCTACGCGATCATCCTGATGACCGCCTTCAATTTTTTCTCGCACGGTTCGCAGGATCTGTATCCGACCTTCTTGCGTGAGCAGCATCACTTCGACCCGCACACCGTCTCCATCATCACCATCGTGCTGAATATCGGCGCCATCTGCGGCGGCCTGTTCTTCGGCTTCCTCTCCGAAAAGATCGGCCGTAAGCGCGCCATCTTCATCGCCGCGCTGATCGCCCTGCCGGTATTGCCGCTGTGGGCGTTTTCGAGCACACCGGTGCTGCTCGCGGTCGGCGCATTCCTGATGCAGATCTCAGTGCAAGGCGCATGGGGCGTGATTCCGGTTCATCTGAACGAAATCTCGCCGGACGAAATCCGCGCGACCTTCCCGGGTCTCGTCTACCAGCTCGGCAACCTGCTTTCCTCGGTCAACGCGCCGATGCAAGCGGGCCTCGCCGAGCAGCATGGCAACAACTACGCGCTGGTGATGGCCGTGGTCATCGGCATCGTCGCTGTGGTTATTGCGGTACTGATACCGTTTAGCCGTGAACGCCGAGGCATAGATATGACACAATCAGCCAAAGCGGTCGCGGCGGTTTAAAATGCCCGTATCGCACAGCAGCGCAAAGCCACACCCGAAACACTGTAATACATAACCAGGCGGCCCCAGGCCGCCACGCCAGGCAGTATGACGAGGCCGTTCCGATTCAGATCGGAACGGCCTTTTTTATTCGCCGCCGCAATCGTCGCTTGATGCGGCTCGACGCACCGCAGCGGTGACCTTTTAGAGGAGTCCATCCACACACAATCCTTGCCCGATGAACCCGAACCTTCTTATCCTGAAAAAAACGCATGTTTCAAATGCGCACTTGAATCGCTTGTTTGCGGCCGGGCGACCGGCACAGGGAGACGCAACATGGCAGTTCGCACGACAGGCCGGCATACCGGCGACACGAAATCACGCATCCTCGACGCCGCAGAAGCGCTCTTTATTGAATGCGGCTATGAGGCCATGTCGCTGCGCCAGATCACCTCGCGTGCCGAGGTCAATCTCGCAGCGGTCAACTATCACTTCGGCAGCAAGGAAGCGCTGATTCACGCGATGCTCTCGCGGCGCCTCGACCATCTCAACCAGGAACGGGTCAAGCTGCTCGAGCGCTTCGACATCATGCTCGGTCCGCGCCTCACTTGCGAACACGTGCTCGGCGCGATGTTCATTCCAGCCTTGCGCCTCTCGCGCGAGCCACGGGTGGGTGGCAAAGCGTTCCTGCGGCTGCTAGGACGCGCTTACACCGATCCCTCGTCGTTCATTCGCGACTTCCTGAACGCCCATTACGCCACCGTGGCGGTGCGTTTCTTCGAGGCGTTTCAGCGCGCACTGCCGCACCTGCCGCGCGACGAACTCGGCTGGCGCCTGCACTTCGCCATCGGCGCGTTGTCCGGCGTGCTGGCCGGCACGGACACCGACAGCCTGATCTCGGAGTTCTCGCAGGGCAAGTCCATGAACGATCTGCAACTGATCGCCCGCCTCGCCTCGCTGATGGTGGCCGCGCTCAAGGCCCCCCTGCCCGATGCCAGCCAGCTGGCGGCCTTCGCCTCCGTGCTAGGCGATGCCGCCGACAGTCCCGCGGAGGATCAGGCGAGCGGCTGCGGCAGCCTCACTGGCCCGCTCGCCAGCGCTGCCGCCGAACCCGGCGCAGCGTCGGCGTCGTCCCATGAGCCGGAGACAGAGCCGGAGCCGGACCGCCACGGCGGCATTGGCAACGGCCTGGGTTCATTGCGACATCTCGCACACGGCGCAGCCTGACCAGGGCGGCTCTGGGCGGCTCAGAAGTTGCCGCCCAGGCGCCGCGGCGCAGCGGGCACCGCATGTGCTGTCAAAGCACTCAAGCGAGCCTTCCGCATCCTGCGGAAGCGTCCGCGCGCACCATAAGATAAGAACAGGAGGAAACGTCATGCCGTGGTTCTTCTTAGTACTGGTCGTCGTCGCTGCGGCGCTCGTTTATTGCCAGGCACGCGCCTCATGGTGGCTGGCCTTCCTGATCGTCTGGGTCGCGCTTGCGCATCTGGGCGGCGCAGCGGGCCCGCTCGCCACTGCCGTACTCGCAATCGTGTTCGTGCTGCCGGCGCTCGTGCTGACAGTGAAACCTTTGCGCCGCGCGTGGCTGTCGAAGCCGGTACTCGAGATCTTCCGCAAGATCCTGCCTGACATGTCGCCCACCGAGCGCGACGCCATCGAAGCCGGCACGGTCTGGTGGGACGCCGCCCTGTTCTCCGGACGCCCGCACTGGGACACCTTGCTTGCGCACGGCCCGGCGAGACTCACGGCGGAAGAACAGTCGTTTCTCGACGTCGAATGCCAGCACCTGTGCGACCTCGCCAACGACTGGGAAACCACCGCCATCTGGCAGGATCTGTCGCCGCAGGCGTGGCAGTACATCAAGGAGCGCGGCTTTCTCGGCATGATCATTCCGAAGCAATACGGCGGCAAGCAGTTCTCCGCCTACGCGCATTCGCAGGTCATCATGAAGCTCGCCACGCGCTGCTCGGCGGCGGCGGTTTCGGTGATGGTGCCGAACTCGCTCGGCCCCGCGGAACTGCTGATGCATTACGGCACCGAAGAACAGAAGAACTACTATCTGCCTCGTCTCGCTCGCGGCGTCGACATTCCCTGCTTCGCGTTGACGAGCCCGTATGCTGGGTCGGACGCCGCGGCTATTCCCGACGTTGGCATCGTCTGCAAGGGCAGCTTCGAAGGCCGCGAGACGCTCGGCTTTCGCGTGACGTGGGACAAGCGCTACATCACGCTCGGACCGATTGCGACCGTCCTGGGTCTCGCGTTTCGCGCGCTCGATCCCGAGCATCTGCTCGGCCTGGCGGACGAACCCGGCATTACCTGCGCGCTGATTCCCACCTCGCACCCCGGCGTGAACATCGGCCGCCGTCACTGGCCGCTCAATGCCGTGTTCCAGAACGGCCCGAATTCCGGCAAGGACGTGTTCATCCCGCTCGACTGGGTGATCGGCGGACGCGCGCAAGTGGGCAACGGCTGGCGCATGCTGATGGAGTGTCTGGCCGCCGGGCGGGCCATTTCACTGCCGTCGTCGAACGTGGGGATGGCGAAGATCGCCGTGCGCGGCACCGGCGCGTATGCCGCGGTGCGCCGCCAGTTCCGCACCGCCGTCGGCAAGTTCGAAGGCGTGCAGGAAGCGTTGGGCCGCATGGGCGGCAACCTGTATGTGATGGATGCAGCGCGGCGGCTCTCCGCGCATGCGGTCGATCTCGGCGAAAAGCCCTCGGTCATTTCCGCGATCGCGAAATATCACATCACCGAGCGGGCCCGAAAGATCATCAACGACGGCATGGACGTCGCGGCCGGCAAGGGCATCTGCATGGGACCGTCGAACTTTCTCGCGCGCGCCTATCAGCAGGTGCCGATTGCGATCACCGTCGAAGGCGCCAACATTCTGACCCGCTGCCTGATTATCTTCGGCCAGGGCGCGATCCGTTGTCATCCGTATGTACTCAGGGAAATGGCCGCGACGCGTGAAACCGAGGCCGGCAAAGCGTTGCGCGATTTCGACGAAGCCTTCTTCGGCCACGTCAGCTTCACGCTGTCGAACGTCGTGCGCAGCTTCGTCTACGGCGTCACGGCCGGCGCGTTCATCCGCAAGCCACAGCGTGCATACGCGCCGCTGCTGCCCTACTATCGCGCGGCAACGCGCATGGCCACCGTGTTCGCGCTGCTCGCCGACGTGTCGATGTTCGTGCTCGGCGGCGATCTGAAACGGCGCGAGCGGATTTCCGCGCGCCTGGGCGACGTGCTCTCGCAGCTCTACCTGATCTCCGCGACGCTCAAGCGCTTCGAAGACGAAGGCCGCGAGGAAAGCGATCTGCCGCTGGTGCGCTGGGGTGTCGAGGATGCCTTGCACCAGGCGCAGGAGGCCATCGACGGCGTGCTCGTCAACTATCCCAACCGTGTCGCGGCGGGCCTCGTGCGCGTGCTCGCCTTTCCGTTCGGTTTGCCGCATCGCGCGCCCGCGGACAGCCTCGGCACGGCGATCGCCGAGTTGATGCAAACGCCCGGGGCCGCGCGCGAGCGGCTCGTGTCCGACTCGTATGTGCCGCACCCCGATGTCGATCCGCTCGGCTACGGCGAACTGTTGTTCGCGCTGAATCCGCAAATCGAAGCCATCGACCAGAAACTGCGCGCCGCGGTCAAGCAAGGCTTGCTCACGCCGATGCCGCAAAGCCTCGCGCATCTCGCCGCATGGACCGACGCCGCGCAACAGCAAGGCTTCATCGACGCCGCCGAGCACCAGGTGCTCGACGAGTACGCGCGTTATGGCGCCGAGGTCGTGAAGGTGGACGATTTCGCCGCCGACTTCGGCATGCTCGAAGGCCTGCAACGGCGCAAGGAAGCGCTCGAAAAAGCGCTGCAACTTGCGGCCTGAGCGTCGCGCCATGCACACTGATATCAACCCGTGAAGCAAACCCGACTGGCCAGCGGAGCAACGCAAGATGAAAGACACTTACCTGAACTTCGTCAACTCGCCATTCGGTGCGCGTCTCGTGCGCTCCATCGGCTTGCCGAAGCCGGAGGTATTGCGCCGCCAGCGCGCGGACCGGCCCGAATTCGACGGGCTCGTTGCGATCGGTGCGGGGCGCGAGCCGCATCTGCTCGACGCGCTCGCGGGTGTGATCGCGCGCAGCGGCTTCACCAGCGTCGCGCATGAAAGCGCGGGACTCTGGATACCGCTCGCGACGCGCCACGGTTTGATGACGGGACGCTTCGAGCCGGCCGAAGCGGGGCCGCATGGAAGAGTCGCTGCCTTGCTGTTCGACGCGAGCGGTATCCAGGACAGTAGCCAGCTCGATAGCGTCTTTGCGTTCTTTCACGACACCTTGCGCTCGCTCGACACATGCGGGCGAATCGTCGTGCTGGGCCGGCCGCCCGAAGCGTGCGCGAGTCCGCGTCAATGGACGGCGCAGCGCGCGCTCGAAGGGCTCACGCGTTCGCTCGGCAAGGAAGCGCGGCGCGGTATCACGGCGAATCTGCTGTACGTCGCGCAAGGCGCGGAACATGAGGCTGAAGCGACCCTGCGCTTTTTTCTGTCGCCGCGCTCGGCCTATGTATCGGGCCAGGTGGTGCGGATCGCCGCTGCGCCCGCTGCCCCCGCCGCGGCCACCTTCGCCTGGTCCCAGCCGCTCGGCGGCAAACGCGCGCTCGTGACCGGTGCGGCGCGCGGCATCGGCGCGGCTATCGCCAACGCGCTCGCAGCCGAAGGCGCGCATGTGATCGGTATCGATATCCCGTCTGCGCGCGAGGCGCTGGAGGCCACCCTCCGGCCGCTCTCCGGCACCGCCCTCGCCTTCGATATCGCCGCCGCCGAAACGCCTGCGCAGATCGCCGCAGCACTCGACGAATCCGGCGTCGACATCGTCGTGCACAACGCCGGCATCACGAAGGACAAGACCATTGCGCGGATGACGGAAGCGGCGTGGCACAGCGTGCTCGACATCAATCTGTCCGCGCAGGAACGCCTCGACGATGCGTTGCTCGCCGCCGGGACGCTGCGTGACGGCGGCCGCATCGTCAGCGTGTCGTCGATCAGCGGCATTGCCGGCAACATGGGCCAGACCAATTACGCGACCTCGAAGGCCGGCGTGATCGGCCGCGTGCAGAGCATGGCGGCCCAGCTCGCCGCACGGCGCATCACGATCAATGCCGTGGCGCCGGGTTTCATCGAAACCCAGATGACCGCGAAGATTCCGCTGACGATCCGTGAAGCCGGCCGTCGCATGAATTCGATGAGTCAGGGCGGCCAGCCGGTGGATGTGGCCCAGACCATTGCGTGGCTCACGCATCCCGGTTGCGCGGGCATCACCGGTCAGGTGGTGCGGGTGTGCGGCCAGAGCCTGATCGGAGCATGAGCATGGGCGCGCCCTCCGATCCCAGTCCCGGCTCGACGCACGGCGCGGCGCGCCCGCGAACCGTGACGATCGAAACCTTGCCGGCACCGGCGAAGCTGTATGCGCGCGCCTTGTCCGGCATCCTGAAGCGCGGCCGCGCCACGCAGCTGCCCGCGCTGCGCCTCGTGCGCCCCGCGGCGCGCCTCGAACCGGCCGCCATCGAACGCTATGCGCGCGCCTGCGGTTTCATCCCGGAACACGGCGTCCCGCTGACGTTTCCGCATCTGCTCGCCTTCCCGCTGCATCTGCTGATGCTGACCGATCCCGCCTTTCCGTGGCCGGCACTCGGGCTCGTGCATCTCGCCAATCACGTGCGCCTGCGGCGGCCGCTCGCGTGCCACGAAGCGCTGCGCGTCGAGGTGGAATTCGGCGCCCTGCTGCGCCACGACAAGGGCCAGGCATTCGTCCTGCACACCCGCCTGTATCGGCGCGGCGAAGCGGTCTGGGACGGCGACAGCGTGTACCTGAAGCGCGGCGTCGCGCCGCTGGGCGATCCGTTAGCCGCGCTTGAAATCGACCGCGACGCTTTGCAGCGCGTGACGCGCTGGCAGCTTCCCGCACAACTCGGGCGCGACTACGCGCACGCGTCCGGCGATTACAACCCGATTCACCTGACCGCCCTGTCCGCCAAGGCGTTTGGCTTTCCTCGTGCGATTGCCCACGGCATGTGGACCCTCGCGCGCGCGGCCGCCGCATTGCAACCGCCCAAGCCGCTCGGCGAGGCGGACCTCAGCGCCGAGTTCAAGCTGCCGATGCTGCTGCCCGGCGACGCTTCGTTTTGGACCACCGTCCCCGCGACGGCGGCAGCAGCCATCGCGGCCACCACCACGCGCGACCTCGAAGTACGCGATGCGGCCGGCGAGAAGCCCCATTTTCGCGGCCGTTTTCAATGGACGACGTTATGACCGGGCGCTCATTCAGCATCCGGCGCGCGTCGTCCTTTATGACGAAGCGCGCAGCGCAACACCCAGCCAATCGAATCGCCACGCCCTGAAAGGAGTTACGCATGTCTCACCCGCTTCCCGCTGTGCGGCGCGTCGCCATCGTCGGCGGCAACCGGATTCCGTTTGCGCGTTCGAACACCGCCTATGCGAGCGCCTCGAATCAGGACATGCTGACCTTCACGCTGCAAGGACTCGTCGATCGCTTCAACCTGCACGGCGAGCGCCTCGGCGAAGTGGCGGCGGGCGCGGTCATCAAGCATTCGCGCGACTTCAACCTGACGCGCGAGTCGGTGCTCTCCACGACCCTCGCGAAGGAAACCCCGGCTTATGACGTGCAGCAGGCCTGCGGTACCGGTCTCGAAGCCGCCATTCTGGTGGCCAACAAGATCGCCCTCGGTCAGATCGAAGCCGGTGTTGCGGGTGGCGTCGATACGACTTCGGACGCGCCGATCGCCGTCAACGAGCGGATGCGCAAGATCCTGCTCGAAGCGAATCGCGGCAAGACCACCGGCCAGCGCGTCGGCGCGCTGACGAAACTGCGTCCGGGGATGCTCTTCAAGCCGCTTTTGCCGCGCAACGGCGAACCGCGCACCGGTCTCTCCATGGGCGCACACTGCGAACTGATGGCCAAGCGCTGGAGCATCGCGCGCGAGGCGCAAGATCAACTCGCCTACGAGAGCCACCGCAAGCTCGCCGATGCGTACACACGCGGCTTTCTGAACGACCTGATGACGCCGTATCGTGGCCTCGCGCGCGACAACAACTTGCGCGCCGACCTCACGCTCGACAAGCTCGCGAGCCTGCGGCCCGTCTTCGACCGCGACGCCGGCACACTGACCGCGGGCAACTCCACGCCGCTGACCGACGGCGCCTCCGCCGTCCTGCTGGCGAGCGAAGCGTGGGCCGCCGCGCACGGGCTGCCGGTGCTCGCGTATCTGAGCTGGTCGGAGACGGCGGCCGTCGACTACTTCGACAAGAAAGAAGGCCTGCTGATGGCACCCGCTTACGCCGTGCCACGCATGCTGGCACGTGCCGGCCTCACGCTGCAGGACTTCGACCTTTACGAAATTCACGAGGCCTTCGCCGCTCAGGTGCTGTGCACGCTCAACGCGTGGCAGGATGACGAGTATTGCCGCACGCGACTCGGTCTCGCGGGTCCGCTCGGCGCCATCGATCATACGAAACTGAATGTCAACGGCGGATCGCTCGCGACCGGGCACCCCTTTGCCGCGACCGGCGGACGTATCGTCGCCGGTCTGGCGAAAATGCTGGCGCAACTCGACAAACCGGCCGGCACGGCACGCGGGCTGATTTCGATCTGCGCAGCGGGCGGCCAGGGCGTTGTCGCGATACTCGAACGCTAGCGGCCGCTTGCGGATTTTTATGCCACGCCCAGGTATCGACATAGCTGCATATAAATAGACATAGAAGAAGCATCGCGCTTCAGGAGACATGCAATGAACCAGCCTATCCAATCGGCGCCGATTCCCTCGGCCGAGGCTAAACCGGCGCAGCATGCGCCGAACACCGACGGCATCTGGTACGCCTCGTATCCGCCAGACGTGCCGCGCGAAATCGATGTGCGGCAGTACGAATCGATCGTGCAGTTCTTCGACGAATGCACCGCGCAGTTCCGCGAACGGGTTGCGTATGTGAGCGTCGGCGCCAACCTGACCTATGGCGAACTGGCGCGCAAGGCCACGGCGTTTGCGGCGTATCTGCAAAGCATTGGCGTCAAGCCGGGCGAGCGCGTCGCCATCATGTTGCCGAACACCTTCCAGTATCCGGTCGCGCTGTTCGGTGTCCTGAAAGCCGGCGCGGTGGTGGTCAACGTGAACCCGCTCTATACCGTGCGGGAGCTTGCCCACCAGCTCAGGGACAGTGGCGCGCAGACCATCATCGTGTTCGAGAACTTCGCCAGGACCGTCGAAGAAGCGATGCCCGGCACGCGTGTGCAGAACGTGATCGTCACCGGTCTGGGCGACCTGCTCGCCGATGGGCTGAATCTGAAGGGGCGGATGCTCAATTTCGTACTGCGGCACGTCAAGAAGATGGTGCCGAAATACCGCCTGCCGCAGGCCGTGCGACTGCTCGACGCGCTCGCCTCCGGCTATAACCGGCCGCTCACGCCGGTGCGCCCGGGCCGCGGCGATCTGGCCTTTCTGCAATACACGGGCGGCACCACGGGCGTCGCCAAAGGCGCCATGCTCACGCACCAGAACATCATCGCCAACCTGTTGCAGGCGAAAGTATGGTCGCAAGGGCAGTTGACCGGCGACATCGAAACCGTGCTCACGCCGCTGCCGCTTTATCACATCTATTCGCTCACCGTGAACGCGATGATCTTCATGGGACTGGGCGGGCGCAATATCCTGATCGCCAATCCGCGCGACACCAAACGCGTGATGATGATCATCCGTCACGAGAAATTCACCGGCATCACGGCCGTCAATACGCTGTATAACGCGTTCCTCGAAAACGACGAGTTCAGGAAGCGCGATTTCTCGGACCTGAAACTCGCGATGGCGGGCGGCATGGCCACCCAGAAAGCCGTCGCCGAACGCTTCAAGGCCGTCACGGGGCAACCGATCATCGAAGGCTATGGGCTGACGGAATGCTCGCCGATCGTGTCGATGAACCCAGTGGACCTGAAGAACATGCGCGATTTCGAAGGCTCGATCGGGCTGCCCGCACCGTCCACCCAGGTGCGCTTCAGGAAGGACGACGGCAGCTGGGCGAATATCGGCGAAGCGGGCGAACTGTGCGTCAAGGGCCCGCAGGTGATGAAGGGCTACTGGAACCGTCCCGACGAAACCGCCAAGGTCTTCGACGACGACGGCTGGCTCGCCACCGGCGACATTGGCGTGATGGATTCGCGCGGCTTTATGCGGCTCATCGATCGCAAGAAAGACATGATTCTGGTGTCGGGCTTCAACGTCTATCCGAACGAAATCGAAGACGTAATTGCCATGCATCCCGACGTGCGCGAAGTGGCGGCGATCGGCATCCCCGACGCCGCGCAAGGCGAACGCATCAAGGTGTACATCGTTTCGCGCAATCCGGCGCTCACCGCCGAGCAGGTCATCGCGCACTGCCGCAAGAATCTGACCGGCTACAAGGTGCCGAAGCTGGTCGAGTTCCGCGACGAGCTGCCGCAGACCAACGTCGGAAAAATTCTGCGGCGTGCGTTGCGCGACGAGGAACTCGCCAAACAAAAAGGTGCCTGACGAAACATGCACCTCAAGCACACGTCGACCGGCAGGACTACGATCGATTCCGTTCACCCTGGATCTGGAGGGCAATGAATGAAGCATCATCTGTTCACGCGTTTGCAACCTGCGCCGGGTTTGACGCGCAATCTGCATCTCCTCGGGCCGCTGCTGCGACGCTCGCTTGCCGGTACGGTTTTCGCCTGTGCGTCGGCACTGGCGTTGGCGCAATCCGCCACGCCGCCGTCCGCCACGGACACGGCGGCCGATACCGCTGCCGACGCCGCGGCCGCCAGCGCCGTGCAGGCGCCCTCCGTGCCACCGACGCAGGCGGGCAAGCTGACTCTCGACCAGCAGATGCACTGGCTGCGCCAGGCCCAGCAAAGCGGTGCGCTGGAGAAACTCGACGACGCGCAGCTCGCCGCCCTGTTCCAGTCGCTCGATCCGCTCACGCTGCCGCGCTATATCCAGGAGGGACCGAACGGTTACCCCTCGTATGAGTTCAGGATGTCGCGCTGGGAGCGTATCAAGGGCGAGTGGCCGGACAAGCCGGATCACATGCTGGTACGCATCGCGCACGATCCGCTGCGCATCTACGCAAAATGGCTGCCCGATGGGACGCACGCGGGCCAGGAAATCATCTACGACGAGTCCAGACGCAGCGACGAAATGTATGGGCACCTGGGCGGTGTGCTCGGCGTCGTGCCGCTCTGGACCTCGACGACCGGCGCGCTGGCGCGTGCGCAATCGAATCACCAGGTGCGCGACCTCGGCACCGGGTACATCACTAACCAGTATCTGGCCGAGGGCAAGAAATACGTCGAAGCGGGCGTGCCCCGTTCCACCCAGATCGGTGTGCAGACTATCGAAGGCGTGCGGGTCGTCACCTTCACGTACGAGACGCCGATCGGTCAGCCGCAGTTCTATGCGAAGAAGGAAACGCTTGGACTCGATTTACGGCATCCGTATTTCCGCACGGTCGAGTCGTATGCCAATGACGGGAAAATCTTCGAGCGAATCGTGTTCGAAAGCATCACGCCGAAACCCCTCGACGATGCGGTCTTCGATCCGAAAAACCCGGCCTACAAGTTCTGAATAGGTGCTCAGCGTGAACGCGAACGCATCGCGCCGGAACCGAGCAGAAATGCCACGGGCGCGCACGGTTCCGCGCAGCGTTCGCAGCGTTGTTCGACTAGTTTCGTCGAGCAGCGCGCGAGTTCGCCGAGTACAAAATAATCCGAAGCACGCGCGACGCCGATCACGAGACCCCGTGTGGAGGCAAGGCGCGGCGCGAGCGTCGTGTACCACAGCGTGCCGATATCGTCGCCGCTCTCGTGGTTTATTTCGAACACCGAAATGCCTTGGCGCGTGACCTCGCGAGAGAACGCGCGCCCTCCCGCGAGACTCGCATCCACCAGCGCAATCGTATGGCGCGCCGCGCCGACGTGCGCGATCCACGGCAATGTGCCGCCCGCCGCCGAAAGCCATGCACCGGTCATCATGAAAGCACGTCTGTCCATGGCTTCATCCGGTTTTTGCAAATCTCGCGTGATCTACGTTCACACCTTCCGTGTACCAGACATGCGCGCCGCGCCGCCTCATGTATAACCGCGCCGTGTGCGCCACGCCGCCGGCCATACACCCTGCTTACCCGGCGACAAAATGCCGGCTGGGTCGAGCGTATCCTTGATCGCCTCCGACAGGCGCAACAGGGCGCCGTCGTTGAAACTGTACTGCGCGGCGGCCAGATCCATGTAGGCCAGATGCGACCGGTACTCGCCGTAGCCGGCCGCACGCGCATCGCTCATCAGCACGCGTAGCAGGTCGCCCGCCCGATCCGCCTGCAGGGCATTGTCGCGATCGAAAATGATCGCAACGATATGGTTCAGATGACGCGTGCCGGCTGTGAAACCGCCGTAGTAATCGAAGCCGTATTCGGCCGCGCGGGCCTTCGCCATGGTGTACTGGCGCATCGCATCGCGCCCGGTGGCTGGGCACACCGGCGAAAAATCCACGTGCGCGCCCGCGCCGCCGCGCCAGTCGAGCATCCGGAACGCGCTCATGGCAGGAATGCCAGCCATGTTGCGGTCGCCGCCGCCGGTCGGCTGCTCGTCGCCGCGATACAGATGCGCAATCATCTTCGCCTGCGGCACCTGCGCGAACGCGCGCTGCACGATCGCGTAGCGCGCGTCGATCACCTCGGGCGTGCCGTATAGCGCGAAATGCAGATTCCAGCGGCCCACGTCGAGCTTCCTGAGCATCGCGTCAATCGCGCTTTCCGGCATGGGACCCGTCCCCTGGTACCATTGCGACCGCGGACCCAGTCCGGCTGCGCGGCGCAAGCCGCCTTCGATCACGGCGTTGTTGCGGATCGTTTCGTCGAGCCGCAGCGGCCGCAGAATCTCGACGATCGCTTCCAGATCCTGTTCATGACGAAACTGGATTTCACCGAGCCGATACGCCGGCGGCGCCGGCATCAACCACACGCCCAGCTTCGTCACCACACCGTAGTTGGACTGCATGAACATCGCATCGAACGACGGGCCATAGCCCGGCTGGAACGTCTGCCATGCCGTGCCGATCTCGATGCCGCCCATGCCCGTCCGCACGATGTCGCCGTTGGCCAGCACGACTTCCATGCCGCACTGGTTGGCGGCATGGTCGCCGTAAGACGTGTAGCCGAAGCCGCGTTCGAGCGTATTGCCGACCACACTGCCCCAGCCGGCCGCCGGTGGATCGACCCACAACCGATGGCCGTTGTTGCGCAGATACGCGTACAGGTCGAAGTAGCTGACGCCGGGTTCGAGCAGCGCATAAGCCAGCGTTTCGTTGACTTCGATAATGCGGTTCATGCGCTGCAGGTCGAGCACGACCGAACCCGTCAGACGCGGCGCCGCGCCGCCATACGCGAAGTTACGGCCGGTGGAGACGGTCCAGAGCGGAATGCGATACTGCGTGGCGACGCGCAACACGGCGCGCACGGCGTCCACCGAATCCGGCCGCACTGCGGCGGATGCGGCGAACGCGGCCGCCTCGCCCGGCGCGAACGGATCGCGGTAGGAGGCGAGATCGGTGCCGGACGACACCACATGCGGCTCCCCCACAATCGCACGCCATGCGGCGAGCGCCCGGTCGAACTGCGCCTCTAAAACGTTCGGCGGCAAAATACGTGTCAAGACCGCTCCTTTGACTGCTCAGCCAGGTCACCCAGGTGCGGCCACCTTCACCGGTGCCCGCCGCCCCCGCCAAAACCACCATGCATCCCGCCGGCGCTGTGCCAGGGTCCCGCACCGTGCCAGCCGCCCGAACGCATCCCCGCGCCGTACGACACGCGGTTGAAATGAAAATAGCCGACTGGATGGCGGTGATGAAAGCGGTCGATGAAAATAAACGGCCCACCGAAGCCGACCGTCAGGAAACCGCCCCAATAGAATGGATCGTAGTACGGATAGATCGGCGCCGGATACAGCGCCACGGTATTGTCGAGGCCCTGCACGATCTGCCAGGTGCCGTCCGGTTGCAGGCAGGCCATTCCGGTGATCTGCTGCATCGCGCCGTCGATCTCGGCCTGACCTGTGACCGTCTGGCACGGCGGCGCGGCATCGGCCACCGTGTCGGTAGCGGTCTGCGCCGCCACCGGTCCCGCGCACGCCAGACACACACAGAGTGCCGTGCAGCGTCCTTTGATATTACGCATAATTTTGTCCCGCCCGACGGTCCGGCGTCGCGGCCGCCCACGCGGTCGTCACCGTGAAGACCCCATCGTTTGCCTCGCATCCGTCCGTGCCGCCGCCGCTCGTCACACGCAACAGCAACTCAGACTCGCCATGACTAAACGAGGCGCCTCACCGCACTATTCCGGCGCCGGGCGAACTGCGAACCGCGCGTGCGTTACGGCGTGTTTCAAGGACCCTTTCAGGGCATGAACCCGAGCCTATCCGGGCAACACGGTGACGGGACGCTATTGCCAGGACTCCGGCTTGCCGCCCAGATCGCTGCATACGTCAATCGCGATTTCGCGCAGCTTGCCCTCCGAGATCGGTCCGGACATCGCATAGCCCACGTGGTCGCTGACCCAGTAGAAGGTGCGGCGATTGCCTTCGCGAAACAGGCGAAAGGCAGCTTCGTTGTCGCCCATGTCGGTCACGTAGAGCGTGAGCCGCGCACCTTCCGGATTCTCGTACATGAACTGGGCGGCCGGGCCCGCATCGCCGGGCAGCAGCCGTCCGCCCACCAGCGAATAGCCGTACTCCTGCAGTGACGGGACGGAAAGCGGCCGGTTCAGGCGTTTGGACAACCAGTTGACCAGATGGCCTTCCTCGCTCGCGGCGACCTCGACCGGGTGGCGCTGCTCCGGCGTATAGACCGCATAGGCGATGTCGGCGCGCTTCGCAAAGCCCATCGGTTCATGACCGCGCAGGCTGTCCGGCAGACGCGAACCCAACGGTCCCAGCAGCAGCGCGAGTCCCGCACCGGCGACGAGCCAGCACGCCGCGAGGCCGACACGCCGCCACCATGGAACCGGCGCGCGCACGACGATGAACGACGCCTCGTCAGCCACGGGCGCGCCGCACAATGCCTTGAGCGCCGCCTTCTGGGCACGCCAGTCCGCCACCCGCGCGGCAGCGGCCGAATCCTGCGCGAGATGCTCGAGCACGGCGGCATGCGCCTCGTCCGGCAACGCTTCGTCGACGAACGCCGACAACGCCTGCAGGTCAGGCGGCTTCGGCACGGCGGAATGAGGGTCGTCGTAGCTCATCACGGATTTCTCACTACTTTGAGCGGCGCGGGCTTACGCGTCGGACCTTCGGTCAGAAGCACACGCATGTGTTCGCGCGCGCGCGACAAACGCGACATCACCGTGCCAACCGGCACGCTGAGCGCGATCGACGCTTCCTGATAAGTCAGCTCCTCCACGCACACGAGCAGCAGCACTTCGCGTTGCTCGAGCGGCAGGCAATACAGCGCCCGCTGCAGATCGCGCAGCACGAGGCCGTCGACGACCCCGGCCGGCGCCTCCAGATTGCGCCACGGTGCGCTCTCTTCGTCAACCGTAATCTCGCGGCGGGCCCGCAACTGGTCGATGTACAGATGCCGCAAAATCGTCAGCAGCCATGCCCGCAAGTTGCTGTTGGGACGGAATGCCGCCCAGCGCGCGAGAGCGCGCTCGGCGGTGTCCTGCACCAGATCGTCCGCCCAGGCGGAATCGCCCGTCAGTGCGCGCGCATAACGCCGCAGCTGCGGGAGCCAGGAAATCACTTCCGCTTCGAAATTCACGCGGCGAACCGTGCGCGCGGGCGCTCAATAACCGCCGCTGCTGCTGGTGGACGAACTCGAGCCGCTGTCGGGCGTGGTGCAGCCCGTGACACCCAGCGAGGCCAACGCGATTGCCACAAGCACGCACGCGGTCGAAACGATACGGAATGGTTTCATGCACTGTCTCCAGGAGAGGCTTGGCCCAGCCGACCGGACGGCTTGCCGCGCAACGTCCGCAGCAAGCTGCCGTGCCCGGCGTGTCAGGGGTTCGCCCCGTAAGGCGGTCCGAACGGGACGAAGCCGACGCGATGCACGAAATGTGCGTCGCTATGGAGACATAACGTCGACAGCCGGCGTTTTATTCCGGCCGCGCGCAGATAACGCCAGGATCGCGCTCCCGCCGGTGCCGGGCGGCCCGTGTTTGTCGGCCAGATCCCAGACCAGATTCGTAACTCAACGTTACCGAAGCCAGTTATCAGATGCTTCCGGGCGCGCAAGCCGTTATAGTGGAACCAGATCGCTCACCCGTCCGCGCCCGGCCCCGAAAAGGGTAGAATCGCGGCGAGCAACTGTCCTTCTTACCTGACTTGTCCATGGCATCCGCAGAATCGCATCCGCAAAACGACTTCATGAACGCAGCGCGCAAAGAACGAAAGCGCGTCGAGATCTATCTTGTCAATGGCATTCGCCTGACAGGATGCATTGAGTCGTTCGATCAGTATCTGGTGATGCTGCGCACGCCAGTCGGCTTGCAAGGCATCTACAAGCGCGCCATCTCGACCATCCAGCTCGACACCGGCACCCGGCCTGCGCCGCGCGCCGGCCGGCCGTCGCATGGCGAGCACACCACGCGGGGCCCGCATGGTTCGCGCGAACCGCGTGAGCATCGCGAGCCACGCGAACCGCGTGAGTCGTATGGCAGCCAGCCGTCCGGCGAGCGCCCAGCGTCGTCGGAACGCCCGCCTTCGGACGGTCCGGTGGTCGTGACGCGGCGCCGGCGCCTGTTCGGCACCGGCAGTGGCGACGGTCATGGCGGCGGAAACAACAGCGGCGGCAACAACAATAACAACAACGGCAACGAATAAGCCGTTGCGCAGCGGCGGCCTACTCCACCGGGCCGCCCAGCCGCCGCAAGATCTGCTCGATACGCATCCCCTGCAGGTAGTTCAGCTCATAAGCCGTTTTGATGGCCAGCACGCGACGGCGCCAGTAGCCCGCATCGAACATGTGCACCATCGGTTGTCGCGTGGCCCAATCCAGATGTTCCAGTTCCGCATCCACGACGTGTGACCCGCTAAGGCGTTGTGCCTGCTGCGACCCGTTCGATTTCATAGCTGCGCCCCCTCCGCCAACTCGTCACCTTGCCACCCGGATGCGGCCGGTGCAGACCGTCCGCGACACACCCAAGACGAGCCAACCCAGGGCAAATTCAAGGAACGGCCAGGTGGCCGGCGTCGACAGGTTTGCGCTATCCTGACTGCTCGACACCTTATGCGGAGGATGACATGTCCAAGCCGAAGCCCCACGCGCCGCCCTCCGGTGAGACAGCCGAAGACCGACTCGACGAAGCCCTCGACGAGACCTTCCCCGCCAGCGACCCGATCGCCGTCGATCCCACCGAGCGGCCGCACCCCGTCCCGGCGCAGCCGACACCGGCTAAAGAAAGCAGGCGCACGTAAACCCGCCGCCTGAACCGCACGCGGCTCCGCACCGCGCCCCAGCACGTCCGCGCCCTGGCACTTCCGCCATCAGCGTAACCGCAGAGGCGCGCTGCTGCATCGCTCGCCGCGCGCCGATCCCTGCCCGCTCCCGCCAGAAGGAACGACAGCATGCCCAGCGACCCTGCCCGCCCGCTCACCCCCAGTTCTGCCCGCTTCCTGCGCGAACGCGACGGACACGAAGCCCGTGTCACTAACGTCGAGCTGTTCTTCGATCTGATCTATGCCTTTGCGGTCACGCAACTCTCGCATCGGCTGGTCCATCACCTGAGCGCGTTCGGCGCGCTCGAGACGCTGGTGCTCTGGTTCGCGGTTTGGCTCGGCTGGCAATACACCTGCTGGGTGACGAACTGGTTCGATCCCGAACGCATCCAGGTCCGCCTGCTGCTGTTCGGCGTGATGCTGATCGGCATGGTGATGGCCGCGAGCCTGCCGCTTGCCTATGGCGAGCGCGGCCTCGTCTTTGCGATCAGTTACGTGGCGATCCAGGTGGGCCGCAGCCTCGTGGTGCTGGCTTTTCTTGGCCGCGACCATGCACTCACGGCGAACTTCCGGCGTATCTGCGGATGGCTGGCGATCTCCGGCATCGCGTGGATAGCGGGCGGCCTGCTGGACGGCTTGCCGCGCTTTGCCTGCTGGAGCGTGGCGGTGCTGTGCGAGTACCTGTCGCCGATGTTCGGCTTCCCGCTGCCCGGACTCGGACGCTCGAGCGCCGCCGACTGGCGCAGCGCCGAGGGCGGTCACATCGCCGAGCGCTGCCAGGCCTTCGTGATTCTTGCGCTCGGTGAATCGGTGCTGGTGACAGGCGGCACGCTATCCGATCTGGACACATGGACCGAACCGTCGATCATTGCGTTTCTGGTGTGTTTTGCCGGCAGCGTGGCCATGTGGTGGGTGTACTTCGATACCAGCAGCAGCGCCGGCAGCCGCGCTATCGCACGCGCCCGCGAGCCCGGCCTGATGGCGGCGTATTTCCACTACGTGCATGTGATCCTGATTGCCGGCGTGATCGTCTCGGCGGCCGCCGACGACCTCGTGATCCTGCATCCGCCCGAACGCATCGACTGGCCGACTGCCTGGCTGCTGCTAGGCGGCCCGGCCATTTACGTGGCGGGCAGCGGCCTGTACAAGCGCGTCGTCTACGGCGGGTTTCCGCTATCGCACTGGGTCGGGCTGGTGCTCCTCGCGCTGATCGCGCCGCTCGCGTTTCACACCGATCTGCTGATGACCGGCGGTCTCACCACGGCGGTCATGATCGTAGTGGCTGCGTGGGAAAGCATCTCGCGCCGTCATCTGACGCAAGCTGGCGAGGCGCTCGGCGCGGAGTAGCCGCAGCGTCCTTTTGCCCAGCACAAGAAACAACAAAACCTCGCCCTGAACAACAGGCGAGGTCACGTTTTTTTGCCGCCAGAACCGAGCGAGCGACGCCCGCTCAGTGCATGGTCGGCAGGCCGCTATCGAGCTGGCGCTGCAGTTCTTCCACCTGACGCTGCGCTTCACGCAACTGGGCCTGAGCAGTAGTCTTCTGCTGCGCGAGCGCCGCAGCTTCCGCGCGCGTCTGCTGCTGCTGGCTGTTGACGATGGTCTGTTGCTGATGCGCCACATTCAGGTCGGCCTGCAGACGATTCGCACGGTCCTGCGACAGCGCGATCATGCGCTCGGTGAAGGCTTTCTGCGCCTCCAGCCGGGTGCGCCGGATCTCGACATCCGAAAGCTGCAGGGTCTGGCGGACGAAGTCCTTGTAAATCATTTCAGCGCGCGTTTCATCCTCGGTCTTGATGACCCGCCAGAACGTTTTTTGCTGGAACAGCGCGACGTAGTACGTCATTTCCTTCGGATAAAACAGCATGCTTGCGCCGTAACTACCGTTGTAGGTCGTGCGCAATTCGCTCAGATCCGAGCCGCGGATCATCTGCTGCAGTTCCGCGACGTTACCGGCGGCGGATTGCTTCGCCTCGTCCGGCGTCAGTGCGGCCGATTGCCCAGGCTGCTCCTGCGTCGTGGCTGGCAATGCTGTTGTCGTAGCCGGCTGGGAAACGACGGCGGCGCTTGCCCCACTACCTGTCAAAGCCTGCGCGTAAACACCTTGCACGGTCCCGAGCGCAACCAGAGTGCCCAAGACAATCTGTCGAAGTTTCGACTTGTGGTCCATGTAATTCCTGCTTGAACAGTTTTTGTTTTGTTACATCTTGTCTCATTATTACTCACTTTCGCGAATTTCGGGTTCCTCGTCGAAAATTTGGTACTTGCGCATTTTTTCCCATAACACCTTGCGGCTGATGCCTAAGGTCCCTGCGGTATCCTGCCTGCGCCAACCGTTTGCGTCGAGCGCCGCGAGCACGCGATTGCGCTCTGCCATATCCCATTTACTGCGATCCACCAGCACCTCCGCCGCGCTCTCGGCCGGCACCGGCTGGTTGCTGCGCGCGAGCGCGAGCAGCCGCTGCAGCCGCGCCGCATCCCACGTGCCGATCTGGCGCACCGTCACGCCGATCCGCTCGGCGAGGTTGCGCAACTCGCGCACATTGCCGGGGAAATAGGTGTCGGCTACCGCGTCGGCCAGCCAGTACGGGATGTCGGGTAAGGTCGCGAGCTTGTCCGCCCCGACCACCGACGCGATGAACGACTTGAAGATGGCGATCTTGTCGACCGCGCCGCGTTCTTCGAGCGAAGGAATTTTCAGTTCGATCACCGCCAGCCGATAGTAAAGGTCGGCGCGGAACGTGCCGTCCTTGACCTGCTGTGGCAGGTGCTTGTGGGTGGCGGCCACCAGCCGGAAGTCGAGCTTGACGGGCGTCGCCGAACCGATCCGCGTCACTGCGCTGTCTTCCAGCACGCGCAGCAGCTTGACCTGCTGATACAGCGGCAGATCACCGATTTCGTCGAGGAACAGCGTGCCGCCGTCGGCCTGCTCGAAATAGCCTTTGTGGGCAACCACGGCGCCCGTGAACGACCCTTTTGAATGCCCGAAAAAGAGCGACTCGAACAGGCCATCGGGAATCGCGCCGCAGTTCACCGGCACGAACGGGCCTTGCCCGTAACGGCGATGCTTTTCGTGCAGCAGTTGAGCGACGCGTTCCTTGCCGACGCCGGTCTCGCCATGCACCAGCACGCTGGTGTCGCAGTCCGCGAAGGTGTCGACTTCGTGCAGCAGCGCCTGCATGCATTCCGAGTTCGCCACCAGCGCGCTCGACTCGAGCGTCTGCGCGGTGTGCGCGCGCAGTTGCAACACCAGCTTGGTGGTCATCCCGCGCAGCTCGGCGCAGGTGAAGTCGAGCGGCAGGATATGGGAATACTCGGACGGATACATCGTGGGATCGTGATCGCGCGGTGCCGCGCCGACCCACACCACCGGCATGCCGTGCGCGGCTTGCCAGTCACGCAGGATCAGCGCGCCGCTGTCGATGACGGACACGCTGATGATCGCCAGCGACGGCCGTTGCGCGGTGCGTTCGGGCGAAATCGCGATGTCGTCGGCACGGATCACCTCGACATCGAAGCTCGCCATGCAGCGCGCGACACGGTCGACAATGTCGGCCTTGCCTTCCCAAACGTAGATATCGAGTTCGTCGATTTTGGCGGTGGTTCTCATTGGCGAAGAATCAGTAAACCAGTTGGGCCTGACCGCAGGCGAGTCCGAGGTCGTGGACCGTGCTTACGCCGATCTGGACACCCAGCAGTTGCAGTACGGGAATGAGCAGTGCGTCGAGCGAACTCAGGATCGGGCTAAGCACCGTAACAATCCCGCTCAGCAGAGGTGCGACCAGCCCGGTGACGTCGATACCCGCGACCGTCGCATGAAGATTGGTCCCCATCGAATTTGCCACTTGGGTGAGCAAACCGGCGGTGGCCGAGCCCACGGCGTTGGTGTTGACGGACTGGTAGGCGGTGCTGCTGTTCGGCACGCCATTGAAGACGAGCGGCGTCGGACTGCCTTTGAACTGGAGGTTCAAACCGGACGAGGATCCGACCGACACGCTGAGTGCCGTATAACCCAATGCGTTCACGTTCGCGATTTGCGCCGGCTGGTTACACTGGGCCGCGGTCGTCGTATTGGTGAAGTTGCTCGATGCGTCGCCGCCTATGCAAAGCGTCGCAGGCAAGGGCGCCACTACAATCGTGCTTTGACTGGTGGCCTGCTGGGTCGTACACGAGGTGCTCTGCAAAACCGCGGTACCGCCGGCGGCCTCGATATAAGCCGGCAGATTCAGCGCGCTGATGGTGACGATGCCCGGAATGCCCAGATTCAACAGTTTGACGTTCAGATACACCTGAACCTGAGCGGAATGCGCGCTGGTGCGCGGCGTGCCGTCCGCATTGTTCCCCGCCTCGCCCACCGCGATCACCGGCGGCTGGATAACCTTCGCCTGCGCCGTGACGCTGGCGAGCGCCCCCAGATTGAGCGCCGCACCGAGATTGATGGCGGACGTGCCATTGGCGATCTCGGCTGCTGCCAAAAGCGTATCGAGCAGATTCACGGTCGCGCTCGCCGCCGCCTGGGGATCGCTCAGCGCCACCGCCAGGAGGCCATTCGTGGTCGAGTTGTTACCGAGCGCGACGTTCAGGCCGGACGGAATAGCCGCCTGAATTGTGCCCAGATCCGTAATGGCGGTCGCACCTAAGGTTGCACTCTTGCCGGCGGCAGTAATCATCGCCGACACGAGTGTCGAGAGCGACACCTGCGTGCCGAGCAGTTGACTCATTGAACCGACGCCGAGCGCGGTAGCCAGGTCGCCCAGTTTGATCTGGGTTGTGGCGAGACCTTGATACGACACCGCACTGAGATTCAGGTTGGCGCCGGGCAGCAAGGCGTTCAGCAAGCCATTCAGCACCCCTCCCGACAGTGTCGCCACCGCTGAGGTCAACGAGAACGACCGAATATTGGTAGCCTGAGCCGTACCGACAGCCTGTACCACCCGCGCCGGACCGAGAAAAAAGTAAGGCACGGTCTGACTGACCGTGACCTGTACCGCGTTCATCGGCGCGCCACTGGTCGCGAAATACGACTGACCGGCATTGACCGACGGATCCCAGCGGCCGCACACCACGGTCACCGTCGCGCCGCTCGGCAGACCATTGCCGGTCACAGCATTCTGTTGCGCCGAGGTGGTAGCGGAGCTGCAGCCGCCGCCATTGCTGACGGTCTGCGCACCAGCCGCCGCCGCCAGATCCGCAGTACGTTGCATTGCCCGTCGAACGAAGAAGACATTCCCGACGTCGATCGCCCCCAGCGCCGCCACGGCAACGGCGAGGCAGAGCGCCGCCATCACCATGGTCACGCCGCGCTGCCGGCGCAACGGCGAGCCGGCCGTGCCGCGGCGACGGCGCGCAAAGCGCCGGGTTTCAGAGGTAGATGATTCGGAGACCGACATATCAGTTCTGTGGCGTCGGGCCGCCCTGTGAGCCGCCCCCGGTCGAAGCACCGATCGAAGAGCCGTAAAAATCGGGAATCTTCGAATTGAACGACTCCAGATAGCGCTTATAGGCCAGGTTCGCTTCCGCGCCGAGCATCGGCCGCACGGGTGCGGCCGCCGCGTTGCTGCGCTGGAGCGCGCGCCACTGGTTCGTCGCGTGGCCGATTTCGCTGTTCGGCACGGCCTGTTGTCCGGCTTCACTCTGCGCATGAACCGCATTCGAGCCGCAGACCGTCAGCAGCGAGAGCGCGACTAGCGCTACCGGCGCGAAGCCCGATGCACGCCGCCGTTCTCGTTTCGTTTGTTGTGTCGTCATAAACGCCCCCTTCACTGCCTCTTATTGTGAGAACCGCTGCAGCAACCGCGGCGCCGGCTCAACGCCTTGCGCACTCGCGATCGGCGCGTTGCTCGAATCCCGCGAATCCTGTTGCAGTTGCACCCTGCGTTGCTGCGCCCGTCCGGCCGCGGCGACCTTGTCCGCATCACGGCGGATCGCCGCGCGCACACCCGGGCTGAACTTCTGTTGATCCATTAGCGTCGCCGCGCGCCCTGTGTCGCCATCGGCCAGCAGATACAGCACGACATTGCTGATGATCTTCGGATTGCTGTGGTCGAGTTGAGCGGCTTTCATGAGCGGCACCCGTGCGCCGTTGATGTCGCCTTCGCGCAGCTCCGCGTAGCCCAGATCCGACAGGGTCGCCGGGTCGGTCGGCGCGAGGCGGGCTGCGTCCTGCAATTGCTGGACCGCGCTTCCGAAGTCGCCCGCCGCGCCGGCAATCAGGCCGAGTCCACGGTAGCCGCGGGCGGCAAGCGGCGTTTGCAGCAGTTTCGTATAAGCCTCCGCCGCTGCTGCCGGCTGGTCGGTCATGCGCAGCGCGTCCGCTCGCATCAGAATCGTGTCGGGCTGCGCGCCGTATTGCTTTTCGAAGGCATCGATATGCGCGAGCGATGCGTAGTACAGGCCCTGCGCCTGCATCCGCCCGATCAGATCGAGGTACACGCTCGGTGTATCGGGCGCAGGGTCGCGGGTCGCCTGCTGAATCTCCGCCTGACGTTCGGCCTGCGGCCCGACGCCGTAACCCGGCAGCGTCGACCCACAGGCGCTGAGCAGCGCAAACGACAGCACCGCAGTCATACGCCGGTTGAACCGCGCGAGGCCCAACCGTCGGGCCGCGGGCGCAGTTCGCGTTGCAGCGGGTGCCGGTCGCGCAATGGGGTTCGAGGTCATGTCGTCATTCATTAGCATTGCCTATCGTTTGGTCGCGTGGAGCGAGTTCGTGATGGACAACACGCCCGGCCCCGCGGTGACGATCAGGAGCGCCGGCAGCAGCGTCATGATCATCACGCCTGTCATCTTCACCGCAAGACGTCCTATGCGCTCGCGCAGCGTGGCGCGCCGGGCCTCACGCAGACGCTCGCAAAACTGCTTCAGCGGTTCCTGCACCGCTCCGCCGTGGCGATCCACCTGCACCAGCAGCCGCACGATCGCGCGCAAGTCTTCGTTGCCGTAGCTCGAAGCGAGCCTTTGCAGCGACTGCTCGCGGGTTCGGCCGGTTGCGAAATGACGCTGGGCGATTTCCAGCTCGCTCGACAGCACCGGCAGCACGCCACTGAAATCGGACACCATCACCTGCAGACTCTGATCGATCGACAAACCGACACCTTGCAGCAGGCGCAGCAGGTCGACCAGCATGGGCAATTCGTCGACCACGCCGCGCCGGCGTCTGGCCGCGCGTCGCTGAATGAAAAATTTCGGCAACATGAAGCCCGCGATCATCGTGCCGATCAACAGCGCAAAATACTGCTCGCCGGCCAGATGGCCGCCTGCGAGCGTGCCGGCCAGCAACGGCAAACAGGTCGCGAGGCCGATTCGCGCGAAGAGAAATAAGCCGCGCGCCCGCGTATCGACGAAGCCACATTGCTCGAGCATGCGCCGGTCTTCCACCGCGACCAGTTGCCGCCCCAACGGCGTATCGAGCCAGCGAATGCCGGTGTGCGCGAAGCGCTCGACCAGCGCCTTCAGTCCCGTCGCCGGCGCAAGTTTCGGTACCTGCTCACCCGCACCGGCATCGCTGCGCCTCACCGAAGCACCTGCGGCAGTGCGCGCCGCATTCTGCTGGGCGCGTTCGTTGAGCGCGTTCGACAACGTCCGCTCTCTACGGCGCGTCGCCGCCAGTTTCGCGATCACCAGGGCGGCCAGCAAGAGCAACGCCACGGCAGCCAGTGCCAATGCCAGTGCGGCGACACGATCAGCGCGCATCAGCCCCCCCTCAGCCGCGTCAGGCGGTAAAGCAAAAAGGCGCCGGCCACTTGCAGCCCAAACGCGAGATACACCAGCTGACGTCCGGACGGGTCGAACCACATCGCACCGAAATAGCCCGGATTGGTCAGCATCAGGAAGCCGCCGATGCCAATAGGCATCAGCGCAAGAATCCATGCCGACAGGCGCGTCTCCGCCGACATCGCGGACAGTTCGCGCTCAGCCTGTTCGAGATCGCGCATGAACGAGGCCATGCGGTCGAGCATGACGTCCGCGCGACCGCCGTACTTCACCGACAGGCGCAATACGGCACCCACCAGTTCGAGTTCACGGGCGCCGTACAGCGTCGCTGCCTGCGAAAGCGCACGGTCGATCTCGACACCGCCGCGCAACATCCGCGAGACGTCGTCGAGACATTCGCGCAATGCCCCCTCGGTGGTTTGCATCGCGCCCTGGAACGCTGCCGGCACGCTGTTACCCAGCGTGATGAGTCGCACGATGCCGTCGAGAAACGACGGCAATTGCCGCACAATCGCCAGACGGCGCTTCTGGGTGCGCATCGACACGATGAACGCCACAAAACACACGCAGGCGAGCAGCGTCACCGTCGCGGCCAGCCAGCCGCCCTCGCGGGCCGCCCAGAGGCACAGCCATACCGAAACCACGGCGACGATAATGATCGGTGTGCGCGCATTCGAAATCCCGGCGCGACTCATTACGTTGCCGATCTGAAAGCCCACCTTCGCCTTCAGATACGCCCAGCGGGTCCCTGCATCGGCACCCGCCTCGGGCGCGCGCGGTGCCATGCCGCCATGCGCGAGCGCCTGCGCACGCGGCGCAGCGGGACGCGCTGGGCTGACGCCGCCCGGCACCGTTGCCGCCATCCGGCTGTCGATGAACCGTTCGGTGCTCACGCGTTCTTCGCGGCGCGCCCCGCGCTGCAACAGCAACAACGCGCCGGCCACGCACACCAATGCGATCGCCGCAATGAGCACTGCACCGCTAGACATTGAAGCCACCGCCAAAACCGCTGAACCGGCCCACGGGTTCCTGCATGCCGCCGAGCGCCTGCCGGAAGCGCGCCAGCTTGGGCGAATGCGGATGGATGCCGAGCGAGACCCACTGGTCGATCTCTTCGCCATCCTGATCAACTACCGGCTCGTAGCGATACAATTCCTGCGTCGCGATGATGTTGTCGGACAGCCCCGTCACTTCGGTAATGGACAGAATGCGCCGGCGCCCGTTCGAGAGCCGCCCGATCTGCACGATAAAGTCGATCGCGTTGGCGATCTGCCGGCGCAAACTCGATTCGGTGCCCTGAAAGCCCGCGAAGCCCGCCAGCATTTCGAGCCGGTACAGACACTCGCGCGGCGAGCTCGCATGCACCGTCCCCATCGAACCGTCGTGGCCGGTGTTCATTGCCTGCAGCATTTCCAGCACCTCGCCGCCGCGCACTTCGCCGACGATGATGCGATCCGGGCGCATCCGCAAGGTGTTGCGCAGCAGGTCGCGGATCGACACCACGCCCGCGCCGTCGAAGCCACCCGGGCGGCTTTCGAGCCTCACCACGTGAGGATGGTTCAGCGACAGCTCGGCCGTATCCTCGATCGTCACGACACGCTCGGCTTCGGGGATATGAAAAGCGAGCGCGTTGAGCAGCGACGTCTTGCCCGAACTCGTGCCGCCCGAGACCAGTATGTTGCAGCGTGCGGCTACCGCCGCGTCGAGCAGCGCGCCGATTTCCGCGTTGTACGTACCGTTGGCGAGCAGGTCGTCGGGACGCAACGGGTCCTTGCGGAATTTACGGATCGAGACGATCGGACCGTCGATCGAGAGCGGTTCGATCACGACGTTGACGCGCCCGCCGTTCGGCAGGCGCGCGTCGACCATCGGATTCGATTCGTCGAGCCGCCGGCCGATCGGCGCAAGAATGCGTCGCACGATACGCAGCAGATGCGCGTTGTCGGCAAAGCGCACCGGGATTTTCGTGAGGATACCGTGGCGCGAGACGTAAACGTCGTTGTAGCCGTTGATCAGGATGTCCTCGACCGCCACGTCGTTGAGCAGGTCCTCGATCGGGCCGAAGCCCGCCAGTTCCTTCGTCAGCGCTTCGGCAATCAGCCGCACCTCGCTCTCGTTGATCGGAATCCGGCGCAGCCGCACGAAGCTGTCCATTTCCATATCGACGAACTGGTTGATCGCATTGCGCGACCAGCGGCCGAACTCCGCGCCGAGTTCCTCGATACGCGTGAGCAGATGTTCGTGCGCCGCGTTCTTGATGTCCTGGAACTGCTGGCTATGCGCGAATGAAGGCGCGTCGTCGGCAAATTCGATGTCTTTAGCCATCGTCTATGACCGCTTGTTGGAGGTTGGAATAAAGCGCTTGAGCGCGCCGAGTGCGGACTTGCCGCGCGCCTGCGCCGCGGCGCTCGCCACTCCGCCAAGCCGCTCGACGAGCGGCTCGAGTGCGCGAACGTACGGGTCGCGGGGCGCCGCGTCGATCAGCAACTGCCCTTGATTGACGGCCTGCCCAAGCGGCACGCGCCGCTCGGGCAGCGTGCCGAGCAACGGAATATCGAGGCGTTGGGCAATCTGCGCCGCGGTGAGGCCGAGATCCGGATCGAACTTGTTGACGAGCAGATGCACGAGGCTTACGTCCACGCCCTCTTCCCGCAAGGCGTCGAGGATGGCGACCGCCGAGACGATCGACGCGACCCCCTGATCGCACAGCAACCACGTTTCGTCCGCCGACTTCACGACATGCGCGATGAACTCGGTATTGCTGAAACCGCCAAGGTCGACGATCTGCTGGTCGAAGAATGCTCGCAAGCGGTTGAACAGGCTGATCGAGCTGGAGTACGACACTTCGCGCATGTCGGCCAGATTCGGCGGCAGCGAAGTGAGCGCCATCCCGCTCGAATGATGCGACAGCGCGGTGTGAACGAACGTCTGGTCGAAGCGGCGCAGATTGCGCACGGCTTCGACGAAATTGAATTCGCTGCGCGTGTTGAGCAGCAGTGAACCGTCGCCGGCCGGCAAGCCGAGGTCGAAGAGCGAGGTCTGGCGCCCCTGCGCCACGTCGCGCCGGTGCAGCATGGCCGACAGATTGGCGGCGAGCGTGCTCACGCCCATGCCGATCCGCGCGCCGATCAGCACGGTCACGTGACCGTGCCGGCTAACCGGCTCGACGAGGTTGTCGATGACCTGGCGGGTGATACGCAGCGCGTCTTCCGCCGGCGCCGACAGATCGACGAAATCGCGTACGCCGACGCGCAGCGCGGCAAGCGCACTCTCCGGCTCCGAGAGCGACCCCACTGCGACGATCTGCAGGCCCGGATAGGCGGCCCGTGCCGCACTGGCAGCGGCACTCGCCGCCGCAGCGCGGCCGCCGGAAAAGTCGACGAAGACCAGCGACGGATTGAGCGTCGCGATGCGCTGGGTCAGCATCGCCGGATCGAGCGTCACCTGTTCGACCGCGCCGGCTGCCACCAGCGTATCGCCCAGCCATTGGACGTGCGCGTCGACAAGCGACGCGAACACGAAATAGTCGGTGGTTATCCGGTCAGTCAATGAATGCGTTCTCGCGTTCATATGGAACATCCTTTGGCGGCCGACGCTTCAAGGCCGCCGAATCGTACTGCGCACTGCCACGGTTGACCTGCGCACTTGCGCCGGCCTGCCTGCCCTTCCGGTTCGCCACACCACGCGAGACTCGCCGCGTCGCATGGCGCCCCCCCTTCACTTCGAGAAGCCCGGCGCCGCATCCGGCGACGCGATGCCACCCAGCACCGAACGCCACACCGCGCCGTCACGCTGCTCGGACTGCTCACCCGGCGTCGCGGGCAATGCCGCGCCCTTGGCAATCGGCGAAACCAGATGTGGGGTCACGATAATGACCAGTTCCTTGTCGTTCTGCGAATAGCTCACCTGCTTGAAAAAGGCGCCGATGATCGGCAGATCGCCAAGCAATGGCACTTTCGACACATTCGAAATCGTCTCGCGGTCAATCAGGCCGCCAATCAGGAAGCTCTCGCCGTCGCCCAGTTCGACGGTGGTATCGGCGCGCCGCGTCGTGATGGCCGGCACCGACACGCCATTGATCGTGATGGCGTTCGTAAAGTCCAGTTCGCTTGCTTCCGGCGCGACCTTCAGGGCGATGCGCTCGGGGCTCAGCACCGTCGGCGTCAGCATCAGACCGACGCCATACGGTTTGTATTCGATCGACACCGTACCGAGTGCCTGCGGCACCGGCACGGGGATTTCGCCACCCGCCAGAAAACTGGCGCTCTGCCCCGACAGCGCCACCAGCGTCGGTTCGGCGAGAACCCGCGCGAGGTTGTTGCTTTCCATCAGGCTCAGGTCGGCACCGATACCGTGCGTGACCGAGTTGAACACCAGGTTGAAGGCCGCCGCGATCGGCATGGTCGAGTTGAACGACGGTGTCGACCCGAAGGTTGCCGAACTCAGCGACGAAGGCGTAAACGAGCCAAACGTGAAGCCGTTGTTCTGCTTGAGGATGTTCAGCCCGATCTGCTTCAGTACCGAGCGGCTGAATTCCACCACCCGCACGTCGACCTGCACCACCGAACGGGTCGCCACGGTCGAGGCGTCCACCACGTTCGCGTCTGTGTCGCCGGTCGCGCCCGCGCCGGACGAGCCGCCCTTGGCGCCACCTTTACCGCCCGCACCGCTATCCAGGCCACTGCCGAGCGCGGCGGCGTGAGCACGCGCTTCGACCTGCGCCACCGCTACCGCGCGTTGATGCTGCTCCATCGTCGCCGCCGAGCCCGAGATCAGCGCCGTGTCGCCCATCGTTTTCACGTTCGGCGTGCCCGGCCCGAGCAAGGCGCCCGATGCCGTCGCCGTCACGTTGACGGTGTACGACAGCGGCGTGTCACGATTAGGCTCCCATAGCATCAGGTTAGTCGTGCCTGGCGATTTGCCGATCAGCAGCACACCGCCACGCTTGTCGCCCCGGATAATCAGTACATCCGCCACCGTCGGGTCACCAATCGCGATCCGCTGCAGGGTGTGGCCGAGCGCCAGCGATTGTTGCGAGCCCACCGTGATGGCGACCGTCTGCGGCCCATCCGCCGCATGGCTGGCCGGTGCCACGGCAAGCAACGCCATGCCGAGCCACACTGCTATCCCGTATGCAAAAATCCGTTTTTTCATATTGTTCTGGACGCATCCGGCCGCCCGCTCCCTGGAACCCTATCGGGCGACCGATTCGGTACGCCCACCCCGTATGACTTCAATATTGTCGTTTGCCGCCACCACGCGCGCGGCAGGTTTCACCAACCGCGGCGCCGTTTGCGGTCGTGCGGATGGCTTGCCCGCGCTGCCTGCATTACCCGCCAGTTCATCGAGCCCCACGCCGGCTGCGGCGCGCGTCGACGCTTGCGCATCATCCCCAGCCGATGCATGCGAGGAAATCTTCAGGACCCCTTCGGCCGGTGCAAAAGCGCCCGGATCGACGACTTCCTCATCCTTAGGATTGCGTAGCGCCAGCACGAGGCGCCCCGAGGTTTCAGCAAGCGTCAGGTTATCGATCTGCGCCACCGGGACTGCAAGCACCGCCGTACGCACCATGCCGTTGGCGTCGCCCGGGTTGTCGGCGCCTGGTGTCGCATTGCCGAACGCCAGCACGCGCACTTTGGACATCAGCAGGCGGGCCTGACTGCGCTCCACTTCCGCGCCACTCGCGCCGTTGCCCTCACGTTTCAACGTGAAGAACACATCCACCAGGTTGCCCGGCCGCAGACGATTGCCCACTGCGTTGCTTTCATCGACCCGCACAGCCAGAGCGCGCTCACCGGGTTCGATCCGTTCGGCGAGTCCCGACGACAGTTGCGCTTCGAGGACCGGCGCGTCCGCGCCGATGTCCGCGGTCGGCACACGGCCCGTCAGCAAGGACGGATCGCCGAACGCGCCTTCCGGATTGATCGGCAGTGACTGGACGCGCAACGCATCGACGGTGATCGGCTTGCCGGCCGGCAGTGCGCGCGCGGCCACCACGACGGGGAATGTGGCTTGCGCCACCGGCGTGACGGGATGAACCGCCGGCTGCCGCGACAGCGTCCACGCAAAGATGCCAAGCAGCAGCGCGAGCGCAATCAGGGCGCCTGCCACGATCCGGGTCAGATTCGGCATGACAGTTCACCAGGTTGTTCGAGCGCACACCGGCCCGCCGACGACACAGGCCGCCAGGATGCGACAGCAAAGGAAAGAGCCGGCACGCGCATTAAAGTAGGTTTTCCGGGTTAAGTTGCACGGTCGCATTGCTCACCAGCGAAGCAGGCAACACAAAACTGGCGAGTGGCAAGGTCGGTACCAGCGGCTTGCCGGCGTAGTTGTAGGTGAGCGTGACGTTGACGCAATCCATGGTTCCGTCGTAACTGCACGGCGCCGAACTCGATACGCAGGTGGTCGAACTGATCAGCGATGTCACCACCCCTTTTGCCGCCGTGCAGGCGGCGGACGTGCGCGCGGCCAGCGCGTTCCCGACACTGCTTGCCACCTGATAGTTGAGCGCGGCACGCGCGCCTTCCTCCGCGGCGAGGGTCAGGTTCTGCTGTGCGACGAAGATCAGGCTGTAGGTGATGATTCCGTAAAGAATCACGAAGAACAGCGGGAACACCATCGCGAATTCCACTGCGGCAGTCCCACGCTCGCGGCGCGAGCACGAGGCTGCAACCCGCAAGGCGGGACACGAAATCATGTAATAAGGAATCCGATTCATCTCACACCCGCAGCAAAAGCCTGCAGGCCCATCCACGCAATGGCGGGCATGGTCAGACAGGCGGCATACGGTGTTGCACGCTTACCCTGCAGCTCGAAGGTGGGGGCTCCACGGCACGCTATCGTGGCAAGCCGGGTCCGCGTGGACACCAGCAACCAGATCGCATGACAGCCCGCCAGCAGACTCGCGGCGATCCACAAGCCAACCAGCGCATGCATGCCGCACCATGCGCCGAGCACCGCAAAAATCTTGACGTCGGCCCCGCCCATCACGCCCAGTGCGAAGAACGGCAACAGCGCGCATAGGCCGACGAGCGTGCCTAGCGCCGCGTGCGCAAGCGAAATTCCGAATGGACCCTGATCCAGTGCGGCGCATGCAAACGCCGCGACCAGTCCGGCCGCGACGAGCGCGTTCGACACGCGTCGTGCGCGGCAGTCGCACACCGCGACGACCGTAGCCCAGACGGCGAAGAGGGAATCACTAAGCAGATTCATATGGACTCGACGGGCGACATAAACCGACGCGGGTCGCAAGCGCAACCCGCATCCGTTCCATTGGCACTATTCACGCGAGACGCGCAGATTCAGCCGATACGCATGACAAAATCCGCACGCGTCGCGCTCACAGAAGCCGGCAGCGCCAACCCGCAAGAATGAGTTAGCCGCCGGTGGTAGGCAACGCCGAGACAATCTGGGTGAAGACACCTACCAAAGCGGTTTTTACGCTGGTTAAGCTGGTGGCAAGGAGAACTGCGATCAGCCCGGCGATCATGGCGTATTCGATTGCCGTGACCCCTTTGTTATCTCTCAGGAAGCTGATGGTGAACTTTTTCATTTTCGCCCTCGGAACTGCTGTATTTCGATTGTATTGATGCTGCTCTTGATGACGATGTAGTCAGTGCCGTGATCGATGATTCTCTCGTTCATCGACCCGGGTCTTTTGCACTGCCACAGCCTGTTCATCGCAGCCGGCTTTAAAACCACAAATTACATTTGGCCGTCTGTTCGATATCGCACCTCCCGACTCAAACTTTGATGCTCCCGGCTTTTATAGCCTACGAACCATTTTTAAGCAATTGTCCGTTGTTGCGCGGATGCCATTGTGTTTGGAGCGATCTGTCTACTTAGATTAACGGCACTTCGTGCGTTGCAGCACATAGGACTAACCATAGGTTAGATTCGCTCCACTAATTATCCGTTTCAACAGAGTGTTTGAAGCAACGCGTCACCGCACGTTACGCATCCCACCGTAACGCCGAGTCCGGATCGTTACGTTACGCCCGCCATAAAACCGTTTTCAATGACAGGCATTTACGCCTGATTCTGATTCGATAAGCACTCCATCAATCGCCCACAAATCTATACCGCGTATCGCTTTCAGCCATTCAAACCGAAATGGTTGTGTATTCAACAGCTGAAATGGCACGGGTGTTGCAGAGATAGGCACGCAGCACTATCCAACAACAGATGCGATTCGAGGGTGACATGACCATTCAAACGACTAACCTCACGGTACGGGCAACTTTTATCGCGGCAACGGTGGCAGCCATGCTGTCGCTGAGCGCCTGCGGCGGCTCGGGAGCCTTGAGTTCGGGGACTGGAAGCAGCGGTAGCGGCAGTGACGGGGGCGCACTGTCGACGACGAGCGGTGGCGGTTCGACCACTGGTGCAACGTCCGGCGGATCGAGCGGATCCGGTTCGGGCACCAACCCGGGTGGCGGGTCCACCACGACCGGCGGCGGCTCCACCACCACGGCAACTGCGAATGCGCTCGGCACCGTGGCCGGCAACGCGGGTAACGTCGTCAGTCACGTCGGCTCGACCGTCTCGGGCGTCGGTTCGGTCATCGGTTCGCAATCTCTGCCGGGCGTCAGCGCGGCAACCACCCAGGCCGCGGCCGGTGTCGTGGAGAACGTGGGTGCAGCCGTCTCCACTCTCGGCAACGGCGTCACCGCAGGGTTCGGCCAGCTCGGCACCGGTGGCAATGCGATCGGCACGACTGTGTCGAGCGTCGGCGGCGCGGTCGGCAATGTCGGCGGCGCAGTCAGCAGCGCCGGCAATCTCGTGACGAGTCTCGGCAGCGGCCCGCTCGCGCCGCTCGCAGCCGTGACGTCACCGCTCGGCGGCGTGATCGACACGCTCGGCGGTGCCGTCACCAAGGGCGGCGGCACGCTGACCACCGCGCTCTCGACCGGCCCGGTCGAACAGGTCACTCAGACGCTCAGCACCGCCATCACGCCGATCACCTCGATGGTGGCCTCCACCACCGAAACCGTCGGCTCGGCGACCGGCCTCGGCGCCCCGCTCAGCGGCGTGCTGTCGACGGTCGGCGGTGGCCTCGGCAAGGCCGGCTCGGTGATCGCATCGACCGGCGGCAACCCGATCACGACTGGCCTCGGCAATGTCGTCACCAGCACCGGCACGACGGTGACGTCGGTGGGCGGCCTGCTGACCGGCGGCAGCAGCAACCCGCTCGCGCCGTTGACCGGCCTGCTCGGCAGCCTCGGCTCAGCCGCCGGCGGCAGCACCGGCAGCGGTCCGCTGGCTCCGCTGACCGGCCTGCTCGGTGGTTTGAGCGGCGTCGCAGGCGGTACCTCGGGCAGCAATCCGCTCGCTCCGGTTACCGGCCTCGTCTCGAGCCTGACCGGCACATTGAGCGGTGCAAGCGGCGGCAGCAGCAACCCGCTTGCTCCGGTCACCGGCCTCGTCTCGGGCCTGACCGGCACATTGAGCGGCGCAAGCGGCGGCAGCAGCAACCCGCTCGCGCCGGTCACGAGCCTCGTTTCGAGCCTGACGGGGACGCTGAGCGGCGCAAGCGGCGGCAGCAGCAGCGCGCTCGCTCCGGTCACGGGCCTGCTCTCCACGGTCACCGGCACGCTCAGCAGCGCCACGACGACAGCCACCAGCGCGACCAAGAGCACCAGCACGACTACGACCGCTTCGACGGGCCTCATCGGCGGTCTGACGTCGACCAGCGGCAGTGGCGCCGCGGGCAGCCTGCTGTCACCGGTGACATCGCTGGTTGGCGGTCTGCTCGGCGGTGTGACGAAAAAGTAATCAGGTCCGCGAGAGGCCGCGCGTGCGCGGCTTTTCGCTTCACCTGAGCTGAGCCGCGCCGCTCAGAAACGGTTGCACCGGCGCGCGGAGAACATCCAGTCAGACTCACAAGAGACCGAGGAGCACCCTATGTCGACCCCACGCTTTTTTGTTCCCGAAGCGGCCTGCACGACGCTGTCGTCGCTGCGCATGCCGCTCACGGCCCTCGCCGTCGCGTGCCTCCTCGCCGCCTGTGGCGGCAGCGATGTCACCGCGCCGCCCGCCGCTTCCAACGCCGGTAGCGGTTCGAGCGGCGCCACAACCACCACGACCGGCTCGGGCAGCGGAACAGGCTCCGGCACTGGCTCGGGTTCAAGCTCGGGCGGTGGCACCTCGACCACCGGGTCGAGCGGCACCCCGGGGGCCGTGACGACCGCCGCCAAGGCCGTCAACGACCTCGGCACGACCATCTCGTCGCAAGCGCTTCCCGGTCTGAATTCGCAGGTGACTCAAGGTCTCGGCAATACGGTGTCGGCCTCAGGCGGCACGCTGACGACGCTGGCCAATACCGTCAGCAACGGTATCGGCCAGACCGGCTCGACGGCGAACGCGGTGGGCACGACCGTCGCGGGCCTCGGCTCCGTGGTCTCTTCGACGGGCGGCGTCGTGCAAGGCTTGAGCACCACCGTGGGCGGCCTCGGCAGCGGGCCCCTCGCCCCGCTCGCACCGCTCACGACACCGCTCGCCAGCACGCTCAGCACCGCGGCCAACGCGCTTGGCGTCGGCGGCACGACGCTCGGCAATGCGCTGTCGTCGGCGCCGGTGCAACAGATCACCCAGCCGCTCAGCACGGCCATCACGCCGCTCGTGCAGAGTGCCGGCATCCTGACGCAAACGGTCGGCACCACGACCGGTCTGGGCGTACCGGTCTCCGGCGTGCTGGCGCAAGTCGGCGGCGCACTGGGCTCCGCCAGCTCGACGATCGCCTCGACCACGCAAAATCCGCTCGGCGCCGACGTCGGCAACCTCGTCGGTTCGCTCGGCAATACGGTCACGAACGCCGGCGGCCTCGTCAATCCGAATGGCCCGAACGGCGCCGCGCCGATTCCGGGTCTCATCACCAGCCTGTTTGGCAGCACCACGGCCGTCGTGGCGGGCGGACCGCCGACCGGCGCCGCCGCCAATGGACCGCTCGGACCGTTGAACGCTACGCTGTCGAGCCTTGGCCTCGGCGCCTCGCCGCTTACTTCGGTGACCTCGCTGCTCGGTAGTTCGCCGCTGTCGGCGCTCTCGTCGGCCACTGCCGGCACGCCGCTCGCGTCGCTCACGGGCCTGCTCGGCAGCGTGCCGTTGAGCGCGGTCACTTCGACGCTGGGCAGCGCAACGACCAGTTCGAACCCGCTTTCGGCGCTGAGCGGCGTACTGGGTACGGTTACCGGTGTCGCCAACGGCACGCCGGCCGGCCCGCTACTGGCGCCGGTGACGGGGCTGGTCTCGACCGTCACCACCACGCTCACCTCGACGACCACCTCGTCGAGTACCGCCACGAGCGGCGTGACCACCTTGCTTGGGGGGCTGCTGCCCTCGCAACATAAGTAGTCCGTAAAAATGACCGGGTAAGCAGTGAGAGATCCAAGTGGTAACAGGCAGTTCGCATGACCCACGTGCTCCGTAACCAGCGGAGCACGTGGCGTAACACGCGCAGGCATGGCAGTATGCGCGGAGCCGCACATAAACGTACATGACCAGCCTGGCCGGGCGGCGCGTACGAATGATAAGAACGATATACGAGGGAAAACCGATGAAACTCGGGTACAGCAGATGGACCCTTCTGCTTGCGGCCATGGCCGCGAGCGCAGTACAGGCGCAAACGCGCCCGGTGGTCGGCGGCAACCCTGTAGGGGGCAATCCGCTGGACTCCATCCCGCAAGTCAACGCGCCCGATAAAGGGCCCAACGTCACCCTCCAGGTACAACCGCAGGCGCCGCAGTTGCAGGCCTTGCTGGCGACACACCTGAGCCCGACCCGGTTTCAGGTCGAAGGCGTGAAATCGATTCCCTTCGACGACGTCGCGCAACGCTTCACCCCGCTCGTCGGCAAGGACATCACCATTGCCGACCTGATCCAGGTGGCCGATGGCGTCACCAAGCTGTATCAGGCGCGCGGCTACGCGCTGTCGTTCGCGTTCGTGCCGGCGCAGACTTTCGAGAACGGCGTGGTGCGCGTGACGATCGTCGAGGGCTACGTGTCGGAGGTCAAGATCACCGGCAATCCGGGCAGGGAAGAAGAGAAGATTCGCGCGATCGCCGAGCACATTCGCGCCGACCGGCCGCTGCGACATTCCACCTTCGAGCGCTACATCAACGTGCTGGGCCTCCTGCCGGGCATCAAGGTCGCGGCGAACGTACCGCCGCCGCAGAATACCGACGGCGCGACCACCCTCGAACTCAAGGTCGAGCACAAAGCCGTCAACGTGAGCACCGGTGTCAATTTTAACCAGCCAGGCGTGCAAGGCCTGCTGACCGCGACCGAGAACGGCCTCACCTCGTTGGGCGAGCAACTGAGCGTTTCGGCGTTGCTGCCCAAAGGGCGCGACAACGTTACGTATCTCGCCGCCCACGGCGCGCTGCCGATCGGCAGCGACGGTCTGGTGGCGAAGATCGATGCGTCGCATTATCGCGGCAATCCGGTGGACAATCCCGGCCTGCCCTCGTACGTGGAGCGGACGGTCATCAACGACAAGTTCGGCGGCTCGCTCGCCTACCCGCTCCTTCTGAGCAACAGCCAGAGCCTGCTCGGTACCGTGTCGGCGTATGCGTCGCACGACGAAGACGATTATCACAACCAGATCAACGGCGCGCAGATCGGTCTGCGTTCGCAAGTCCGCGTGATGCAGTTGCAGGCCGATTACACCAACGTGCAGACGGGCCAGGTGCGGAAGGCAAGCGTCAACGTCGCGCAGGCGTTCAATATTCTCGGAGCGTCGAAATCCGGCGACTCGAATATCCCGGGCCTCGTGGAACCCAACCCCGTTTCGCTCACCTTCACGCGCACCGGCGCAAGTTTTTCGCAGACCAACGAGTGGCCGCTCAAGATCGGCACGGCCATCGCCATGACGGGTCAGTACAGCCCGGACTCGCTGCCTACCTCGGAGCAGATTTCGTTTGGCGCGCAGCATTTCGCGCAAGGCTACGAGCCGGGTGAAGCGTCGGGCGATTCGGGCTGGGGCGCATCGGTCGAAGTCAATCGCAGCTTCACGCCGGGCTTCACCTATCTGCAAAGCGTCACACCGTACGTGTCGTTCGACATGGCTCGCGTCTATCTGCATGCGGGCACGCCGTCGCCCTCGAAGCTGTCTTCAGTCTCGTTCGGATTCCGAATTTCCGACTCGAAGTACTACACGCTCGATCTGTCGGTGGGCAAGGCCGTTGGCGATGCGCCGGTGGAAAGCGCGTCGCGCAGCCCGCGGATCAACGCCACCTTTTCGTATCAGTTGAACTGAACAACGCGCCGCGCGGCAGCGGGCACGCGCCGCGCGTTTGATTAGAGGCTCCCCTATCAAACGGGCGACGCAGTTTCACGTATTCTGCGCTGGCCAACGTAGTAAAACATAAGCAATGCGGCATGAAAAGGCGCCAGGTTGCCTGACATGCCCATCACGCCGCGCGACCATGATCGCGCCGACCTTTATCCAGGAGGAAGACAATGAGCCGATTCACCCAAGGTACGCGCGCCATCATGATGCGCACCGCCAGACAGGCCGCGCTCGCAGGCGTTCTGCTCGCCAGCGCCGTTACCGCCATGGCGCAGACCGACAGCCCGGTCGGCACGTGGCAAACCATCGACGATCACACGGGCCAGCCCAAGGCACTCGTCCAGATCACGCAGGACGGCAACGGTGCGCTGGACGGCAAGGTCATCAAGGGCCTCGGTCCGAACGATCAGCCCGACCGCCGCTGCACGGCGTGCACCGACGCGCGCAAGGACCAGCTGATTCTCGGCATGACGATCATCAGCGACATGAAAAAGGACGATGAGGGCTGGGACGGCGGTCAGATTCTCGACCCCGAAAACGGCAAGCTCTACAAGTGCAAGATGCACCTGGAAGAAGGTGGGCAGAAACTGGTGGTGCGTGGGTACATCGGCGTTTCGCTGCTGGGCCGCTCGCAGACGTGGATTCGCCAGCAATAAGCTCTCGGCATCTGCGTAGCTCACTGCACGCGAGGCATGCGCGAATAGCGAAGTGCCCCAGCCAGATAAAAAAACCGGCCGACGATTGACTCGTGCGGCCGGTTTTTCATGCTGACGCGGATTCTGGCGATGAGACTCGTCATGCAGCGTGCTTGTAGGACCCAGGGAAGCCGAATACCGAAGACAACGCCGGCTGGGAAGAAGCCGCGCCAAAGACTGGCGCCTTAGCCGGCGCGGCGGGCGCCGCCGTACGCGCAACCTTCTCTTCCGGGCTGACGTGGATACGCATACGCGCTTCCATCATGCCGCACAACTCGCCGCTCGCTTCACCGAACAGCTGGTCCATCACACGCTTGAGAACGCCCGACTCGTGCCACGCCTTGAAGCGGCGATGGGGTCCACGCTGGCGCGCGGCCCTCTCCTCACGCTCCGCGCTCGTCGGCACGAGTCCGGGCGTTGCGCGGTGGGTTATGGCGTACGTGGTGGCGAGGCTGCTGGGACACCGCTGGGACAATTCAGCGGAGCGCAGATGGCAACGATTACGAGCAGGCCGGATAACACACCGGGGAGCAGATGGCAAGCGAAGGTTCGACGTAAGGGCTTCCCGTCACAGAGCAAGGCGTTTGCCTCGAAGGCCGAGGCAGAGGCATGGGCCAGAGGCATTGAAGCTCAGTACGATCTCGGGCACGCCGTAGACCACCGGGACGCCAGAGACACGATCCTCCGCGATCTGATGCAGCGATACCACGATGATGTGGTGCCTCGTCAGAAGGGTCGAGAGGCTGCGGCCAGCCGCTGCAAGTTCATCATGCGGCAATCGATCACCGCGTACAGCTTGGCGAACCTGACACGCGCGGCGCTGGTGGAGTACCGGGACCACAGGCTGCTGTCGGTCAGCGGCTCGACGGTGCGTAAGGAACTGCTTATGCTGCGCGCGGCCATCGACCACGGTCGGAAAGAGTTGGGGCTGTACTTGGCAGAGAACCCGGTCGCGTTGATCAGGTTGCCGGATGAGAATGAAGCTCGGGAGAGGCGACTAGCGCCGGGTGAGGAGGCAACGTTGTTGACGGAGTGCCGTGCGGCTCGGGCACCCTACCTCGAACACATCGTTGTGCTCGCCATAGAGACGGGCATGAGGCAGTCCGAGATGCTGGCGCTGACGTGGGATCGGATCGACACCGCGCGCCGGGTGGCGTACTTGCCGGTCACTAAGAACGGCTCGCCTCGGGGCATACCACTAACCCACAGGGCCGTCAAGGCCTTGGAAGCGATGCGGGATGCCCGCGTATACAAATGGTCGCGCGAGCCTGCTGGCGGGCCGTTTCTGCACGTCGCAGCGACGGTTGTCCGTCATGCGTTCATGCGCGCCAGAGACAAGGCCGGGATGCCTGACTTGCGGTTCCATGATCTGCGCCATGAGGCAGTTAGTCGCCTGTTCGAGCGCGGGCTGAACGCGATGGAGGTAGCCTCGGTCAGCGGTCATAGGACACTCGGCATGCTACGGCGATACTCGCACCTGTCGATGGATCATTTGCTGGCTAAGCTCGACTAAACAAGTCTGGTCACGCGGGCGGGCTTTTGTCTCGGCGCGTCTCGCCTTGCAACCGCTGGCTCGGCTGACGCCCGCGCGTATCAGATGCAGCATTCGCTATGGCATACTGAAACTGCTGAGTCGTCGGGGCACTGACCGCCTACACCTGCACCCACTAATCATGGAGAACAGGTATGGGAACGATTCAGAAGCGACCGAACGGGTCGTATTCAGCCAAAATTCGCCGCCACGGCTACCCGCCACAATCACGCACTTTCACCACCAAGAAGGACGCTCAACGCTGGCTATCGGACACTGAGTCGGCCATGTCACGCGAATGCTTCGTCGATGCGACCGCCGCACGGCAAACGTTGCTGAAAGATACGCTGGCGCGGTACGCCACAGAAGAGTCGCCTTCTCACAAAGGAGCAGCAGAGGAGATCATCCGACTACAGGCGATGCAGCGCGATCCGATGGCCTCCTACTCGCTCGCAACCGTCAAGCCGCGAATAATCGCGGCATGGCGCGACAGGCGACTGTTAAAGGTGAGCGGCTCGACGGTAAATCGGGAGATGAACTTGCTTCACGCAGTATTCGAGGCCGCGCGGAAGGATTGGGGCATAGCTATGCCTTGCAATCCCGTCGCAGGTGTTCGCCGCCCGCGCTCGAATCCGGCCCGCGAGCGCCGCCTGTCGATTGCCGAGCAGTCAGTGCTGCTCTGCGCATGCCGACAAGCGCGCGTAACATGGCTCGCGCCTATTGTCGAGCTTGCTATCCATACCGGCATGCGGCAGGGCGAGGTGAGGACACTGCTTTGGCAGAACATCGACGCAACAGACTGCGTGGTGACTCTGCCTGCTGCCGCCACAAAAACACTTTCAACGCGCACCGTGCCTCTCAACAAGCGTTGCATGGCTGTGATCGAATCCATACGCGGCTCACGCGTCGGCCCTCTACAGGGGCCAGTATTCCCCGATGTTACCCGCAACGCTTTGAAGCTCGCCTTCAAGAGAGCACGGCAACGTGCGGGCATTGAAGACTTCCGTTTTCACGACACGCGACACGAGGCAACCTCGCGGCTGTTCGAACGCGGTTTTAATGACACAGAAGTGGCAACGATTACCGGGCATAAGACGCGTGCGATGCTCGCCCGATACACGCACTTGCGTGCAAAGGATTTAGTGCGGCGGTTAGACGATCCACCTGCGGGAAGCGAGTCCGAACTCAAGAAATTGATTGACGAGTTACGCCGGATGCTTGGCAAAGGATCGGAGCCACAGGACGAATAAGCGCAGTTGAGGTAGCAGCCTCGTAAGAAGCCGCTACCGCACTGCGCTTAGTAGCCCCAGCCGAATGCGTTCTTCTCAGGCATACCTTGCGGAGCCTGTGAACCATTCGCGCCATAAGCGTGTGACTGCACTGCGTCTGCGATGCGCTTACCGAAGTCCTGCGAGTTCATCGTGACGCCAACGTATGCGCCGTCGCCCTTCGACAGGTACAGGTGCATCAAGCCGCTACCGAGGTACGTGCCGTACTGAACCTTGTAGTCGTTCGGGTCGAAGTTGCTCATGTCGCCGCCTGCCGCCTTCAGGTTCTGCGTGGCGAGGTCGTTGATGTACGAGCGCATGGAGTCCTGATACAGCGCAGAGTTCTGGCTCGACACCGCACCCGGCACCTTGGCAACGTAGTCTTGCCAGCCCTGCCCGTTGCCCCACTTACCCTTGTCCTCGGGCACGAGCGCACCCGGCACCATGTCGGCGTTACCCATGACTTGGGTGTAGGCCGCGCGGGCCGCGTCATCCTGCGACAGGCCGAACGCGCGCATCTTCTGCGCCATCACTGGTGCGATCTGCTGGGCCAGAGCAGTCTTGCTGCCGTCGCTAACATCCCAGCCCGCAAGCGAGCCGATGCGGAACGGGTTCCACCATGCCGTGTCCTGAGACTGGACGTAGTTCAGCGCGTCCTTCGTGTCCTGCGGCGTTGGCGTTGCGAGCCTGCCGCGCTGCCATTGCGTGCGGATCATGTCGAACTGCGCCGGGTCATGGATGTCCGCGCCGCTGTCCAGAATCGCCAGCATGGCGCTCGCGTGGTCTCCGAAGTAGGACTGCACGGCATCGACTCCACCGGGACCGCTGCGGAGCTTCTGAGCCATGTCAACCACATTCATCTGCTGAGGTGTGGCCGCGCCTGCCCCGTCGAAGAAGCTACCGAGTGTGGAGTTGATGTAGCCCGTGAGCATCGGCGGCTGCATGTCCTTGTCGCGGGCGTTCGCACTGGCGTGCTGCCAGAATGTGTTCGCCTGCGGGCTGTCGGCACCGGCCTTCGTCATGTCGATGTACAGACCGTTCAGCGCAGACACCTGTGCGCCTTCGGGGATCGGGATTCCCTTCAGGTCTTCGGGCCGATCTGCCGCCCACTTCGTTTGCACCATCGTCGCGGCTTGGTTGTAGCTCAACTGCTTTTGCTGCGCCTTCAGACCTTGCAGATACTGCGTCCGATTGGTCGCGTCCATCCTCTCCAGAATCTCGCGCTGCTTCTCGGGCGTGAACGGGACCGTCGCGTCGCCCCACTGCGTAGAGTACTGCTGGTTCACTGCGTCCATTGCTTGCAGCGCCGCCGCATGCCCCGCAGGCGTGGACGGATACGTGCCGCCGCCGCGCGTCATGGCGAACTCAAGCGTGGCCGCGTTGTCGAGACTCTGCGCATAGTCAGGATTCTTCGCAGCGGCCTGCGCCTCAAGCAGCGGAATCTTATCGTCCAGATCGGCCCGCAGCATTGGGTCCATCGACTGGTACGCATCGCTCTGCTTCATCGCACGCACGGCCTGCCAGTTACCCATGCTCGCATTCGAGACCGTGATGTCCTTCAGCGCCCGCTGGTACGCCTCGTCGGTCATGTTGTCGGGCTTCTCAAGGTTCGCGTTGTAGTTCGTGTACGCCTGCTGAATGTCGTCGTTGGTTGCGTTCGGATTAGCCGACAGTGTGGCCTGCATAGAGCGCGCCGCACTCGTCCCCATGTTCGTGAAGCCGAGGTAGTTCTGCTCCTGTGTGTACTGCACGTACTGCTGCATGTGCTGGTCGAGCATCTGCGGCAACTGCTCTGCCAGCTTCTGCTGCACCATTGCGTCGGTGAACTGATCGCCGGTTGACTGCACCTGAGACATCTTGTCCACGAGGTACTGGCGCACCTGATCGGGCGAGCGCGAGCGAAGCTGCGGCATCGCCTGCATGAACTGGGTCTGCGCATCGTTCATCGCTGCATTCACGTTGAACATCTGCGCGCCCTGCACCGTTGCGTCGGGACCGTAAATCTTTGTGTACCAAGGCTGGTCGTTCTCGATGTCGATGATCGACTTGCCCTGCGCCGCTTGCGCCATGCCCTCGGCGTACTGCTCCTTCTTCGCGCGGTCGATGTACGGCTGGATCGCGCCCTGCGTCAGCTTGTTAAAGCTGTCGATGCTGATACCCGAGCCGAACACGCCCTGCGAGGACTCAGCGCGCCCGAGCGCCGCGTAGTCCGTGCCGCCCTGCGCGGTACTGCCGCTGGACTGCGAGCCGCCGCTCACACCGCCATTGAAGGTGGTGGAGCTTCCGCCGCCGCTCGCGTCCGTCTGAATGACGGTGCCGCCATCCGAGCCAAGACTGAAATTGATAGCCATTCGTATTCCTTATCGTCTGTTAGTTAGATAGACCATCCTGCCAGCCTGAGCAAGGTCAAGAGGTCCATGTGTTGCTTACACATTTCGAAAATGCGTGGCCCCCGGTAGCTTCCCGAAGTCCGGGTTGTCGATGTGATGGCGGAAGCATTGCACGCTGAGACGCCCTGTCGGGTACTGCCGCGCCATCCATTCGCCGCTTCGGTATTCGATGTATTCGCCCGCTGCTTCCCGCCTGCGCTCGTCATTGCGCGCCAGCCAGCCATCTCGGGACTGCCTCGCAGGCGGTAGCGCGACACACCGGCCTTTGGCATCCGTCTTAAAGCCATCGCGCTTTGTGCAGTCGTAGCAGGACAAGTTATAGACGCGCCGCCGCGTGCCGTCGCAGTTGCTGCACGGCTTACCGTCAAACCATACTTTGCCAGCGATCAGCGCATCAACGCGCGTCGGGTAGATCGTCTGCTCTCGAAGCGCCTGCGCGAATGCATGGTCTGCCCGCGCAGCGTCGCGGTGTGCCCGCGTGAGCTTCGAAGCATACGGCGCGACTTGCCATAGGCCGCGTGCTCGCGCGTTCTTGCTACCGTGCGGCTTCATCGCGTGCCTGTCGCTGGGGCATCTGAAGAAAGCGTTCGCGGCGGCGCTCATCACGACTCCAGCGGCCATACCACCAATCGGACTCGATGACGTGCATACGCGCCATCGCGGGCGCTGTGCTGTGATACTGCATTAGACGCGCCTCACTGCGCCGAGCGCGGCGCTGCATCAGGACAATTGCGCGCTCGATGAACACGCTGCAACCTTGAGCGCGGCCTCAACGCGGGCATGGATCAGTGCGCCGCGTACCGTCTTAAGCACGGCTGTCTGCGTGGTGCCGAGTCGGTTCGCGATGTCGCCTACGCGCTCGGCGCTCAGAAATGCAGTAATGATCTCGCTGCGTTCCTCGGGCGTCAGACTCTCGTACGACACGGCGCGGTGTACGTCAGCCGGGTGGCAGGCAATGCGCTTCGCGGTTTCGCTGAAACGCTCGGCATCGAAGCCGATACGTGCAGCGCGGATTTCTTGTGCGGTTAATTTCTTCATTTGTAGTCCTATGTTATTTGATTGGCGACGCTTCGGCTTCGACACAACCCGGCATGACAGAGGTTAGTTCCGGTAGCCTCGATTGACGTCGCGCACGTTCTTCAGCAGGCAGTCCAGCGGGTCCGAGCGCATCGCCAGAATCTCGGCAGGGATTAGTTCGGAACGGCGTGCGACTGCGGCCAGCAGAACCCGCGACTGGCTCGCCAATGGATGCGTGAACGGACGACCTTCAAAGGTGCCGTGTACGTTGTACTTGTGGAGCGCGTTCGCGTTGCGCCCCTCATCGATCCGTGTGATTTCGCTGATTTCGTAAGCGTCAACCTGTCGCTCAAATTCCGTGCGCCGAATGCTTTCCAGATTCTCGTTGATAAAGCCCAGTTCTGCCTCGGCTGCCCGAAGCACGTCCTTGGAGGCGAGAAGTTTCTCAAGCTGCTCCACAAGGGGCTTTGCTTCGAAAATTACCGCCGACAATTCTTGCATGCGAGAACGGGCATCTTCCGAAGTCATCGGAAGTGCGAATTTGTTATCTTGCTTCTTTGCCATGTTGAATTCCTGTTGGTCTGTGAGTTGGTGGGAGCCGTGGTACGCCCACGGCGGGCGTGCTAATGGGTGTGCGTTAAGCGCCCGTACAGCGTACGCACCTGCACAGCGGTGTCTCGCCCTCTGGACGAGGTTGGCCGAACTGCTGACGCCGGAATACGCGCGCGTGGTATTCGGCGCGTTGCTCTGCCATGCGGACCGCCAGAACGGTCGAATACTTGCGGGCCTCGCGCTTCTCAGAATCGGTCAGCAGTTCGAGTCCCGCCACGATCTGCTCGCGTGTTAGTTCGGACATAGCTGATTACCAGCGGCCATTCGGCACGAACGTAGCCGATGCCTTCGCGTCTGCTGGCGCGTTGCTACCGAGGCTGGCGTGAATCGCCGTACCGGCCACATAACCCACGGTCGCCTTCGCCATGCTGTTCGCACGCCCTGCCTCGTTCAGCAAGTGCAAAGCAAGTTCCGGGTACTTCTGGAGTGCTTCCACGTCTGTCTGCGAGCGCGGGCGGATACCCGCGACCTGCACGTAATGCACCGGGTCAACGTCGTATCGAACACTGCTGCCGTCACCGGCCATCAACGCTGCGGGCATGTAGCCTGCGAAGATTGCGTCCTGCGTCTCCTTGTCATAGACGACTGCCGCGCCTGTCGAGCCAATGCGATTGCTTTGCTTCACGCCGCCACCGCTGCCGGGAAGTCGTCCGTTGAACTTGCTCGGTGCTGCTTCTCCGTTAGCGCCTGTGCGGACGATGTATGCGCCACCTGCCATAATTTGTACTCCTTAGTGTGTGAGTTGCCGCGATGATGCGGCGGGTGCCGTGCTCGAAGGCGCACGGCGGGCCTGTTGAATCTGGTGCTGCTCAGTCAGTTCGCGCAGGCGCTTCGAGGCGCATAGCGGCCTTCTCGCGGGCGCGCTGCTTGCGCGTGGCGTAGGTCGGTAAACTGCCGGTAAGCTGCTCTACTACTTCCCGCCAGATGCACACGCCGCCGCGTGAGGCTCGCTTCGTGAGCGACTCGTAATAGGCGCGTGCGGTGGCGTTGTGCTCCAGTGGATGTGCAATGGTTTTCATACTGTGCTCCATAGGACGCCACTGTGGGCGTCAGTTATCGAGATCAAGGGTGAATGCTGCTTCGGCCTCGCGAGCCTCTTGGATGCGCTGCATGTGCTCTGGCGAGCGGATCATTGCGGGTCCGCCGAGGCGGCGCTGGCTGGCCGCATTCCACGAGCGATCTAGGTCGGCTCGCTGGCGGGACAGCATGACCGCAATAGGTTCGCGTTTGCGTCGGTGGTCACGGCTCATTGTTCGGTATCCTGATTAAGATAGACGTGCTTATGAGCAGTGAGGAAAGCGATAGCTCGCAGCAGCGTTGCTTCTTGACCGGGCGTAATGTTGGCTGCGTTGATTGGCTCGATGGCGGGTGCGTCAGGTTCTCCGCCAGATGCTAGGTAGATCTCGTACTCAGCCTCCATTACTTCGGCCCACATAGGGGCAGCGAGCTTGCCGGTGATGGCAACCATAAGGTTCTTGCACTCGAAGGTAATCTCAGCGCCCTTGTTCGCCAGCATCAGCCCGAATTTGTGCTCCGCGTCTGCATCCTCATTCAGATGGTCGGCTGCGCTCTTGTTGCTTCCGCTGATCTGCCACTCCACGCCGACCAACGATTCGCCTGCCATGACTCCGGCTTGCCGTAGTGCGGGCAGCAGTCGGCGTACGTTGTCTGCCCGCTTCCCGTTCAGTGTTGCGTACCAGTGGCAAAGCTTGTCGAATCCGGGAGTCACGCCCCGGCGTTTGTTGCGGAACTCCAGACAGAACGCCGCGAAAGCTCGGGCCTCTGGCCGCAGTCCACTCAAGACTGACTCCCGGCGCAACATCTTCTCGCTAACGTGGCCCGCTACGGATAGTCCCGCCTTGGCTGCGTCGGCTGCGGGGAGTACCTCCCCGGTCGCGAGGTTGACGTAACTGACGGCTTCTCGTACCTGATAGCGGGTGACGGTCTTGCCGTTCAATCTCAGCGGCTTGGCGAGGCGTCTCCGCTTCTGCACTGTCTCGAATACAGCCCACTCGTCCGTGGACTCGATACGCTCGCAGGTGGTGATAAGGTCGGCCAGACACCGGCCATTCTTGTAAAGGGTGCTGCTCGGATGCTGCATTGTTCGATCCTTAGTTAGCGTTGGGTCACTGGCTGGCGCACGGTCTATGTCATCTTATAGAGTATGCTGCAAGCTGTTGATTTAAAAGGAAAACACCCCTCAGAAAGTGAGGGAAATCCTACGGTCTGCCGGTTCATTCCGGGTCGATCTACCGCCGGGGGCGTTGGAGCGCATGGCTCTTTCGTACGCCCTCGGGGATTTAATGACATGCGGGTACAGGTCGCCTGCCCGCGCTCCTGCGCCGACTTCCACGCGACTGACAAAGCACGGTTCTGTGCCTTGTAAGTCACGCGTAATTGGACTCCCACTGGCGTACTTGCCGAGCGCGATCAGGCCCGGCTTCGAACCGACACGTTTATGTGTGTCTGGAGAGTTGTCCAAAATGGGATTCACTGCCCGCTTACGGATCGGGCAGAAAGCAAAAAGCCCGCACTGTGGCGGGCCTCGTCTGCTGCAATGTGGTGGCGGTGACTCGCCGCTCGATCAATGGGCGTGCGTCACGCTCCCTGCCACATACCGGCTGTCCAGCATGTATTCGCCTGCGGCCTCAGCGCGGATAAGCGCTTCCCCCGCTCGGATCGCGTCACCACGCTCGCCGCTTGCATGTGCCCGCGCCTGCCACGCCTCCGCACCCGCCCATGCAGCCCGGACAGCGCGGAGCGCCTTCTCGCTGTCGCTGGTCTTCACCGCCCACGGCGCGCACTGGAGAATCCAGCCTTCGGTATCGGCCACGGTCCCGGCCTCGGCCAGTGCCTCGTATCCGGCCTCACCAGCGTCCGCAAGCTCGGTAGCCCGATCCTCATAACCGATGTAGAACGAGAGCCGCGCGTGCTCGTTATTCCACTCCGGGTAGACGTTCGCAATGATGTCGGCCCACACAACGGCGCAATGCTCCGCCATGCTCGTCGGCCCCCACAGAAACTCCGGACGCTTCCGGCAGTGCTGCCAATCCGTCTCGGCGTAGAACACGCCTTCGTTGTATGCCTCGTCGTGGAGATCAGTGCCGTCGATGTCGGCGGCGGTGCGGTTAGCTTCGATGTTCAGTGCGATGTTCTGGCTCATGATGGTCTGCGATAATGTGCAGGCGCGCTGGCCCGCGTGTTGGATGGTTGCCCGGTCTATCCGCCAAGACTGAACCGGGTTGCTACGGTGTGCGGCGCCAGCGCCTACTCTGCTGTCGCGTCTCCTTTGGCCTCGGCAATGGCCCGCTTGACGGCTGCTGTAGAGATGCCGAAGTGTTCGGCTGTCTGGCTGATCGAAGCGCCGTGTTCGGCCCGCCACTCTCTGACCTCTGCATAGTCGGCCTTGCGCTTGCGTCCTACGTTCGCGTAGCTGCCACCTTCCTTGGCGATAGCGATACCGCGTGCCTGCATCTCGCGCCGGTTCAGGTAGTCCGCTTCGCCCTGCGCTGCCATGAAGGCCAGCACTGCATCCCGCGTGGCCTTGCTGATCGCATCCTTAGCTGCGCCGTCGAAGGCCATGCCGTTCAGCGTGCATTCGACGCGGACACCGCGCTTCATCAGTCGCTGCATCGTCTCGTGTAATTCGTCATAGCGGCGGCTGATCCGGTCAAGCCAGCGGACCACCAGCACGCCACCCTTGCGCAGATCGCGCTCAACGTGCGGCCATTGCTCGCGGTCGAGCGGTGCGACGTGATAGCCGCTCACGCCTTCATCAATGAACGTGTCCTCGCGTTCGATACCCTGTGCCTCGGCGTCCGCGTACTGGCTGGCCGATGTCTGACCGTCCGTAGTGCTGATTCGCCCGTAATAAATGCGCTTCATGTCGTCCCCGCTGTTGGCTCGAATTTGTTACTAGATCGAATTACAGCATGGATCGAATTGGCGGTCAACTATTTCGATCCAAGTTTATTGCAGCCTGCACTTAGCTCGATACTGTGTACCTATTCGAGCCATCGTTGCAGGCTTTGCGCCGGGCGAAGGCAGGCGAGCGGCTACTACCGCTGCTGTCCTGCGCCTATGCGTTGCCGTGTCCGAGGTGTCGGCGGCCCGCCGTAGGACCATTGCACCGCCTTGCTGCACAGGCCGGACCATCGACCGGGCACCGTGGCCCACTCCGCTGGCTGGAAAGATGCGCGCGGGCGCGCCTACGGGGGCGTGTGAGCGCGCGTGGGTGGCGTAAGTGCCCGCAAATAGATGTGACAAAATACAGTCCACCTCAGCACACAAAAACAGCCATGAGCGAACCCACAGCAGACAACGACAAAGCCAAGCCAGCGAAGCGCGCTGGGCTGCCGCCTATGTTCGGCCCTATCGAGGATGGGAACCGTACATGGGTCCGTGTCGGCGAAATCGACTACGAACTGATGGGATACCTGCTGTCCTGTCATCTCATCATCGAGCACTACATGGACGCGTTCCTTAAAGCACACCATCCCGGCCTCGAATGGGAAGACGCACGGCTGACGTTCGGCCAGCGCGTGGCGCTGCTTTCTTCGTGGACGATACCGAAGCCGTTCAATCCGGTAGAAGCGATCAAACACCTGAACAGCCTGCGTAACCGGCTAGGCCATCGCGTAGATTACCGGCTAACCGACGAGGACATGTTGCCGTTCAAGCACTTCCTGCAACGCATAAGGGAGCACGTGAACGCGCGGGACAATTCATCGGACCAACATGAGCCGAAGGTCGCTGAGATGTCACCACATGAAGTGCTCGAACGGTTCACTTCAATGGCCGCGGTCGCCTTTGCAGGGGCGGTATCGGGTCGTGATTCCATCAGCGGTGTAACGAAGTAGGACCGCGAATAGGTGCAGCGAAATTGGGTCCGGGTACAATTACCATTAGCCCAGCAACCCGTTCAGGCGCTTAAAAATGACTCTGCGATTTAGTGAACGCATGGGAATCAACCCGCTGCCGGAAGCGCTGAAACCTGACGCGATGCCCGACGAGTTGCGGAGTTCTCTTTGGAACGTGTTCGATAGTTGGCGGAAACGTCAACCTGAAGATCAAGTCTTGCGCGCAATCTGGGCAGAGTTCTGGAAGCGTCCGGTTGACACAATTCCAGTCACCCGTGGATACGGCAGCCCTCACTACGGTGATGCATGGCGTACCGTCCGTGACCATTTCTTTCGCACAGAGTGGCACGGCGTCTATGACTTGCTGGACTTTCTCATTGCGACACTCTATCAAGGCGCACAACTGGGGCGCGCTGTTGATCGAGTACTGGCCGGGGAACTGGCCGCGTACCGCGTCGTGAACAATCAGATAGTCCCGGTCACCTCCGAGCAGGAAGTGCAAGCGCTCCAGGAGGCGCTGTCTGACAAAGGCAAATTCGGCCCCGTCAGCGAACACCTAGCGACCGCCCTTGCACACCTAAGCAGCCGCCACAACCCCGACTATCGCAATTCCATAAAGGAATCGATCTCAGCCGTCGAGTCGATGGCCAAGATCGTCAGCGGGAAAGACAAGGCCGAACTCGGAGAAGCCTTGATCGCGCTGGAAAAGGTGGGCAAATTGCATGGGGCTCTGCGAAGGGGATACACGGCATTGTATGGTTACACGAGCGACGCGAACGGCATTCGTCACGCGTTGATGGATGAGCAGAACCTCACCGCCGACGAAGCGAAGTATTTCCTCATCGCCTGCACTGCGTTCGTGAACTATCTCAAAACCCTCGTATAAAACAGCCCCTCATCGTGAGCAGCGTTATGCATTGGATCATCGACAACAAGCAATGGCTTTTTGATGGAATTGGCGGTGCGTTCGTAATTGCAGTCATTGGCTGGATCGGAAGCGCCCTATTCAGGCGCTCTGAGCATGGCGGCCAGCGGCAACGAGGCGGTGACAAGTCGATCAATGTACAAGCCGGTCGCGATGTCAAAATCGGTGACATTCATAAACAGAAAGATTGACCAGCCTATGCTTAACAACGAACAAAACCAGCAAGGCGGCGACAACGCGATGAACGTGCAGGCGGGCCGTGACGTGGTTGTGCAAGGCATCACGTACACAGAAGCACGTCAAATTGCAACAGATGTCTACCGCGCCAACGCTCTGGAAATGCAGGGGCTTGCAAAGCAGGTGGCCACCGAGCGCGCCGAGCATTTGATAGACCAGTTCCTCAACAAATTGCAGGCGAAGGGGGTGCCGAACATCTCCGAAGCCGCAAGCCCTGACTTCCAGCACATCCTATTCGAGGCTCAGAAAGCCTTTGCACGCGCTGGCGACGACGCAACGGAGGCCGTATTGGTCGATCTGCTCGTTCAGCGAGCTACAGAGTCTGATCGGAACATACGGCAAGTGGTCTTGAACGAGGCAGTTATCGCTGTTGCTCGGCTTACGCCGCAACAGATCGATTTGCTATCGCTTATCTTTCTCCTGCGCCACTGCGCTACGCCGGGGCTGACGTTGCGAATGCAAATCATTGGTCCGCTTCTCATGGCGGCTCAATTCACAACGGCGATACCGGAAGGAGATGCCGTCCTCTCGTATCTAGTCTACGCTGGCGTCGCGCAGCATACGTTAGCCCCGACGTCCATGCAAACGATCTTAAAAGGCGAGTACCCGGGCCTGCTTTCACGTGGTTTCGAGAAACCCGTCTTCGATACGCTAATTGCGGCAGAGCCAGAAGTAGAAAAGATGCTAGTGCCCTCAGAAGCCAACCCCGAGCTTGTGCAGGTGCGAGGGCAAAGTGAACCTGCCGTGAACAGCTTGTGCGAACAACTTGGCATCTCCGAACATGCCCGCTTCAATCTGGGACGCAAGCTCCAGGAACGCCCGCTGGCGGATAACGACATCGAAGCTCTCTTCGCCCCTACGAGCGAAGCGGTGAAGACACTATTCCACACGTGGAATAAATCTTCGGTGCAGCACTATGTATTAACGTCTGTTGGACAGGCGATTGGTCACGCAAACGCCGTCAGGCGTCGCCTCGTGACCGCTGATCTTGGCGTGTGGATCAAATAGTGCCTCGTCGGTTGGACTCCTTGACTATGGCACAATAATGGCGCAGGTCGGTGGGTGCGGTTGATGCACTGGAGGCTGGCGCTACTCGGGACACTGGGACAGCGCTGGGACAACCGGCCTCACAAAGCGGTCGTTCACCTAGGCGAGCGGCCTTACTAGAAGCGGTGTCTTTGATGTTGCCACGCCTTGAAGCGGCGATGGCAGGTTTGATACGAGGGGTATTTACGCGGCATGGCGGACCAGGTTGCGCCGCTATACATCACCCACAGCACGCCATTGAGCACGGAGCGCGTGTTGGCGAGCGGGCGGCCGCGCAATTCCGAACGCGGACGCAGTTCGGGGAGCAACGGTGCGACACGTTGCCATTCTTCATCATTGATATCACGGTACGGGGTCATGGATTTCTCCTTCGTCAAAATCTATGACTAAGAAGATATCGGCTTGCCCCTGGACCGAATATAAGACCAATCTGAATCTTGAAAATGCGACTGGAGCCGCCGGGGATTGCCCGGCAGACCACCATCTATCGCAAAAGAACGCGGCACCGAGGCAAAGGTAGGCCGCGCCCGCCCCTTGAGAAGCGCTCAGGAGGCGTCACCGTGCCTCCCGGTGCCTCTGCGCCTCTGGCCGCTACGGCTCACTCAGGTCAGCGACGTATCGACGATCCGGCGTGGCGCGTCGAGGTATTCTTTCGATTGCATTTCGACAATGCGCGAAACCGTGCGGGCAAATTCGTTGGCCATCGGGCCATCGGTATACAACTGCTCGGGCGGCACGGCCGCGGACATCAGCAGCTTGACCTTATGGTCATAGAACACGTCGATCAGCCAGGTAAAGCGCCGCGCTTCCGAGGCCATCCGCGCGCTCATCTGCGGCACGCCCGACAGCACCACCGCGTGAAAGCGGCTCGCCAGTTCCAGATAATCGTTCTGCGAGCGCGGGCCGCCGCACAGCGTCGCGAAGTCGAACCAGACCACGCCGTCGGCCTTGCGCAGCGCTTTCAGCTCGCGCTTTTCGATGCGCAGGATCGGACTCTCGTCGGGCACCGCGGCAAGGCTGCCGAAGGCTGCGCGCAGCGCCTTGTCCGAGGCGGCGTCGAGCGGTGTGTGATACACCTCGACCTGGGCCAGCGTGCGCTGCCGGTAGTCGATGCCCGCGTCGACGTTGATCACGTCGAGCTTGGCCTTGATCAGTTCGATCGCCGGCAGCATGCGGTCGCGATGCAAGCCGTCCGGGTAGAGCGTATCGGGGTCGTAGTTGGACGTCATCACGAACTGCACGCCGTTCTCGAACATCTTGTCGAGCAGGCGGTAAAGAATCATCGCGTCCGCGATATCGGAGACGTGGAATTCGTCAAAGCAGATCAGCCGGTAACGCTTGGCGATGCGCCGCGCGAGTTCGTCCAGCGGATCGGCCTGGCCTTTCAGTTCTTCGAGCTCACGATGTACTTCGCGCATGAACTCGTGAAAATGCAGACGCGTCTTGCGATACAGCGGCGCCACCGTAAAGAAGCTGTCCATCAGGAAGCTCTTGCCGCGCCCCACCCCACCCCACATGTACACGCCGCGGGGCAGGTCCGGATGGATCAGCAGCTTTTTGAACGCATTCGAGCGGCGCGATTTGTATTCGCTCCACTCCTCGAAGCACCGCTGCAGACGGTCGACCGCCGCGCGTTGCGCCGGGTCCGATTGATAACCCCGCGTCTGCAGTTCTTTTTCGTAGTATTCGGTGACGTTCATTTTCTGGCTGCAAAAAAGAAGGCGGGAGGGAGTGAACCCGCCCGCCTTCGTCGTCAAGCTAAGCTGTTGCGATCTGTCAGGCGTGCGCGGCGATTACATGTTCAGCGCGCGCTTGTCCACGGCGAGTGCCGCTTCGCGCATGACTTCGGACAACGACGGGTGCGGATGGCAGATCCGGCCGATGTCTTCCGACGCCGCCTTGAATTCCATCGCCACCACGGCTTCCGCGATCAGGTCCGACGCGTTGGCCGAAATGATGTGCACGCCGAGCAGTTCGTCGGTCTTCGCGTCGGCGATCATCTTGACGAAACCATCCGCCTTGTTGATGCCGAGCGCACGGCCGTTGGCCATGAACGGGAACTGGCCCGTCTTGATCTCGCGGCCTTCTGCCTTCAGTTGCTGTTCCGTCTTGCCGACCCATGCGATTTCCGGTTCGGTGTAGATCACCCACGGCACGCAGTTGTAGTCGATGTGCGGCTTCTGACCGTCGATGATTTCAGCGACCAGCACGCCTTCGTCTTCCGCCTTATGCGCGAGCATCGGGCCGCGCACCACGTCGCCGATCGCGTACACGTTCGGCACGGCGGTGGCGCAGTGATCGTCCACGTCGATGAAACCACGCTCGTTGGCCTTCAGGCCGATCGCTTCCAGACCGAGGTTGTCGGTGTTCGGCACGCGGCCGATCGACACGATCAGGCGGTCCGCTTCCAGCTTCTGCGCGTTGCCGTCCTTGTCCGTGTAGTTCAGCGTGACGCTGCTGTCAGTCGTCGTCACTTCGCCGACCTTCACGCCCACGTGAATATCGAGACCTTGCTTCTTGAACTGCTTGGCGGCTTCTTTCGCCAGCGCCTGGTCAGCCGCGCCGAGGAATTCCGGCAGCGCTTCGAGCACCGTGACGTCGGCGCCAAGACGGCGCCACACCGAGCCCAGTTCCAGACCGATCACACCGGCGCCGATCACGGCCAGCTTCTTCGGCACGGAGTCGAAGCTCAACGCGCCTTCGTTGTCGGCGACGATCTTGTTGTCGACCGGAATGTTGGGCAGGTGACGTGCCTTCGAACCGGTAGCGATGATCACGTTCTTTGCCGTGACCGTTTCCGTTTCGCCTTCGCCGCTCACTTCGATCTGCACGCCGGCGTCCGTCTTGCCAGTGAACTTGCCGTGGCCTTTGAGCCACGTGATCTTGTTCTTGCGGAACAGGAATTCGATGCCCTTGGTCATCTTCTCGACGATGCTTTCCTTGCGGGCCAGCATCTTCGAAATATCGACCGACACGTTTTCCACGCTGATGCCGTGGTCGGCCAGGTGATGCGATGCGTTTTCGAATTCTTCCGACGACGCCAGCAGCGCCTTCGACGGAATGCAACCCACATTGAGGCAAGTGCCGCCGAGCTTCAGCGTGCCCGCCGGGTTCTTCCATTTCTCGATACAGGCGACCGACTTGCCGAGCTGCGCAGCGCGGATGGCTGCGATGTAGCCGCCGGGACCGGCACCGATCACGACGACGTCAAATTCTTTGGACATGACAATCCTTTTGATGACGGGACAACGCGCGGCCACGCTTCGTGGCGCACATTGTTCCAGTACTGCGGAGTGCTAGATATACGTGCTGCCTGGGTACTGTGGCTTGCGCTGTGCTGCTTTACCTATATGGCGCCGGCCGATGCGATCACAAGCGTGATCGCCAGCCGGCGCCCATACCGTACGGCGCTTACAGATCCAGCAACAGGCGCGCCGGGTCTTCCAGCGCATCCTTCATGGCAACCAGCGACAGCACCGCTTCGCGACCGTCGATGATCCGGTGGTCGTACGACAGCGCCAGGTAGTTCATCGGGCGGATCACGATCTGGCCGTTTTCGACCACAGCGCGTTCCTTGGTGGCGTGCACGCCCAGAATCGCCGATTGCGGCGGGTTGATAATCGGCGTCGACAGCATCGAGCCGAACACACCGCCATTCGAGATCGAGAACGTACCACCCGTCATTTCTTCGATCGACAGCTTGCCGTCCTTCGCCTTCTGGCCGAATTCGGCAATCTTCTTTTCGATGTCGGCGAGGCTCAGCTGATCGGCGTTGCGCAGGATCGGCACCACCAGGCCACGCGGCGAACCGACCGCGATACCGATGTCGAAGTAGCCGTGATAGACGATGTCGTTACCGTCGATCGACGCGTTCACCAGCGGGAACTTCTTCAGCGCGTGGACCGCAGCCTTGACGAAGAACGACATGAAGCCGAGCTTCACGCCATGTTCCTTCTCGAAGCGGTCTTTGTACTTGTTGCGCAGGTCCATCACCGGCGCCATGTTCACTTCGTTGAACGTCGTGAGAATGGCGTTGGTTTGCTGCGACTCGAGCAGACGCTCGGCAATACGTGCGCGCAGACGCGACATCGGCACGCGTTGTTCCGGGCGATCCTTGAGCCATGCGTCGGCGGAAACCGGTGCCTTGACGTCCGGCAGCGACGGCTTGGCCGCCTTCGGTGCGGGAGCCGGAGCCGCCTTGGCGGCCGGCGCCGGAGCGGCACCCGCGGTCAGCACGTCACCCTTGGTGATGCGGCCGTCGCGGCCCGAGCCGGCGACGTCGCCCGAACCCAGGTTCTTTTCCGCCATCAGCTTGGCGGCGGCCGGGGAAGCGGCCGTGCTTGCACCCGTTGCGGATGCAGCCTGAGCAGCAGGCGCTGCTGCCGGTGCGGGAGCCGCAACCGGAGCCGGCTTCACTTCTGCTTCGACGGCAGCGGCGCCCGCCGTGCCTTCCGTGTCGATCTTCGCGATCACCTGGTCAGCGGTGACAGTGTCGCCGTCGTTGGCGATCACTTGCGCGAGCACGCCAGCCGAGGGGGCCGGCACTTCCAGCACGACCTTGTCGGTCTCGATTTCGATGAGGATCTCGTCTTGCGCGACAGCCTCGCCGGGTTTCTTCTTCCACTGCAGCATAGTGGCTTCCGAAACCGACTCCGAAAGCTGGGGAACTTTGACTTCAACAATAGCCATTGTGATTATCCTGAATACGTATCTGGTAACAACGAACCGTCTGCAAACCGTGTATGAACCGTCAGACGCGGCGCGGGAAAACGCTCTGCGCTTTCCCGGTTCGGTTCAAAAAGTTATCTGGCGATCGACGCGCTCTTGAGACGGCCGAATGCACCTTCGATCAGCGCCTTCAGCTGTTCGTAATGCTTCGCGTAGTACCCGACTGCCGGTGAAGCCGAAGCCGGACGACCGCTGTATGCCAGCTTCTGACCGTCCTTCATGCCTTCCTTCAGATGATGCTCGATGTAGAACCATGGGCCCTGATTCTGCGGCTCGTCCTGCACCCAGACCACTTCGGTCGCATTGTCGTACTTCTTCATTTCCGCTTCGAACTGCTTGTGCGCGAACGGATAGAGCTGTTCGATACGGATGATCGCGACGTCGTTTGCCTTGACTTCGCGGCGATGCGCAACGATGTCGTAATACACGCGACCCGAGCAGACGATCACGCGCTTGACCTTCTTCGCTTCGATTGCTTCGTCCACTTCGCCGATGATCGGCTGGAACGCGCCCTTCGCCAGTTCGGACAGATCCGACACGGCTTCCTTGTGACGCAACAGCGACTTCGGCGTAGCGACGATCAGCGGCTTGCGGAACAGGCGGATCATCTGACGGCGCAGCAGGTGGAAAATCTGCGCCGGCGTGGTCGGCTGAACGACCTGCATGTTGTGATCTGCACACATTTGCAGGAAACGTTCGATACGGGTCGACGAATGCTCCGGACCCTGACCTTCGTAGCCGTGCGGCAGCAGCATCGTGAGGCCCGACACGCGGCCCCACTTCACTTCGCCCGACGAGATGAACTGGTCGATCACGACCTGCGCGCCGTTCACGAAGTCGCCGAACTGCGCTTCCCATGCGACGAACGTGTTCGGTTCAGCGGTCGAGTAACCGTATTCGAAGCCGAGCACCGCTTCTTCCGACAGCACCGAGTCGATCACCGTGAACTTCGCCTGACCTTCGGCGATGTTCTGCAGCGGCACGTACGTGCCGTCGTTCCAGCGTTCGCGGTTCTGATCGTGCAGCACCGCGTGACGGTGCGTGAACGTTCCGCGGCCCGAATCCTGACCGGTCAGACGCACGGCGTAGCCCGATGCGACCAGCGACGCGAAGGCCAGATGTTCGCCCATGCCCCAGTCGAGCTTCGCTTCACCGCGACCCATCGCGCGACGGTCGTTGATGACGCGCTCGACCAGCGGGTGAACCTTGAAGTTTTCGGGAACCGTGGTGATACGTTCCGCGAGGCGCTTCAGTTCTGCGAGCGGCACTGCCGTGTCGGCAGCGTCGGTCCACTTGCGGTTCAGGAACGGTACCCAGTCCACCGCGTACTTGCTCTTGTAGTTCGAGAGCACCGGATCGACCGTGTGATGGCCTTCATCCATCGCCTTGCGGTACGCCTTGACGAATTCTTCGCCTTCCGCCGCGGTGATCACGCCTTGTTGCACCAGCTTTTCAGCGTACAGCGCGCGGGTGCCCGGGTGCTTCGCAATCGTCTTGTACATCAGCGGCTGCGTGACCGCCGGCGTGTCCTGCTCGTTGTGGCCGAGCTTGCGGAAGCAGACGATGTCGACGACGACGTCCTTGTGGAACTGCATGCGGAAGTCGATGGCGAGCTGCGTAGCCAGCACGACCGCTTCGGGATCGTCACCGTTCACGTGTAGCACCGGTGCTTCGATCATCTTGACGACGTCCGAGCAGTACAGCGTCGAGCGCGAGTCGCGCGGATCCGACGTGGTGAAGCCGATCTGGTTGTTGATGACGATATGCAGCGTGCCGTGCGTGCCGTACCCACGCGTTTGCGCGAGGTTCAGCGTTTCCATCACGACGCCCTGGCCAGCGAATGCCGCGTCGCCGTGGATCTGCACCGGCAGCACTTGCAGGCCGCTGTCGTCGCCGCGCCGGTCCATCCGCGCCTTGGCCGAACCTTCGACCACCGGGTTGACGATTTCAAGGTGCGACGGGTTGAACGCGAGCGACAGGTGAACCGGGCCGCCTTCGGTCGACACGTCCGACGAGAAACCCTTATGGTACTTGACGTCGCCAGCCGGCAGATCGTCCACGTGCTTGCCTTCGAATTCAGCAAACAGGTCCGCCGGCATCTTGCCGAGCGTATTGACCAGCACGTTCAGACGGCCACGGTGGGCCATGCCGATGACGATTTCCTGCACGCCGCGAGCGCCGCCGTGACGCACGACTTCGTCCATCGAGGCGATGAAGCTTTCGCCGCCTTCCAGCGAGAAGCGCTTCTGGCCGACGTACTTGGTGTGCAGGAAGCGCTCGAGGCCTTCGGCTGCCGTCAGGCGATTGAGAATGTGCTTTTTCTTGTCGTTCGAGAAATTCGGCGTCGAACGGATCGACTCGAGTTTCTCTTTCCACCAGCGCTTCTGTTCCGGGTCGCTGATGTACATATATTCAGCGCCGAGCGTACCGCAGTACGTGTCGCGCAACGCCTTGACGATTTCCCGCAACGATGCGCGCTCGAAACCGAAATACAGGTTGGTCGCGCTGAACTCCTGGTCCATATCGGCTTCGGTGAAGTCGTAGAACGCGGGTTCAAGTTCGGGAATAGCGGGACGTTCGCGGCGCTTCAGGGGGTCGAGATTGGCCCATTGCGAGCCGAGGAAGCGATATGCGCCGATGAGGGACTGCACATAGACCTGCTTGCGCGCGGTAGCGAGATCTTCGCCGCCAGGCGCGGTGCGCGGGATGAAGGCATTGGCCTTGGCCCGTTGCGCAAACGATTCGACGATCGGGCCATGGGCCACGTCGTTAGCACTGCTGCCATCCGATGCAGGAACGTTCTGCAACGCGTCGAAATAGCTGCGCCAGTTCTCGGGCACTGACGCCGGATTGTCGAGATATGCTTCGTACATTTCTTCTACGTACGGAGCATTGCCGCCGAACAGATAGGAGTTCGACTGGAATTGCTTCATCATATTTACGCTCACCTTTCTTCGAGTTTCTCGAGAAATAGCGGGTTACTCAAACCTTCCGCGACACGGCCTGACCGTTTGGCGGATTGCGCGAATCAAGTCTTGCTTGGAAGGACCTTAACTTGCATCCGCGGAAGCATAGCACAGAACAGATACTGCAGATAGCCGGCATAGTGCCGCGAAAGCCTTTCCTGGCGGGCTTTCGCGTACCTTTCCGGGGGCCGCGACGGGCTCTTTCACGCATCCCGAGAATAGTGTTTTACGCGGCCTGAAATAACAAAAGCCGCCCGAAGGCGGCTTTTGTGTTGCATTGCACGATAGAAGCGCGCAGCTTAGTCCACGGCGCCCTTGCGGCTCGCGCTACGACGCTCGTGTTCCTTCAGGTAACGCTTGCGCAGACGGATGGATTGCGGCGTGACTTCAACCAGTTCGTCGTCGTCGATGAACTCTACCGCGTATTCCAGCGACATCTGGATCGGCGGGACAAGGCGCACCGCTTCGTCGGTACCCGACGAACGCACGTTGGTCAACTGCTTACCCTTGATCGGGTTCACGACGAGGTCGTTGTCACGGCTGTGGATGCCGATGATCATGCCTTCGTACAGCGGCTCGCCCGGCGACACGAACATACGGCCGCGATCCTGCAGCTTCCACAGCGCGTAAGCAACGGCCGCACCGTCGTCCTGCGAAATCAGCACGCCATTGCGACGCTCGCCGACCGCGCCGTCCTTGACCGGCTGGTACGAGTCGAACGTATGGCTCATCAGGCCCGTGCCGCGCGTGAGCGTGAGGAATTCCGACTGGAAGCCGATCAGGCCACGCGCCGAAATACGGTACTCGAGACGCGTACGGCCACGACCGTCCGACGCCATGTCGAGCATTTCACCCTTGCGGCGGCCCAGCTCTTCCATCACGCCACCCTGGTGGCCGTCTTCCATGTCGACGGTCAGGTTTTCGTACGGCTCGTGCTTCACGCCGTCGATTTCCTGCATCACCACGCGCGGACGCGACACGGCCAACTCGTAACCTTCACGGCGCATGTTTTCCACGAGAATGGTCAGGTGCAGCTCGCCGCGGCCCGCCACTTCGAACGTGGTTTCGTCGCCCGTTTCTTTCACGCGCAGCGCGACGTTATGGTTCAGTTCCTTGAACAGACGGTCGCGGATCTGACGGCTCGTCACGAACTTGCCTTCACGGCCGGCCAGCGGCGACGAATTCACGAGGAAGTTCATCGTCAGGGTCGGTTCGTCGACGGTAATCATGGGCAGCGCTTCCGGCTGTTCCGGTGCGCAGATGGTCACGCCAATGCCGATTTCCTCGATACCGTTGATCAGCACGATGTCGCCAGCTTCGGCGCTGTCCACCTGGACGCGCTCGAGGCCCTTGAACGACAGCACCTGGTTGATCTTGCGGTTCAGGATCGCGCCGTCCGGGCCCGAACGCACAGCCACGGCCATGCCCGGCTTGATACGGCCACGCGTGATGCGGCCCACGCCGATACGGCCGACGTACGACGAATAGTCGAGCGACGTGATCTGCAATTGCAGCGGCGCTTCCGGATCGGCCGGGCGAACCGGCACGTGTTGCAGCACGGCCTCGAACAGCGGACGCATGTCGCCTTCGCGCACGTCCGCGGTCAAACCTGCGTAACCATTGAGACCCGATGCGTAGACGATCGGGAAGTCGAGCTGTTCGTCCGTTGCGCCCAGCTTGTCGAACAGGTCGAAAGTCTGGTTGATCACCCAGTCGATCCGCGCGCCCGGGCGGTCGACCTTATTGATCACCACGATCGGCTTCAGGCCGAGCGCCAGCGCTTTCTTGGTCACGAAGCGCGTTTGCGGCATCGGGCCTTCCACGGCGTCGACGAGCAGCAGCACCGAGTCGACCATCGACAGCACGCGCTCCACTTCACCGCCGAAGTCGGCGTGGCCCGGCGTGTCGACGATGTTGATGTGCGTACCTTCGTATTCGACCGCGCAGTTCTTCGAGAGGATCGTGATGCCACGTTCCTTTTCGATGTCGTTCGAGTCCATCACGCGCTCGACAACCTGCTGGTTGTCGCGGAACGTGGCAGTCTGACGGAGCAGCTGGTCGACGAGTGTAGTCTTGCCGTGGTCGACGTGGGCAATAATGGCGATGTTGCGTAGGGCGCGAGTCATAGGAGCCTGGAGACAGTTGAGTGCGCCAGCTGCAGCATTGTGTACAAAACCAACAAAGCCCAAAGCGCACTTTTGGGAACCCAATATTGTAGCACGCGCAGATTAAGAGTCTCTGGTATTCCCTAACTCACCGTCATTCTCTCCAGCGCGCACCGTCCGCGGCGCACTCTCCGCCTGACAGATTTCCCTTTCAATTCGTCACAACAAAATGCCCCAATGGGCCCGCGCCCTCGGCCTTCGCGGCCCGAGTCTTTCACAACCGCGCGGGCTTTTGAATAGCCCGAGCCGATAAAGACCCTTTCCGCCCATGCAATAACGCTTGCCGCGTCAACTAACGCGCCCCTATAATCCTGCCTAGTCAACCATTGCAAACGCATGAGAATCATGACGAATCAGACCCCTACGCCATTGCCGGAAATCAGTGCCTACCAGCTAGGCGAAAGCGTCGGCTATCTGATTTCGCGCACCAAATCGACCATGTCGAATCTGATCACCCAGCGCACCATGGCCGAGCTGGGCATCACCAGTCAGCAAGCCAGCATCCTGTTCATGGTGGCGAGCGGCAAGTGCCTGCTGGCGGCGGAACTGGCCCGCGAGTACGGCATCGACGCCAGCGCCGTCACCCGCCTGGTGGACCGGCTGGAGAAACGCGGCCTGCTGACCCGGGTGCGCAGCGACGAAGACCGGCGGGTCGTGCGGCTCGCCTTGACGCCCGAAGGCCAGAGCATCGCGATCCGCATGCCGGCCATTTTCAACGGTGTGATCGACAACCTGCTGGCCGGCTTCACGCCGGAAGAAGTGGGTTTTCTGAAGAGCATGCTGCGCCGCGTGCTGACCAATAGCGGCTGCGATCTATCGGGCATAACCCGTGACGCGACAAGCAATAGCGACGGTAAATCGTCATAAGCTGTTCGCAGCGTCCATCATTACAATTTACTGACACCCAAAGAGTCGAGCGATGAAATCCCTTTCCTTGTCCGCGCCCGCGGTGTCGTGCCGGGCCGCTGTCACCGTCGCGGTGGCGGCGCTTGCCCTCACGGGGTGCGCGAACTACAGCGGTATCAAGAGCGACAAGCAGATGTCGGCGCCGGCGCAGTACGAGTCCAGCCAGAGCGTGCCGTCGCAGGGCGGTCAGTGGCCGTCGCTCGACTGGGCCAATCAGTTCGGCGACCCGCAACTGCCGCAGCTGATCGCAGAGGCGCTGGAAGGCAGCCCGTCGATCGCCCAGGCGCAGGCGCGCATCGCCAAGGCGTCGTCGTACATCGAAAGTTCGCGCTCGGCGCTCTATCCGAAGGTCAATGGCAGCTACTCGTGGAATCGCGAGATGTTCTCGGCCAACTCGATCTATCCGCCGCCCTACGGCGGCACCTGGTATAGCGAGAACAACGTGCTGGCCAGCGCGTCGTGGGATCTCGACCTGTGGGGCAAGAACCGTCAGCGGCTTGGCCAGGCGGTGTCGCAGGAAAAAGCGGCTGAAGCGGACCTGCAGCAGGCGCGCGTCACGCTCGCGGCGGCGGTCGCCAGCACCTATAACCAGCTCGCGCAGTTGTACGCGCTGCGCGACATCGCCGCGCGTGAAATCGCCAATCGTCAGGATATTGGGCGGATCACGAATGGGCGCGTTGTCGCCGGCCTCGATACCAACGTCGAGCGGCAGACGGCGAACGGCAACATTGCCACGAGCCAGGCCAACGTGACCGACCTCGACGGTCAGATCACCACCGTGCGGTATCAGCTCGGCGCGCTGCTCGGCAAGGGTCCGGATCGTGGGCTGCAGATCGCCAAGCCAGTCCTGACGACTGGCAACACCGTCACGCTGCCGGATAACGTACCGGCCGATCTGGTGTCACGCCGCCCGGATATCGTGGCAGCACGCTGGCAGGTCGAAGCCGAGCTGCACGACGTAAAGGAAGCCAAGGCGGAATTCTTCCCGGACGTCAATCTCTCGGCCGGCTTCGGCTTCGATGCGTTCGGCTGGGGCCGATTCCTCACTGCGTCGAGCCGCCAGATGCAGTTCGGGCCGGCCGTCCACCTGCCGCTCTTCGATGCGGGCGCCTTGCGCTCGCAACTGAAAGGCCGCTATGCCGACTTCGACCTCGATGTCGCGAACTACAACCAGACGCTGATCAACGCGCTGTCGGACGTGGCCACGCAAGTTGCGACGATCCGCTCAATCGACCTGCAGTCGGGCGACGCCCAGCGCGCGCTCGACGCATCGACCAAGGCGTACCAACTGGCGGTGATCCGCTATAAAGCCGGCCTGTCGGAGCAATTGCAGGTGCTCAATGCCGACCAGAACCGTCTTGCCGCCGAGCAGACGGTGACGAATCTGAAGATGCGACGCCGTGACATGCAGATTGGCCTGATCAAGGCGCTTGGCGGCGGTTTCGAAGCCACGCAAAGCGGCCTCGCCGTGCCGCCGAACGACGGCGCGGCCAACGCCCCGACCGCCGTGTCGGCCGCACCCGCGGCGCAGGCTGCAGCGAACTGAATCCGAATGCCCACCCGAATAAACGAAGCAGATTGAGAGAATACGGAGCATATCAATGAGCACCCCCCAGCAACCTGCCGCCAGCGCACAACCGGCGAACAACGGCAAACGCAAGCGCATGATGACGCTGCTCGTCATCGTGATCCTGATCGCCGCGATCGCCTACGGGCTGTACTACTTCCTGGTTGCGCGCTTCCACGAGTCGACTGACGACGCGTACGTGAACGGCAACGTGGTGCAGATCACGCCGCAGGTGACCGGCACGGTCATCGCGGTCAACGCCGACGATACCCAGACGGTCAAGGCCGGCGACCCGGTCGTCGTGCTCGATCCGGCGGATGCCCGCGTCGCGCTGCAACAGTCCGAGGCCAATCTCGGCCAGGTGGTGCGCCAGGTGCGCGGCCTGTTCGCCGACGACAACCAGTACCAGGCTCAGGTGGAAGTCCGCGAGGCGGATTTGTCGCGCGCCCAGGACGACCTGCGCCGCCGCATGATGATCGCCCAGACCGGCGCCGTCTCGCAGGAGGAAATCTCCCACGCGCGTGACGCCGTGAAGAGCGCGCAAGCCGCCCTCGACGCCGCCAAACAGCAGCTCGCCTCGAACCGCGCGTTGACCGCCAACACCACGATTGCCGACCATCCGAACGTGGAAGCCGCCGCCGCCAAGGTCCGCGACGCCTATCTGGCGAACGCCCGCAACACGCTGCCGGCGCCAGTCACCGGCTACGTCGCGAAGCGCTCGGTGCAGGTTGGCCAGCGCGTCTCGCCGGGCAACCCGCTGATGGCGATCGTGCCGCTGAACGGCGTGTGGGTCGACGCGAACTTCAAGGAAGTGCAACTGAAGCACATGCGCATCGGCCAGCCGGTCGAACTGACCGCCGACGTGTACGGTTCGTCGGTCGTGTTTCACGGCAAGGTGGTGGGCTTCTCCGCCGGCACGGGGTCGGCCTTCTCGCTGCTGCCGGCGCAGAACGCGACGGGCAACTGGATCAAGGTCGTGCAGCGTCTGCCGGCGCGGATCCAGCTCGATCCGCAAGAGCTCGCCAAGCATCCGCTGCGCATTGGCCTTTCCATGAACGTCGACGTCAGCATCAAGGACGAAAACGGCGGCCAACTGGGCGACGCACAGAACACGATCTATCAGACCAACGTATTCGACAAGTACGGCGACGAGGCCGATGCCGAAATCGCCCGCATCATTGCGGAAAACGCAGGTCCGAGCGGCGGCGCGCAACGATCGGTTGCCGCCCATGACACGAAGGCTCCTGCCAAGGCGATGTAAAGCTGCGCCACGTACTAACAAGGTTTCCAATACATGGCTCAGGCTCAAGCGCAAATCCCTCATCCTCCGTTAGAGGGGGCGAAGCTGGTAATCGGCACCATCGCGGTGTCACTCGCCGTTTTCATGAACGTGCTCGACACCTCGATTGCGAACGTGTCGATTCCGTCCATCTCCGGAGACCTCGGCGTTTCGTCGGACCAGGGCACGTGGGTGATTACCTCGTTCGCCGTGGCGAACGCGATCTCCGTGCCGCTGACCGGCTGGCTCACCGAGCGCATCGGCCAGGTGCGCCTGTTCATGGCGTCGATCATCCTGTTCGTGATCTCGTCGTGGATGTGCGGCCTCGCGCCCACGCTGCCCTTCCTGCTCGCCTCACGCGTGCTGCAAGGCGCGGTGGCCGGCCCGATGATTCCGCTGTCGCAGACCCTGCTGCTCGCCAGCTACCCGCGCGCAAAAGCGCCCATGGCGCTTTCGATGTGGGCCATGACCACGCTGATCGCGCCGGTGGCCGGACCGATTCTGGGCGGCTGGATCTCGGACAACATCTCATGGCCGTGGATTTTCTACGTCAACATTCCGGTCGGCACGGTCGCCGCGATTGCCACGTGGACGATCTTCCGCAATCGCGATTCGGTGATCCGCAAAACGCCGATCGACGGCGTGGGGCTCGCCTTGCTGATTATCTGGGTGGGCTCGCTGCAGGTCATGCTCGACAAGGGTAAAGACCTCGACTGGTTCGCCTCGACCACGGTCGTGGTGCTGGCGCTGACCGCGGTGATTGCGCTGGCGTTTTTCATCGTCTGGGAACTGACTGCGGAGCATCCGGTGGTGGATCTGTCGCTCTTCAGCAAGCGGAACTTCACGGGGGGGACGGTGGCGTTGTCGATCGGCTACGGACTTTATTTCGGCAACCTCGTGTTATTGCCGCTGTGGCTGCAAACCGACCTGGGGTACACGGCCACCAACGCCGGTCTCGTGATGGCGCCGGTCGGCTTTTTCGCGGTGCTGCTCTCGCCGATCACCGGCAAGATCCTGCCACGCACCGATCCGCGCTACATCGCCACCGCCTCGTTCCTCGTGTTCGCGCTGTGTTTCTGGATGCGTTCGCGCTATACGACCGGCGTCGATACCTATTCACTGCTGGTTCCCACGCTGATCCAGGGTATCGGCATGGCTGGCTTCTTCATTCCGCTGGTGTCGATCACACTGTCGGGCTTGCCGGGCAACCGCATTCCGGCCGCATCGGGATTGTCCAACTTCGTGCGGATCATGTGCGGGGGGATCGGCACATCGATTTTCCAGACTGCCTGGGATCACCGCACGATCCTGCACCACGCGCAATTGACCGCGCAGGCCAATCCATATAACCCGGCGTTCGATCAGTCGATGCGTCAGATGGGCGCGGCCGGCTTCAGTCAGCCGCAAGCGTATGGTCTGTTCAACAACATGGTGTCGCAGCAGGCGGCGCAGTTGGGCGTGAACGATCTGTTCTTCATCTCGGCGGGGATCTTCGTCGCGTTGATTGCGCTGATCTGGATCACGAGACCCGAGCGCGCCGGCGGCGATGCGGGAGCGGCAGCGGCGGCCGCGCATTGATGCGTGGACGTGTCGGATTGACGATACGGGTTGATCTGGGACGTTAACGCGCTGTCTTCGGATAAGGCTCGGAGCAAAGAAAAAGGCGAGACCGCTGTGATGCGGTCCCGCCTTTTTTGTGTCTTTCTGCCTTCTGCGTGTGCCTGCGGCGTGCTTCAGCTTTCGGCGGTCACCACCAGGCGTTCCGGCGCGAGCACGCCATCGCCCAGCTTCGCGACACCTAGCAATCGACCCGCCGCGGCATAGACGCGCACGCGCTCGGCTTCCGCTGCCTCATCGCTCAACGTGAGATCCGCAAGGCGTAACCGCTGACCGTGCAAAAACCGCCGCGTCGCGTCGGCATCGAGTTCCACCAACGGAAAGGTCGACAGCAACGCGTCGACCGGCTGCAGCCACTGATCGCGCTCGGTATCCGCGGCGTCGGACAGTGCATCGAGCGTCACCGCATTTTCCAGCGTCAACGCGCCGACACCCGTGCGCCGCAACGCCACCAGATGCGCGCCGCAACCGAGCGCTTCGCCTATATCCTCAGCCAGCGTGCGCACGTACGTCCCTTTGCTGCAGGTCACGCGAAACGTGACATCGGGCAACGCGCAGGCCAGCAGTTCGAGCACATGAATCGTCACCGGCCGCCCTTCCCGCTCCACCACCTGGCCGGCCCGCGCGTACTCATACAAGGGCTTGCCGTCGCGCTTGAGCGCGGAATACATGGGCGGCACCTGCACGATATCGCCGCGAAAACGCGCCATGGCAGCAAGCACCGCCGGCTCGTCGCAGGTGACTTCCCGCGTCTCGATCGCCTCGCCTTCGGCGTCGCCGGTCGCCGTGCGGATCCCGAGGCGCATGGTGGCCTCATAAGTCTTGTCGGCTTCGAGCAGATCCTGCGAGAACTTGGTCGCCTCACCAAAGCACAGCGGCAGCAAACCAGAAGCGAGCGGATCGAGCGTGCCGGTATGGCCGGCTTTCTTCGCCAGATAGAGACGCTTGGCCCGAATCAGCGCGTCGTTGCTCGACAGCCCAATGGGCTTGTCGAGCAGCAACACGCCGTCGAGCACGCGACGCGGCACGCGAGGCCGTTGAGGTGCAGTCATGTCAGGAAAATGAGGGCAAACGGTGAATCAGCAACGCAGGTATCCATTGGCGCGAAAGCACGCGTGAAGGAAATCAGTCTTCTTTCGCGCGACTGGCGTTTGCCTCGTCGATCAGACGCGACATCTCGACGGCCTGTTCGATCGTCTTGTCGTAGTGGAAATGCAGCGTCGGCACCGTATGGATATGCAGGCGCTTGAACAACTGGTTGTGCAGGTGACCAGCTGCGTGCGTCAGCGCTTCCAGCGTCTGCTGCGGGTCGCCCGTCAGCGTGGTGAAGTAGACCTTGGCGTGCGCGTAGTCCGGCGTCAGTTCGACGCTCTGGATCGTGACGATACCAATGCGCGGGTCTTTGACCTCGCGCAACAGATCGGACAGGTCGCGCTGGATCTGATCGGCGATCTGCACGTTGCGATTGGGGGAAGAACGTTTCTTAGGCATGGTGAATCCGTAATCCGCTCTGGCGGATAGCAATGAGGTTCGCGTCGCGGCAAACGCGGCAATGACTGGCCGCGCGCAGACGCGAGCACGAACGAGCACAAGCGGCTGGCACAAAAACAAGGGGCGGAGCGAGGCGCCAAGCGCCCGCCCCGCCCCTTTCAGCGTTACGCCTGAATTACAGCGAACGCGCGACTTCGGTCACTTCGAAGACTTCGAACTGATCGCCTTCGATGATGTCGTTGAAGTTCTTGATCGACATACCGCATTCGAAGCCCTGACGGACTTCCTTGACGTCGTCCTTGAAGCGCTTGAGCGAATCGAGCTCGCCCGTGTGAATCACGACGTTGTTGCGCAGCACGCGCACCGACGACGAGCGCTTGACGAAACCGTCCGTCACCATACAGCCGGCCACTGCGCCCACCTTCGGTACCTTGAAGACCTGACGCACTTCGACCATGCCGGTGACCACTTCGCGTTTCTCCGGCGGCAGCATGCCCGACATCGCAGCCTTCACTTCATCCACAGCGTCATAGATGATGTTGTAGTAGCGAATATCGATACCGTTGGATTCCGCCAGCTTGCGCGCCTGGGCATCCGCACGGGTGTTGAAGCCGATGATGACCGCCTTCGAAGCCGTTGCCAGGTTGACGTCGTTTTCGCTGATGCCGCCCACCGCGCCGTGCACGATCTGCACGCGCACTTCGTCGGTCGAAAGCTTTTGCAGCGATTGCACCAGCGCTTCCTGCGAGCCTTGCACGTCGGCCTTGACGATAAGCGGCAGATACTGCACTTCGCCTTCGGTCATCTGCTCCAGCATGTTCTCGAGCTTGGCGGCCTGTTGCTTGGCCAGCTTCACATCGCGGAACTTGCCTTGACGGAACAGTGCGACTTCACGCGCCTTGCGATCGTCCGGCATGACGATGACTTCTTCGCCCGCTTGCGGCACTTCCGACAAACCTTGAATCTCGACCGGGATCGACGGGCCGGCCGACTTGGTCGGCTTGCCGGTTTCGTCGAGCATGGCACGCACGCGGCCATACGCGCTACCTGCCAGCACCACGTCGCCGCGGTTCAGCGTACCCGACTGGACCAGGATCGTTGCAACCGGACCCTTACCCTTATCGAGCTTCGCTTCAATGACCAGACCCTTGGCCGGTGCGTCGACCGGCGCCTTCAGTTCCAGCACTTCGGCCTGCAGCAGCACGTTTTCGAGCAGATCGTCGATGCCCGCGCCGGTCTTTGCCGACACCGGCACGAACGGCGATTCGCCACCGTACTCTTCCGGCACGACGCCTTCGGCGACGAGTTCCTGCTTCACACGGTCCAGATTCGCATCCGGCTTGTCGATCTTGTTGATGGCGACGACGAGCGGCACGCCGCCTGCCTTCGCGTGGGCGATCGCTTCCTTCGTCTGCGGCATCACGCCGTCGTCGGCTGCGACCACCAGAATCACGATGTCCGTTGCCTTGGCACCGCGAGCACGCATGGCCGTAAAGGCCTCGTGACCCGGCGTATCCAGGAACGTGATCACGCCGCGCGGCGTTTCGACGTGGTAAGCGCCGATGTGCTGCGTAATCCCGCCCGCTTCACCGGCCGCCACCTTGGCGCGGCGGATGTAGTCGAGCAGCGACGTCTTGCCGTGGTCGACGTGACCCATCACGGTCACGACCGGCGGACGCGGCAGCGATTCCGCGTCGCTGATTTCGCCTTCCACCAGCATGGCTTCCGGATCGTCCAGCTTGGCCGCAACCGCATGATGGCCCAGTTCCTCGACGATGATCATCGCCGTTTCCTGGTCCAGCATCTGGTTGATCGTGACCATCTGGCCGAGCTTCATCATCGACTTGATGACTTCCGACGCCTTCACGGCCATCTTGTGAGCCAGATCGGCGACCGTAATGGTTTCCGGCACGTGCACTTCACGCACGATCGGTTCGGTCGGTGCCTGGAACGTGGTGTTCTGATCCTGATGCTTGCCGCGACCCTTCGGGCCACCGCGCCAGCCGCGATCGACACCGCCGCTCGTATCGCCACGCGTCTTGATGCCGCGGCGCTTCGCAGCGTCGTCCTGCCAGCCGCCCTTGCCTGCGCCCGGCTTCTTCTTGTCGCCAGCCGACGGTGCCGTGGTGGCGGCCGGTGCTGCCGCTGCCGGCTTCTTCGCCGCCGGACGTGCCGGTGCTGCGCCTTCCGGACGGGCCGGCTTGTGCAGCGTGCCCTTGGCTTCCACAGCCTTGGGCGCTTCAGCGGGCTTGGCCGCCGGCGCCGGTTCCGGCGCCTTGACCTGAGCCTTGCGCGGCGTGTTCATCATCTCGCGAATCGCACGTGCTTCGGCCTCTGCCTTGGCGCGGCGCTTGCTGACTTCTTCCTGCTCGGCACGCGTCTTTTCCGCGGCCTGACGCGCTGCGTCTTCCGCCTTCTTCGCGGCTTCGCGTTGTGCGGCCCGTTCTGCGGCAGCGCGCTCGTCGTCCTGCTCGCTCGCGGCAGCCGGCGCGGCGGCGGGCTGTGCAACCTGCACGACCTGCTCGGCCTTCTTCTGCGCGGCAGCTTCTGCGGCGGCAGCGGCGCGCTTCTTCGCCGCTTCTTCTTCCGCGCGGCGACGCTCGGCTTCAGCAGCCTGTTCGTGCGCCTGGCGCTCTGCCTCTTCGCGCTCGAGCTGTTCCTGACGGGCCTTCAGCTCCTGAGCCTGCTTTTCGAGCAGTTCGGCTTCGTGACGCGCCTCTTCCTCGCGACGCTGAAGTTCCAGGTCGTCCGTTTCGGTGTCGGCCTCAGCCACATGATTCGATGCATCGCCGCCTTCGCCACCCGCTTCATCGCGGCGGACGAACGTGCGCTTCTTGCGCACCTCGACCTGAATGGTACGAGCCTTACCCGTCGCGTCGGATTGCTTGATCTCCGACGTATGCCGTTTCGTCAGCGTGATCTTGCGCTTGTCCGCATCAGTCGAGCCGTGAGACTTGCGCAAGTGGTCGAGCAGACGCGCCTTGTCCGTCTCGGACAGGGTGTCGTCTTCGCTCGCTTTGGTAACGCCTGCCGCCTGCAGCTGCTCAAGCAGCACGCCTGCAGGCATTTTCAGTTCCGCGGCAAATTGGGCTACGTTGTTACTCGCCATTCATTCCTCTTAATGCAAGGACCGATTCCTTGCGGTTAGCATCGTGTCATGCGGCCTGAAGGCCGCTTCAATTTAGTGCGCCATGGTCATTTCTCACTGGAACCAATGTTCACGTGCTTTCATGATCAACGCCTTAGCGGCATCCTCTTCCATCGCGGTCATCTCGACCAGTTCATCTACCGCCAGCTCGGCCAGTTCGTCACGCGTGTGAATCTGGTGTTCCGCCAGCTTTGCGAGCAGGTCGGCGTCGATGCCGTCCAGGCTCTTCAGGTCGAGCGCCACATTTTCGACCTTTTCTTCGTTCGCGATCGCCATCGTCAACAACGCATCGCGTGAGCGATTGCGCAGTTCGTGAACTGTGTCTTCGTCGAACGCTTCGATCTCAAGCATCTCGTTGAGCGGAACGTAAGCGATCTCTTCGAGACTCGTAAAGCCTTCGTCGATCAGGATGTCAGCCACTTCTTCGTCGACATCGAGACGCGCCATGAACAGGTCACGCAGAACACCGCGTTCCTGATTCTGCTTTTGCGCAGATTCGTCCGGCGTCATGATATTGATCTGCCAGCCGGTCAGTTCGCTGGCAAGACGCACGTTCTGGCCGCTGCGGCCGATTGCGACCGCCAGTTCGTTTTCGTCGACGACGACGTCCATCGAATGCTTTTCTTCATCGACGACGATCGATTGCACGGCTGCCGGCGCGAGCGCGCCGATCACAAACTGGGCGGGATCCTCCGACCATAGCACGATGTCGACGTTTTCGCCACCGAGCTCGTTGCGCACGGCCTGCACGCGCGAGCCGCGGATGCCCACGCAGGTGCCGATCGGATCGATGCGCTTGTCGTACGCAATCACGCCGATCTTGGCGCGCACACCCGGATCGCGCGCCGCCGCCTTGATTTCGAGCAGACCCTGCTCGATTTCCGGCACTTCCATCTCGAACAGCTTCATCAGGAACTCAGGCGCCGTACGCGAAAGTTCGATCTGCGGACCGCGAGCGGTGCGATCGACCTTGGCGATGTAAGCGCGCACCCGGTCGCCCACGCGCAGGTTTTCCTTCGGAATCAGCTGGTCACGGCGCAACAGCGCTTCGACCCGGCCCGATTCGACGATGAAGTTACCCTTGTCGAGGCGCTTGACCGTACCGGTCATGATGTTTTCGCCGCGTTCCAGGAAGTCGTTCAGGATCTGCTCGCGTTCGGCGTCGCGCACCTTCTGCAGGATCACCTGCTTGGCGGCCTGCGCGCCGATACGGCCGAATTCGATCGACGGCACCGGTTCTTCGATGTAGTCGTCCAGTTGCGCGTCGGCCTTTTGCTCGCGCGCTTCGAACAGCAGGATTTCCTGATCCGGCTCTTGCAGGCCGGCTTCGTCCGGCACGACTTTCCAGCGCCGGAAGGTTTCATGCTCGCCGCTTTCACGGTCGATTTGGACGCGGATGTCCGCATCTTCTTCGAAGAGTTTCTTGGAGGCCGAAGCGAGAGCCGCTTCGAGCGCGGCAAATACCACGTCTTTGTCGACGTTCTTCTCGCGTGCCAGCGCATCCACCAGCATCAACACTTCGCGACTCATTGTTTGCGGCTCCTAAAGTCAACTTTCGGAACGAGGCGTGCTTTATCGATGTCCGCGAGCGTGAAATCGAGCATCGCGGCGCCTTCCTTCCCTTCAAATTCCAGACCGATCGTTTCGCCTTGCGGAGCATGCAGGATGCCCCGGTACGATTTCCGTCCGTCCAATGGCTTTTTCAATGTAATGGCCACTTCGCTGCCTGCGAAGCGTTCGAAATCCGCCAGCTTTTTGAGCGGACGGTCGAGCCCCGGCGACGATACTTCAAGCCGCTCGTAATCGATATTTTCGACCGTCAGAACGTGCTGGAGCTGACGCGTGACCTTCTCGCAATCTTCGATTGCGATGCCGGCCGGCTGGTCGATGTAGATACACAGCATGCCGCGCCCGGTGCGCTCAAGGTCGACGAGCTCGTAGCCGAGACCCACGACCGTGGTTTCAATCAGTTCCGTCAGTTGCACAGTGCCCTCTAAGATGTTCGCGCGGCAAGCCTGCCGGTTTTACCTGCAAACAACCTGCGGGCCGCGCGCCAAGCCGGCGCACGTTCCTGCTACCCGAGATGCCGAACCACAAACGAAGCGGCAAAAAAAAATGGGCGAAACGCCCATCATCTTATTGCCGGTGGTCGCATCTGAGCCGCACATGAAAAGCCGCACGCCCAGCGACTCTGCGATTGTAGCCATTTTTCGGGACAAACGCAAACCGGCGGAGCGCGCAAAGTACGCATTTCCGCTTGATTTCACTGCAATCTTTCGCGCAGATGGGAGCGTGACGCGCTTGCCGCACACTATCCGCTTCGACTCAAGGGGTTCGATCGGGTTCGGATCTTATCTCTATCCGGCACTGTTTTTCCGCACGCATCGCACGCGGTCCATCCAGTGCCGGTTGAGTCTCGAACGGGCGGCGCCTGTCGCGCTCGCCAGTCGCGATCTAGCGGCCGCGCGAGCGACCGCGCGGAGCGCCGCCGCGATTGGCGCCGGCGTTCGCATTACCGCCGCCAGTGCGGTTCGGGCCGCCGCCACGATTACCGGCTCCCGGCCCGCGGCCACCGCCGCTGCCCGGATTGCCACCGGCGCCTGCGCGTTTGCCGGCGCCGCCTGGCGCGCGATTGCCGTTGCCCGACGGCGCACGATTGCCGTCGACGTCACGTCCACCACGCGACGGGTTCGCGCCGCCACCGCTGCTCATCGGTCCGCTAAAGCCCGTGCTGGCACCGCGGCCCGCGCCACGGCCGTAGCCGCCGGCACCTGCGCCCGCACCGCCGCCCGCCGCGCCGCGCCGCTGACCGCCGCCACGCGGCGGCTGTTGATCGAAACGGCCATGCGACATCAGCACCGGTTCGCGATTGATGAAGCCCATCGAAGTCTGCATTGGATCCGGCTGCTTGCGCTCGGGGGCCGCGCTGCGACCGCCCTTCTCTTCGCTGGTGGCTTTCAGGCCCACCGACGCCATCAGGCTGCGCACCTGATTGTCTTCCAGCTCTTCCCAGCGACCGCGCTTCAGGCCCTTGGGCAGCGAGATCGGGCCGTGACGGGTACGGATCAGGCGGCTCACCATCAGGCCGGCGGCCTCGAACATGCGGCGCACTTCGCGGTTGCGGCCTTCGGCCAGCGCGACGTGATACCAATGGTTGGTGCCCTCGCCGCCGCCATCGCGGATGCGCAGGAAATTCGCCGGACCGTCTTCCAGCTCGACGCCGTGCAGCAGCTTCTGACGCATCCCTTCGGCCAGCTCACCGACCACGCGGACTGCGTATTCACGCTCGACGCTGTAGCGCGGATGCATGAAGCGGTTCGCCAGATCGCCCGAGGTTGTCAGCATCAGCAGACCTTCGGTGTTGAAGTCGAGACGGCCGACTGCGAGCCACTTGGCGGTTTTCATCGGCGGCAGCTTGTCGAACACCGACGGACGACCTTCCGGATCGGCGTGGCTGACGATTTCACCCGTCGGCTTGTGATACAGCAGCACGCGCGGCGGCTTGTTCTGCAGCTTGCGCTTGACCGGCTTGCCGTTGATGCGGACCTGGTCGGTCGGCATGATGCGCTGGCCGATATGCGCCGGTTCGCCGTTGACCGAGACACGGCCCGCGATGATCAGCTCTTCCATATCGCGACGCGATCCCATGCCCGCCTCGGCGAGCACCTTGTGCAGCTTGGGGGCGTCGTCGTCCGGCGACAACACGCGCTTCGGCGCGGCCGGCTTGCCACGACGCAGCATCGGAGCACGCACGCCACCGGTCGTGCTGTTGTCCGCATCGAACGCGGGCGAGGTCACATACGAAAACAGATCTTCCTGGCTGGCATCCGCTGCCGGCGCCGCTACAGCCGGCGCATCGCCACGGCGATTCTGACGCGGCCGGCCGCCTTCACGCTGGCCACCTTCACGTGGCTGGCCATCCTCGCGCGGGCCGCCTTCGCGGTTCGCCGCGCCTTCGCGCCGCGGACCGGCATTGCGGCGCGGACCCTGGCCCTTGGAGCCTGGTTCCTTGCGCGGCATACGGACCTGCGCCACCACTTCACCGTCCGGCGGCGCCTCCGTCACGACCGGCTCGGTCGCGCCTTCCGCACCCTTGTTCTTCGCCCCCGCGCGACGACGCGCGATCAGGCTGCGCGGCCCGCGGCGCAGCCCGCGACGCGGACGCTCTTCCCCCTCAGCGCCTTCAGCTTGCGCCGGGCGATCAGTCTCGCCACCCGGAGCCTGCGAAGTACGCGTTTCGCTGGGACGCGAGGATTGCACGGCGTGCTCGGATTCGGACGAATCGGTGTCGTGGGTATCTGTCAAAACAACCTCAAAATGTCAGGTCGCGCGCGCCCGTTGCGGGCGCGGCAAAAGTTCGTTACGTCAGGCGCTGCGCGACTCGTTTTCGTCGTCGGTCAGTACGCCCGCGTCCTGTGCAGCATCGCGGCGATCCTCAGGATCGCCGTGCGCCACACGTGTCGGGTTCGATTCGATGGCGTACTCCGTACTGCGGAGTTCGCCCGAATCGTGCGCGGGTACTGCGGGATCGGCCTGGGAGACCGGATCCTGATCTGGTGCAGCGTGAGCGGCGCCTGCGTGACTTGCGGCAGTGTCCGCCTGCGGGCTGGTGTGAGCCTCATCGGCGGCGTCACCGGACTCGCCCGTCACGCCACTGAATTCCTTTGCTGCCGGCGTGCCTGCTTCTTCCTCGTGACCCGCTGCGGTGTCAGAAGGTTCGGCAAATGCCGGCGCGACAGTGTCATGGGCGCTGTTCAAAGCCGCTGCAACGGGCTGTTCGACGGCCTCTGATGCATCGCCTGCTTGTTCTGCTGCCGGAACCGCTGTAGAGGCTTCCACCGCCGCCTCTGCCACCGTTTCATCTGAGGCTTCGACCGCCGCCTCTGTCGCCGCTTCGGCAGAGGCTTCGACGGTCAGGTCTTCAGCTGTTTCTTCATTCACCCCGGTATCGGCGTCGCTGGCAGCAACCTCCGCTTGGTCGCCGTCGCCCTGCGCGACAGCGTCGGGAAACTCGATCGCATGCTGGCCGAGCAGATCGGCGTTCAACTGCGCCGACGGATCGTCCAGCGGCGGCAATTCGTCGAGCGCCGTCAAGCCCAGGTCGTCGAGAAACTGTCGGGTGGTCGCATACAGCGCGGGACGACCCGGCACGTCGCGATGGCCGATCACTTCAATCCAGCCCCGATCCTCGAGTTGCTTCACAACCTGCGTGTTCACGGTCACGCCGCGAATCTCTTCGATATCGCCGCGCGTGACAGGTTGCCGATACGCAATAATCGCCAACGTCTCAAGAACCGCGCGCGAATATTTCGGCGGTTTCTCGGGATGCAGACGATCGAGATACGAACGCATCGCAGGCTTACTCTGAAAACGCCAACCCGATGCCAGCCCGACCAGCTCCACACCTCGTCCAGACCAGTCCCGCTTCAGGTCTTCGAGCAACGTGCGAACCGTATCTGCCGACACGCCGTCGGCAAAGAGCTTGCGCAGATCACCGAGCTTTAGAGGCTCCTGCGCACAGATCAAGGCAGTCTCGAGGACGATCTTCGCCTCTTGGGTATTCATGCAGCTAGGTCAGACCCTGTGGTCAAAGAACCGGATCAAACAGACGATTTGGAACTGAAGACGCGCTCGCCCGATTCTGATCGGTCATATTGATGGGAGCACGCACCGGGGGGAGGCGAAACAGGCAATCGAGCCAAACCCAGCCGGACGGAGCAGCGATATTCCTGAAAGGAATCGCGTGACTGAACGCCATATTACGCAAAAACATTCAGTGCGTAAAGACGAAATCCTTACAACGGCTGCTTTTCATCCCGGCTTGTTATCCTTTTTAGCGCTTTGTGGGCAGCGACGTGCAAAACCCGTGAAAAACAAAGGCCGGAGCGCCGCTCCGCCAAACGGCGTAACGGTGGCTTCAGCCTGTGGCATGCCGGCCAAGATACGTCTGAAGCCGCGCGACGCCTGCGTCGAGCCGGGCCGTGTCGCAGGCGTAGCACCAGCGCACGAAGCCCTCGCCCTCCGCACCAAACGCGCTACCGGGCGCGATGCCGAGCCCCACTTCACGCACCAGCGCCTTGCACAAGGCGAGGCTCTGCGCGGCGCCGGGCAGCGCAAAGAACAGGTACATCGCACCGGGTGGCGCTTTCACATCGACACCCGGCAGCGCGGCCAAGGCACGTACCAGGTAATCGCGCGAGGCCTTCAGGTCGGCCACGAGTTGTCCGGTGAACGATTCGCCCTGCTGCACAGCGGCGACGCCCGCTTGCTGTACAAACGCGGGCGCACACGAGGTGTTGTATTCGACCAGCTTGCCCAGATCGTCCATCAGCGCAGCGGGCGCCACGATCCAGCCGAGCCGCCAGCCGGTCATCAGCCACGCCTTCGAGAACGAATTGACGCAGATGACGCGCTCGTCGCGCCCAGCCAGATCGAGAAACGAGGGCGCGCTGCGCGCGGTGTCGTCCGCGTAGTACAGGCGTTCGTAGACCTCGTCGGCGACGATCCAGATACCGTGACGACGGCAATGCTCCAGCACGGCGCGTTGCTGGGCGGCGCTCATCACCCAGCCGGTCGGGTTGTTGGGCGAGTTGACCATCAGCAACTTCGTGTCCGGCGTGAGCGCGCCCAACAGGCGCTCGAGGTCGAGCGTCCAGCCCTGCGCCCCATAATCAAGCGCGACGGTTTCGACCTGCGCGCCGAGAATCTTCGGAATCTCGACCAGGTTCGGCCAGAGCGGCGTGACTGCGACCACGCGGTCGCCGGCGCCGGCCACCAGTTGCGCAGCCAGCATCAACGCATTGACCCCGGCGCTCGTGACGGCGACATGGTCGACCGAAGTCGCGCCGTGCAGGTTCGTCACGTAGTCGGCAAGCGCCGCGCGCAGCGGCGCAATGCCGAGGTTGTGGGTGTAGAAGGTGGCGCCCTGCGCCAGCGCCTCGCTTGCTGCGCGACGGATGAATTCCGGCGTCACGCGGTCCGACTCGCCGAACCAGAAAGGCAGCATGTCGTCGACACCAAAGCCAGCGTTCGCGACTTCGCGAATCTGGGAGGGCCGCAGCGCACGGACGGCGTCACGCGCGTTCGGCAAGAGGGGCGTGGGCAAATCGGATTCGCTCATCAAGGGATCCAGGAGAGGTCGGTTCAGGTCGTCAGCTCACAGGGACCAGGAGTGGCGACATCAGGCAGAGCGACAGTTTAGCGTGCCGCACGGCCTGGGGGAGGCGCGCACTGCTCCCCTTCCCAGCTTGTTGTCCCACCCGCCATCGCTACCTTAGATCCTCCGCCCGCCCCGGCAGTTGCCGGATCAACCCCCACACCGCCTCGGCCGCCGGCGATAGCGAACGGTCACGCCGCCGCACCAGTTCGACCGTGCGCTCGGCGCGCGGCACCAGCGGCCGCGCCACCAGCGAGGTATCTGCCGGCAGCGGCAACGCGAGCCACGGCAGCACGCTCACGCCCACACCCGCCTCCACCAGCCCGAACACCGTCGCCGAATGCCCCAGTTCCTGCACCACCGTCGCGCTCACGCCATGCTCGCTCATGACAGCGTCGATGATCGGCCGGCTGCCCGACGCGTGATCGAGCATCACCAGCTGCTGTCCCTCGAGATCCGTCCATGCCACCCGAGATCGGGCTGCCAGCGGATGATCGCTGCGCGACACCACGCAAAACGAGTCCGTCATCAGCGCTTCGCTCAGTAGATCGTCGGCGGAAAACGGACCGATGATGACGCCGAAATCGACCTCGCCCGATTTGACCTTGCGCACCACGTCGCTCTGGACGTCGTCGCGCAATCCCATGGTGATAAACGGAAACTGCCGGCCACAGGTTGCCACCACCCTCGGCATCAGCCGGCAAGCGACGGTGGGACTGGCCGCCACCACCACCCGCCCGCGCCGCTGCTCACCGATTTCGCGAATTTCACGCAAGGCATCGTCGAGATCGCTCAGGAGGCGCGACACACTCGACACAAGATTGCCGCCCACATCGGTCAACTGCACTTCTCGGGTGGTCCGGTCGATCAGCTTCAGGCCAATCTCCGTCTCCAGTTCCCGCACACAGCGGCTTACCGCGGACTGCGTCAGGCCGATTTCGTCGCCAGCACGGCTAAAGCTCTGCAAGCGCGCGACCTCAATGAAAACCCTTAGCTGACGCAGCGTGACATTCATCGCGGTATCTCATCAATAGTGACGTTTCATGATGATTGTATTGTTTCTTCAGGCGCGACACACCTCGGCAATCGTTTCGCTGCGACGCAGCAATAAGGCGCAAACGCACGTTGTGCGGGCCTGATCGCACAAGATTGGTGATTGTCCCGATTTCCGCGACGGCGTTTTTGGATTCTCATACGCCCCTGACTAACGCCCGCGCTGGCCCGACGTTATGGGACTTCGAGGAAATTAATAAAGAGGTGGCACGCTTCGTGCATTTGGATGCGCACTGGGTCGGCGCCATGGACCTGACTGCACAACCAGAACCGTGGCAAGCCCGACCCCGCCTGGCACTCGCGATTGAGTGCATGGAGAGTGCGCGGCGCGGGGCAGCGCACCGGAGTTAGCTTCGCTGAGGTGAGACATGATGCTGTTCGACGATTTGAGAGACAACGAGTGGGCGCTGGTCGAGGCGTTGTTCTGTGCGGAGCCAGCACGGAGCGAACGACGCGGTCGGCCACGTGTGGAAGCACGCGCGGTTGTCAATGCGGTTCTTTGGGTACTGTCGACGGGAGAAGGCTGGTCCAAGCTTCCCGGCCGCTACCCCTCGCCGCCGACCTGCCGCCGCCGTTTCGACGAGTGGCAAGCCGATGGTACGCTCGCCGAAATAGTCAAGCGACTCGGCACGAGCGGCCGCGAAATTTCGCTGCGAGGCCGGATTGGCGCGACGGCTGCCAAGCCGCCCGCACCGCCGAGCCGTGACCGCCTGCGCGGCGCATTCTGGACCAATCCGGAATCCTGGCGCGCACCGGTCAAGATGGCCTGACTCTGCTGCACCGCCACCGGGCGCCTTAGGGGCGCCCGGTGCGTATCCAGCGCCTGCCGGTGACGTGGCATATGCCATCCGGCTTTGTGCTGGGCTTATCGAAAACACACCAGCCGCAGGTCATCCACGTGCGCGATACGCTGCCCATCAGCGCCGCGCGGGAATTCCGACCGCTCTTCACTGACACCCAGTGAAACATCCATTTACGATTATTTACAGCGTGCTTTCGCTCCTAAGCATACCGTACGAGTATGCACACAATCCTGATGAGTCAGGTTTGAACGGAGCCCAGCATGAAACCAATGTCCCTGCTTCTGTGCGGCATTGTCGTTTCACTGATTGCCGCACCTGCTTTCGCCCAGCAACGGCCTGAGGGCTGGAACTGGCATCCCGACCGCCCGGCTACGCTTTCCGTGTGGCAGCAGGGCGAGCGCCCTCGAGAATTCACCCCGCCCTCGCCACGCGGGGATTTGCGCGGCGATATCGCCAGTAATGTCCGCACGCGGCCGGAGTCGGCGCGCGAGGATGCGCAACGGCGCCGCTAGCCGCTAGCCGCAAGCGCAACCTCAACGTTTCGTGTGATTCCTCGCTGCAGCGAAGCAATGAATAGTGATGCGAAGCTTGCGGGAAACTGCGGGAACCACCGCGGCTTGAACCAGTCTCATCAATGCCATCAGCACAGCGTGGCAGTAGTAATTCCGGTACGCCCGTATCCTCGTGATACGGGCTTTTTTTCGGGCGATTTTGAGTAGATTCGGATAGCGGCGCGCCGCCCTTCCACCTTAAGTGGCAATGAATAGCGGCAACGCCGCGCCCCCGGGCCCAGCCCGACGGCATGCCAGCGCCTCGATCATCGGCCGGCCCACGTGCTACGGACGGACTTCCAGATCCACCGTGCGGTGTTCCGCTGCAACGTAGTCGTGCATCTTCCGTGCGGTCCAGTCCAGCGCACGCTCATAGCGCTCAAGACGGGCGAATTCGGCACGGCCTCGATCGGTCAGCACGGCGATATCAACCGGCGCATGAAACCCCGGCGCGGGCGCGACGGTGCGTTGCCGAACCGTCTCCATCAAGCCGAGCGCGCGAAGATATTCGAATGCTCCCGGACGCCGGGCCCACGGCACCTGGCGGTATTGCGCCCGCCGCAGCGCTTCAAGAACTACTTCGTTGGAATACGTGGTCATCTCACTTCTTTCGTAAAGTGCAGCCATGACACATCTTTGCGCAGCACGTCACCGCGCCACCAGTGACGCGCGTAGCACCCACCCATGGCGGCCAGACTTATCGCAAGGGCGATCTACCGTCCGCCGCCAGGCGCCACCTGTTTTTCCATGTTTCCAGGGTCCCCGTTCGAACCGCGTGCTAGCGTTCTATCCCACGTGCCCATGATGCGCCCAGGACGGTGCGATAGCGGCGGCGTGAATGTCCCCAGAAACCATACGTTACCCCATTTAAATTGATTCTATTCACTTTATTAGCGCTTTTTTTTGCAGCAATCGTGCTAACGCGACGCTTGCGCGCCCCGCTCGCGCTCGCCGCTGTGGCCCTGTTCTGGCTGCTTGCGGCGGGCTGGCTGAGCGCACCGCTTCTGGATTGGGCCCAGTGGGGCACACAATCGGTTGCGCCGCCCACCTTCGCCGCGCGCACGGTAATCGTCATGCTGGGCGGCGGCACTGACTACAACGATGCGCACAAACTGGTTCCCAAGGACGACGCGCTGATACGAATCGCGACCAGCGCCGATATCTATTCGGCATGCAAACGAACGGGCGCAAGTTGCGACGTGGTCATCAGCGGCGGCAATCCGCAGCGCCACGAAGCCTCGGAAGCGGATAACTACCTGCCCTATCTGTTGCAAAAGCAGGTGCCTCGCGCCGACATCGTGCTGGAAAACCGCAGCCACACCACGTACGAAAATGCCCGTAACGTGGCTGCGCTGTTGCAAGATAAGCGCTACGACGCGCTGATCCTCGTCACGTCCGCGTACCAGATGCCACGCGCCCTGCTCGACTTCCACCGGTTTGGGCTGACACCACACCCGGTCGTGTCGAACACACGGCGGGCCAGCCTCGGCGTACTGCCCCGCTATGACAATCTCGTGAATGCGGACCTGGCGCTCCACGAACTGATCGGCATCGCACAGTTTCATGTGTATCGCCTGCTTGGTTGGTTTTGAATACGCCCAATCAGCGAGGAACCGTTTCGGCAAAAATCGTAGGTCTCCTCGTCAATTGATCAGTTATGCAAAGTTATTTTTCGAATCCGCCACTGATGAACACATCGCATGCAATCACATGCGACGGCGAATGCCTCGTCCTCCCTGCCGCAGCTTCTTCCGATACGACCTGGTTTTGCTGTGTTTCACGGCAATAACACCCGCTACCGGCAGACCGAGGTGCTCAATGCGTCAGCACAAAGGTAAGTAAATGTAACTATCTGTCAAAAATGTTGCAAAGCTTCGATTGGAGCGGATATAGCTGGCTAGAATGGTCTGGTCCCGCAAATCGGACAGCATTACCCGGCCACAACCACTCTACGGAGGTAACGATGAAGAAAGTGTCCCTGGCGATCCTGGTTTCCCTCTCGGCCCTGACGGGCGCAGCGTATGCACAGAACGACAACGGCGTCATGATGAGCACCGATCCGGCCAAGGCCGCCGACGTCGAGCAGCGTGCGCAAGAACTGCAATCCCGGCAGCAAGCCGCGGAAAGCCAGCCGGCCATGCCCGCCAAGCATCACAAGAAAGAGCCGCATCACATGAAAGCGGCGAAGCCTGCCGCCGCCAGCGAGTAACAGCGCCGGAATGCGCACATGGCGCGCGTTGCGTGCGCAGTGATGCAGGTTCAACGACTGGCGGATCAATGCGCGGCCGCATCGCAAGAGAGTAAAAAAGCCGAAGCCGGCCCTGCCGGCTTCGGCTTTTTGTTGTCCGGCGCGCTCTGGCGGTATGCTAAAGTCGCGCACCGAAGAACCACCCCAACCCGTGCGCACAATGGTGCGGAGGACAGCATGAGCAACATCCAGCTAGACATCGAATGGACCGAAGCCGCATCCCGCAAAATCGAAAAACTGATGCCGCGCGGCGGCGGCCAGGAAGCGTACCTTGCCCTGCCGCCCGTTGAATGTCTGCCTATGGAAGGTGACGTGCTGTTCCTCGGCCCGGACGGCAAGCAACAGCCGTTTATCGTCGCGGAACGCCAGTATCACCACGATGGCGACGCTGACTGGACCATCATCCTGATTCTCGACGTCCCGCAGTCGACGCACTAGGCGTCAGAACGCCGTTCAGGGCACGCGGCCGGCGCGTCGCTGCCCGTCTGTCTGCGTGGCACGTCGCGCGTGAGGCAAGCTCACGCGATCATCGGCCCCATGCGACTTGCCGCATCTTCGACCCAACCTGCGCCGGCTGAGCAACCGCACGCAGCTCGCGCGGGCAGGCGACCGCGGCAAACGTCTGCAGAAAGAAACCCGCTGAAACGCCAATGCACGAGGCGTCGCCCGCCACTTTGGCGGGCATGTCCGAGTCCCCCGTGGTAGGTTTAAGTCTATCCGCCGACGCGCTTTGCGCGTGTGTGATAACCCGTACATTCACGTCAGATTCGAACTGCTAGACTGGTTTTCGACCAATCAGCCGGGGGGCCAGCGTGGCCGGTATTGATCTCCGTCTCTTCGGGCAGCGTCCCCGCTCCGCCAGACTCACGGCCGTGTGCCCGTGCGGTGCGGGACATCATTGCGCACCGCACGCCTGAGGCCCCGCCATCATGCCCACAGTCGAAGAACTGACGCTCAGCGGACTTCTGCCCCATCTGGTACGCGACGAGGGCGGCTGGACCGCCACGTGGCGCGCGCTCACGCTGCATAGCGTATTTCAGCCGGTGCTGTCGATCACGCACCAGCGCATCGTGGGTTATGAAGCGCTGTTGCGCGCGTTCGATCCAGTCGGTTTGCCCGTCACGCCCGACGTGCTGTTTTCCGGCACCCGCACCGCCAGCGAAGCACGCGAACTGGACCGGATCGCCCGCTGTCTGCACGTCGCCAATTTCATGGAACAGAACGTCGAGGTGGGCTGGCTGTTTCTCAATACGCGGCCGCAGGTGTTCGAAACCGGCTGGCCGCACCGCGCCTTTATCGACGAATTGTCTGCGCATTTCGGGCTCCCGCAGGAGCGCATCGTGATCGAGGTGCTCGAACAACCCGCGGACGACGAATCCGCCGTCGCCAGCATGCTGGCAGCCTCGCAGCCGCGCGATTTCCTGATTGCCATCGACGACTTCGGCACCGGCTTCTCCAACTTCGACCGGGTGTGGCGCTTCCGCCCCGACATCGTCAAGCTGGACCGTTCGCTGGTGGCGCGCGCAGGCAAACGCCAGGGCGACGAATCGCTGATCGGCCATCTGATCGCGATGCTGCATCAGTCGGGGACGCTGGTGCTGGCCGAAGGGGTGGAGACCGACGACGAACTGATGATCCTGATGCAGGCCGACGTCGACTTCGTGCAAGGTTTCTGGCTCGGTCAACCGAAGGGCTCCGTGCAGGCCGCGTGCGCACGTGTGCCGGCCCTGAGCGAATCGATGTGGCGCAAGTTCGCCGAGTACGAACGCAAGCACGCGCGCCACAAGCAACTCGGCTTCGACGGCTTCGCCGAAGCGGTGCTGGCCGCCGCCGGCAGTTTCGCCACGAGCGGAAATCTCGCGGAGGCGGCGCTGAAAGTGTTCCACATTCCCGAAGCGCGGCGCGTCTTCGTCACGGATGCGCAGGGCGAGCAAACGCTGCCCTCCATCAGCGCGCCCACCTTGCCGCCGCCTCCGCAGCGGCTCGCACCGTTGCTGGCAACGACACGCAGCAACTGGTCGCGGCGGGCCTATTTCAAGCATGCGATGGCCGCGCCCGGCCGGGTGGCGATGATGGGACCGCACTACTCGCTGATCGACGGCCAGGACTGCTATACCGCCGCCGTCACGCTCGACCACGGCGGCAAGACCACCATCCTGTGCGTCGATTTCATTCTCGATGTGCCTGATCCGCCGGCCGCGCCCGGCAACCGCAAGCGCTGAGCCGCAGCCGCAGCCGCAGCCGCCTCAATCGTCCACGCGCGAACGTCCTGATTTGATCTCACTGCGCTTTGCCTTGGCGTCGAGGCGGCGCCGGTTCGATGCGCGCGTTGGCCGGGTGGCGACGCGCGGGGTGCGCGTCACGCTGACGCTCTGAATAAGTTCATCCAGCCGTTCCAGCGCCGACGCGCGATTCATCTCCTGCGTGCGATGCTCCTGCGCCTTGATGATGACCACGCCGTCACGAGTCAGCCGGCGGTCTGACAGCGCGAGAAGTCTCATCTTCAGCACATCGGGCAACGACGACGCACGCACGTCGAAACGCAGATGGATGGCGCTCGAGACCTTGTTGACGTTCTGGCCACCCGCTCCTTGCGCGCGCACTGCGGTCAGTTCGATTTCGTTCGGCGGGATCGGATAACGGGATGTCATGGCGCAATAAGGAGCAACGAACCGCAAGTGTACACAGCACCGTCGCGCGGGCCGGCTCCGGTCCCTTCCCTGCTATCGGCAAACCGCGCCGGTGCGCAAAAACGGTTGCCGCCTGCCGATGCCTCGCCGATACTCGCACGTATCGCTTACACCGTAAATTAGTATGAAACTGCGCCCCGCTTTCCTGCTCGAACTGGCGGTCAATCTGTTACTGCCGTGGCTGGCGTACCGGCTCGCCATGCCTCACTGGGGCGAGACCGGCGGGCTGATTGCCTCGGCCGTTCCGCCGGTGGCCTGGAGCCTCGTCGAACTGGCGCGCTTTCGGCGCGTCGACGCCCTGAGCGTGATCGTGCTGCTCGGCATTGTTCTGTCGATCGGCGCGATGGCGCTGGGCGGCAGCCCACGCATGTTGCTGCTGCGCGAGTCGCTGGTGTCGGGCGCGGTTGGCGTGGCGTTCCTCCTGTCATTGCCGATGCGCCGTCCGCTCATCTTCTACCTGGCCCGTGCCACCGTGGCGCGCGAAGTGGCCGGCGGCGCCGAACGCATCGACGCCCTGTGGGCACAAAGCCCGGCCTTCGCCACCTCCATGCGTATGATGACGGCAGTCTGGGGCGTGGGCCTTACCAGCGAAACCGCCCTGCGCTCGTGGATGGCGTGGACCTGGCCGGTCGAGCGATTCCTGGTGGTCTCGCCGTTCATCGGCTATGGCATCTATGGCGCTCTGCTGGTATGGACCCTGTGGCACCGCAAAAGCTTGCGCAACCGCACCGGCAGCGACACGCAGACGGGCACCATGCCCGGCTGAGCCATCGGGAAACACCCGCCGCCCCCTGTCACACCAACCGCGCAAGAAGCATAGCAAACGCATCGACGCCACATAACCTGGCCGAACGGACGAGGTCAGAAAGGCCTCAAAATCAGTTAGACTCATTCTCGGTTTGAGGCTTCCCTGCAGTCTCATCATTGTCGTGGTATGAAACCTCCAGGCAGTCGATGCGTTATTCGGTCGAGATCAAAAAATTCCTATATAGCCAGTACTTTTATGGCGGCCTGCGGATCGCAGTCGGCGTATCGTTACCGGCCGTCATTTGCCTGTTCCTGTTCCACCAGCGGGATCTAGGCTTCACCATCGCCACCGGCGCGCTTGGCGCATGCGTGGTCGACATGCCAGGCCCGCTCAAATACAAGCACAACGAAATGCTGGCGTGCACCGTGATCGGCTTCCTGTCGGCGCTCGCCACCGGTATTGCCACCGTCAATCCGGTGGCGCTCTGGTGCACGGTCGTGCCGCTCACTTTCGTGCTGTCGCTGATCGTGGTGTACGGCAATCGCTGGCCGCAAATCAGCTTCGCGACGCTCTTCATGATGATCGTGACGCTCGAAGAGCACTTCACGCCCATGCAGGCGCTTGTGAATGCGTCATGGATGCTCGCCGGCGGACTCTGGTACACCTACTGGTCGACGCTCGTGAGCCGCTGGCAGATGCACCGCATCGAACAGCAGGCCCTTGCCGAAAGCGTGTTCGCCTGCGCGGACTATCTGCTCGCGCGTTCCGACTTCTACGATCTCGACAACGACCTCGACGACTGCTACCGCGAGTTGATCGCCAAGCAGATCGCGGCCGTCGAGCGTCAGGACGCGGCTCGCGACATCGTGCTGCGCAACCTGCCCAAGCTCAAGAGCCGCAAGCTCGAACCGCGCCGCGCGATGCTCTTCAATCTGTTCATCAACACGGTCGACCTGCACGAACTGTTCGTCGGCGCGCATACCGATTACCCGCTGGTGCGCAACACCTTCGGCGGCTCGGACATGCTCACCTTCTATCGCGACCTGATCCGCAAGGCCGCGGCCGACCTCGAAGAGATTGGCCTCGCCGTGCTGCAGAACCAGCCGCCGCGCAGCCGCGTCAACGTGAAGGCTGAATTGCGCGCCATCGAATTCGAAATCGAGCTGATGCGCAAGCACGATATGGCGACGAAGAACCCTGAGGCGTACTCAGCGGTATCGGCGACCTTCAGACGCATCTGGAGTGCGACGCGGCTGATCGACAAGATGCGCAAGAGCCTTTCCAGCGAGGCGCGCACCACGGAAACCGAACTGCGCCTCGACCGGACGCTGTCGCGCTTCGTGTCGAGCCGGCGCGTGCCGTTCCGGCAGGTTCTCTCGAACCTGACAATGGCCTCGCCGAGCTTCCGGCATGCCTTGCGCGTAACGATTGCGGTGGCCGCCGGCTTCTGGCTCGGGCGGCTGTTGCCGCTGACCAATGCGTACTGGATCGTGATGACCACGGTCATCATCCTGAAGCCCGGCTATTCGCTCACCAAGCAGCGTAACGGGCAGCGGATTGTCGGCACGCTGATCGGCTGCGCCGCCAGCATCGCGCTGATGGTATTCGTCAAGGAACCGCACATTCTGCTGGTGGTGATGTTCGCCTCGATGGTCATGAGCTATAGCCTGCTGCTGTTCAACTACACGGCAAGTGTGGTGTTCACGTCGGCGTATGTGCTGCTGCTGTTCCATCTGCTCGCGCCTGGCAGCATGCGTATCATCGGCGAGCGGGCCATCGATACGGTGGTCGGCTGCGCGATCGCCATCGCCGCCAGCCATCTGTTCCCGTACTGGGAATACCGGCTGATGGGCAAGCTCGTCAACAGCATGATTGCCGCGACCCGGCAGTATCTGGAGGCCAGCTGGTGGTGGAGCGGCAAACCGGCGGCGATCGCCACGGCCGTCGTGACCGAGGCGGGCGCGCGCGCGCCGGCTGCTGCGATGGCGGACCCGGCGGGCAGTTTTGGTGCGGCGGGTTTCGGCGGCGCGAACTTTGGCGCGGCGGCGCTGGCGCAGGCGCCTGCGCTCGCCACACCCAACGCCGCCGCGAGCCCTCCCGCCACCGCCGCGGCCATTGCACTCGAACGCGACTATCGCTACCGGCTCGCCCGCAAGAACGTGCATGTGGCCTTCGCCAATCTGGGCCAGGCTTTCCAGCGCATGATGCTGGAGCCGAAGGCGGCGCAGAAATTCGTCCCTGAGCTCAACGACCTGCTGGTGCGCAGCCATGCGCTGGCCTCGCAGATCACCGCGGCCGCCCCCTTGCTGCGCATTTCGGCGCAGCAACAGGAGAGCGTCTCACTGCAACCGCTGCAACGGGTGCTGAGCGTGGTGCGGGACAATCTCACCGAAGCCGAGAGCGGCACCGCACCGCCGGCCGATCAGGTCGAACTGACGAAACAGCTCTCGCGCGAACTCGATGCGATGGTGGTCGAGGCCGAGAAATCGGCCGACTATTCGGCGGAGGCCGTCCATGAACTGAAACTGCTCTCGCATCAATGCAAACAGATGCTCGCGGCAGCCAATCAGATCCGCAAGGACGCCAGCGTGATCCGTCTGCCCGACGAATAAGGCGGGAAATAGCGGCAAACGCAGCGGGCCGGCGTGGCGTGCAGGCGCAGCCCCGACCACACCACTCGCACTCACGGATCGGATCGCCACAATCGCATTGCGTCCTCGGCTTCGAGGATGCGGTACAGCACATACGGCGTGCTTCGGCGGTTATGTCGCGCTCAGCCGTTCCATGCGCGTCCGTACTGCCGCGCTCACCTGTTCAATGCGTGGCGCTGGCGCCCGCTGCTGCAGCCGTTGCCGAAGCGACGGTCGGCGGCGTGGCATTGTCGCGATCGAACTCGCGCTTGCCGCTGATCGCGTTGTAGAGGAGCGTTGCAATCACCAGCAACACCGCGATCACAATAAACACGGCAACGCCAAAGGTCGGGTTCTTCTTGCGCGGTTCGTTCATGAGGCGGCTCGAGTCTCGGGTTAGGTCCAGGAAGCCTGGCATTCTACGCCCACCCGGCTTGCACGTGGCTTGCATAACCGCAATACTGCGCCGCGGCCGGACGGCTCACCAGGCCCCGGCAATGCTCGCCGTCTACAATTCACTCACGATCTTCTTCGCCCGCAACACCGACGACGGACTCATACTCAACTCGTTGACACCGAGACCGATCAGCAGCGGAATCATCGCCGGCCGCGCCGCCGCTTCACCGCACACCGCCACGCTGATGTTCGCCTTCTTCGCCGCCTCGCAAACCATGCCGATTGCGCGCAGCACCGCTGGATGATCCGTCCGGTAGAGCGCCGCCAGGTTTGGATTGACGCGGTCGACCGCCATCACGTATTGCGTCAGGTCGTTCGTGCCGATCGAAAAGAAGTCCACTTCGGGCGCCAGCAGATCGGCGGTGAGCGCAGCGGCCGGCGTCTCGACCATGATGCCGAGCAACGGCTGCCCGCAAGCGACGCCTTCCTGAGCCAACTCCTGTGCGCAGCTTGCGAGCAGCGCCTTCGCACGTCGAATTTCGTCGAGATCGTCGACCATCGGCAACATCACGCGCACATTGCCGCACGTCGCCGCACGCAACAACGCCCGCAACTGCGGCTTGAACACGTCGGGCCGGTCGAGACACATGCGCACACCGCGCCAGCCGAGAAACGGATTGTCCTCCTGCGGAAAGACGATGCCGGGCACCGGCTTGTCACCGCCGACATCGAGCGTGCGAATCACCACCGGCCGCGGATGAAAGGCCTGCGCGAGCCGGCTATAGACCTCGTACTGTTCGTCCTCGTCGGGCAAGGCGCGGCGGTCCATGAACAGCAATTCCGTGCGAAACAGGCCCACCCCCATCGCGCCGGCTTCGAGCGCTGCATCGATCTCCGACAATGCGCCGAGGTTCGCGGCGATCTCGATGTGCCGGCCGTCGCGCGTGACGGGAGAGACGTCGCGATACACGCTCAAGGCGGCCTGCCGCTGCCGGTCCTGCGCGATGCGCGCCGCAAAGTCCGCCTGCCGCTGCGGCGAGGGATCGAACCATACCTGCCCTTGCGCACCGTCGAGCGCGACGCTCGTGACTTCACGCAGACACTCCTCCGTCACCGGCAAGCCCAGCACCGCGGGAATGCCGTGCGCGCGCGCCATGATGGCCAGATGCGAGGTCGCGCTCCCCTTGATGCAGACGAGGCCCACGATGTTGGCCACACAGGCGCGGGCGAAATCGAGCGCGCTCAGATCCGCGGCCAGCACCACGCAAGGTCGACTCAGCGACGCGAGACTCACGTCGTCCCGTCCGAGCAGCTTCAACGCGACCTGACGCGTAATGCCGCGAATATCGTCGGCACGGCTGCGCAAATATTCGTCCTCTATGGCGAGGAATGCCGTGCAGAGTTCTTCGCCTACCTGCAGCGTCGCCGCAGCTGCATCCCAGCCTGATCTGATGCGGTCCTTGACGGCGCCGGAAAACTCATCGCTTTGCGCGACGTTGGTCAGTGCCTCGACGATATCGTGCTGACCCAAGGTTTCGAACTGCGTGTCGAACGCGGCGATCGCTTCGCGAAATGCCACCCCGAAGCGCACCAGCTCGCCCTCCACTTCATCCGGCTCGATGAACTGCCGCGTTGCACGCAACGCCTCGGGCAAATACACGAATGCTTCACCAAAGGCGAGACCTTCGCTGGCCGCCACGCCATGCAGCGGCACGTCGGCAACACCCTGCCCCGCAGACTCCTGCGACTGTGCGTGCCCCTGCGCCCGCTCCTCGTCCACCCTATCCACAGCCGCCATGGTCTTAGCGTTCTCGCCCGCTTCAACCACACGGCCATTCGCGCCACATCCCCCAAGCGAAACACCGGCACCGGGCTCCGACAGAAACGCCAGCAGCCGCCGCACCGCATCGCTTTCGTCGGAACCGTCGGCGCGCAGCAGGATCTGATCGTCCTGCTTGACGCCCAGCAGCATCAGCTTCACGGCGCTCTTTGCGTCCGCGCACGTCGCGCCGCGAACGATCTGCAGCGAACAGGAAAACTCTTTCGCGAGCTTGGCGAACTGCGTAGCGGGACGCGCATGCAGTCCTTCGTTTACCTTGACAACGATTGCAGTTTCTAACATCGCAGGACCTTCACATATCAAGCGTTCAACGGACAGCACCATCGACCAGCGTCACTTCCGTCGTCCTGACCGCGCGGTTCGATACGTCACGAGCCACGCGCTCAAAGATCGATAATTTCAATCAGCGTCCCGCTGCGGATGCTCGCCAGCAAGGCGTCCATATCGACCGGTTGCACGCAGATCTCGCCCGGCCGCTCAGCCGTGCTCGCGCCATTGAAATTGATCACCACGTGACCCATCTCGTGCACCTTGTTCCACGCCGTCGGACCCACCGCGCTGACCTGCGCGCTGACTTCGCCGATGCGCAAGCGCGAACCTGCACGCGGCGCCTCGGCATGGGCCGGTTCGGCCCGATGAAGCACCGACACCTCGGCCAGTTCGGGCGGCGCGCCCTCCGCATAGAGAATCAGCACGCCGCCCTCAAGCAGGTCCCGTACTTCGGGACCGACGTCTGTAATTACCGTCTTGTAGTAATGCATCACGACTCCGTCCCACGCATCAAAGTGCAAAACTGGCTGCCCACGCGATCAGAACCGAAATCGGCCCCATGATCTGCCGGCTGATCAGGACGGCCGGCACGCCGATGCGGATCGTCTCCGGCTTGGCTTCGCCAAGCGCCATCCCGACCGGCACGAAATCGCAGCCCACCTGGGTGTCGTAAGCGAACAGGGCCGGCAGCGCCATCTGCGGCGGAATCGTGCCGTTGCCGATGGCCGGTCCGATAATCGCCGCGCCGATCACCTGGGCGATCACCGCGCCCGGGCCAAGCACCGGTGACAGGAACGGCAAGCCGCAGATCGCCGACAGCACGATCAGGCCGACGATGTTGCCCGCCAGCGGCGACAACAGATGCGCGAGCCCCGTACCGATCCCGGTCGAGTTGATGACGCCGATCAGCATGGTCACGAAGGCCATGAACGGCAGCACGTTGCGAATCACCGTGTCGATCGCCTTGCGGCCGCTATTGAACAGCACGTTGACGACGCCGCCCATGCCGCGCCCGATCGACGTGATAAAGCCGATCAGGCCGCCCGAGTGCTCGGCCTCGCGCGTGGCGGCGCCGACCACGCCACCCGGCGCGGCGAACGGCGAGGTGGAGGCCGAGGCCGCACGCGCACTCGTGGCGCCTGACGCAGCGGCGCCCACCGCGTCGTCGTCGACCGCCGTCAGGTGGTCCGGGGTCACACCGGATACATAGGTATCCTCGGTAATGAACTGAGCCAGCGGCCCCGATTGACCGACCGAAGTCAGGTTGATGGTCGGAATCTTCTTGCGCGGATAGACACCGCAACGGGCCGTGCCGCCGCAGTCGATCACCACGGCCGCCATTTCGGATTCGGGCGGTGGCGTGCGGAAGCCGTCGACCAGCACGCCCCCCGTCATTTCGGCGAGCACCCTGGCCAGTTCCGGGATGCTGCCGCCCGTCACGGCGACGATCTTGTTGCGCTCGGGCGTGGGTTGAATCAGCAGCGGGCCACCCCATCCGTTGGGTCCGCGCTCGACCTTCACCGTTCTATATGCTCTCGTATCCATGTCTTGTCTCCTCAGCCTCGATGTTGGATTACCGGCAACGGCAGTGCATCACAGTTCAATGTTTTCCCGGTGAGCCAGAATCCGGGTCAACGTCTCGGTGAGGATGCCTTTCAGCAGATTCACGACAAGACCGACGATCAAATAGAACAACGCGAGCTTAGGAATGGAAAACGTCAAGGCGTGGGTTTCCGCCAGTTTGGTGAGGCCGGCCGCCACACCGAGCCAGACAAACAGTTCGCCTGGGTTGCAATGTGGAAAGAGTCCGGTAATCGGGTGGCACAACGAAACAGCGGAATCGTAAAACGCGGGCTTGTGCTTCTCTTCAAGAAATACACCGAACGTGTAGGCCATCGGATTGGTCAGGAAGAACATCGCGAGCAGCGGCAATAGCGTGTAACGGGTGATGACATTCTTCGAAAAGAAGCGTGCGAGACCTTGCACGCGCTGCTCGCCGATCAGCGCGATCAGTGTGTACACCGCGGTCAGCAGCACGATCAGCGTGGGCAGGATACCGACGACGAAGCCCACGAACGTTTTACCGCCGGCATTGAAGATGCCGATGAATCCTTCAGCGACCTGCGTGAGCCAATCAAGAACGAACATGGCGAATCTCCCAGATAAACCGAAACGATCGCGAAAAGCTCCACAAGGCGTGACTCAGCGTGACCCAGCGGAACCGGACAAAACAGCTTGCTCGACTGCGTACGTAGACGGAAATCAGGCGGGTGCTTCGGCGGCGCGTTGGGCGCGCTCGAATGCGTCGGTCGCAGCCTGCGCAATGCTGCGGCGCAACTTCGAGGTCTTCAGACGGGCGCTGAACTCGCTGGCCGACAGGCCGGTAAAACCGTCGTGTGGATGAAACCGCGTGAAGACCGTGAGGCCGGACATGCTGAGGAACTGGCAGACGCGTAGATCGGAGGACAGCACGACGATGGCAACCGCGCCTCGTCCCAGCTTGACCTTGCAGGAGCCGACGCCGAGAAAGCCGCTATGCCAACGCCGGGTGGCATCGCGGACCGCATCCGTATAGCGGCGCATCTGAAACCATGAGCCGACCAGTTGCAACGCCCAGAACACTGCCAGGGCGAGTAACGCACCGCGCACAAAGTCCATCGTCGTCTCCCATGCAAAGCTGTCGGTGGCAGTTAGCGCTTCAGCGCTTACTCACGTGCCATGCAAAACCGTCATCCGGATGGCCGTCTGACTCCAGCCTATTTAATTAGGAATATGAACATGTTTAGCCTTGCATATTACGATTGTTCATTTGTAAATTCATTGGGGGAAACGCCAGTCGTTCCCTTGCCGCTCTCTCATCAAGCCATCCACTGCAGTGTTGGACAGGCCACTTGCAGCGTCATCGTGACACGCTACACGCTTGCGTATGCCCGGCTGTCGCAGCTGCGATGTTCTGCACGACCAACGCGGCCACCTGCGCCTGCGCTTCGACATGCGGCAAATGCCCCACGCCGGCGAACCGATGCACGGCAACATGGCCGGGCAATTCATCTGCATGCCTGACAGGCACTATTCTGTCCTGCTCGCCCCAAACCACGCGCACAGGCAGCGTCAGACCGGTGAGCAGTTGCCGTAGATCCAGCAACTGCGTGCCGTCCGGAAAAAACCTATCCGCCACCGCAGCGAGAGCGTTGCGAACTTGCGCGCTTTCCAGTTGTTGCCACGCAGTGGCAACGAAGCCGTCGTCCATTCGCGTTGGATCGGCAAACAACTGCCTGAGCCATACCGCGAGACTCGCGCGACTGCTCGCCTCGGTGAGACCACGCAGGAACGCACCGTCGATTCCGGGACCCAGACCCGCAGGCGCCAGCAACGCCAACGAGCGCACCTCCACGCGCGACGCTCTCGCCGTGGTCGCCAATGCCAGCGCGCCGCCGAAAGAATGTCCCACTAAATGGCACCGCGTGATGCCTGCGTCGAGCAACGTATGCTCGAGCACCGCGACCATGTCGTCCAGCGAGCCCGCCGCCTGCGCCGTGGATTTTCCATGCGCGGGCAGGTCCACCGCCAGCATGCCCGGCTCGGCACCGCTCACGCTTGCCACGGCTTGCGAAAACGGTCGCCAGCTATTGGACTCCGCCGCGAAGCCGTGCAACAGCACCAACGGATCGCCACTGCCCTTGCGCAACGTGACGCTGTGCAGGCACGCGCGCGATGCAGCGTGGCGTGCCGGACCTGAACCATCCGGCTGCACCACCGTCCGCAACACATCCTGCGCAACCACTCGCCCATGCGGTCCGGACCCTGCTATGTCGACTAGCCGCAGCCCGCGTTCACGCACGAGACGCCGCGCAGCCGGAGTCGCCCGTAACGGTTCTTGCGGGTTCGATGCGCTGCCCTCACGCGCACACGCGTGCGGGGCGCACAGCGCGGCAAGCTGATACGCTTCGATAGCCCGCGCTTGCGCCGTCTCTTGCAGCGCTGCATCGGCGACGGGTATCGGTACGTTTTGCGCGGCGTTCAAGCCAGTCACGGGCATCGGCACGTTCTGCACAGCGTTCAAGCCAGTCACGGACATCGGCTCGTCCTGCGCGGTGGTCAAGCCAACCTCAGCCTGCACAGACAACGCCTCGCCCGCCGCATAAATCCACGCGACCGCGGTGCCGACCGGCACCGTCTTGCCCACCGGCGCACTGATCTGCCGGATGATGCCGCTGGCCGGCGCATCGATTTCCATCGTCGCCTTACTGGTCTCGATTTCGAAGATCAGCATTCCTTCACGAACCTCGTCGCCTTCCTCGACATGCCAGGCGGCGATCATGCCCTCGCTCATGTCCATGTCGACGCGCGGCAAAATCACTTCCGTCGGCATATCAGCCTCTCCCGCCGACAATGCGCCGCGCCGCTGCGACGATATCGTCGACCTGCGGGACCGCCGCTTTTTCCAGCTCGGGGTTGTACGGCAGCGGACAGTCGGCACCGCCCAGGCGGATCACCGGCGCGTCGAGATAATCGAAAGCCTCGCTTTCACAGGCAATGGCGGCAATCTCTGCGCCAATCCCCAGTTGCTGCACGCCTTCGTAGACGCAGATCAGCCGCGAGGTCTTGCGAATGCTGGCGACGATCGCCGCGCGGTCGATCGGCCGGATGCTGCGCAGATCGATCACTTCGGCATCCACACCTTCCTGTTCGAGTTGCGTTGCGGCTTCCAGCGCGCGGATCGCCATGATCGAGGTGGCGACGATCGTGACGTCGCGGCCCGCGCGACGCACGGCCGCCTTGCCGATCGGCACCGTGTAATAGCCTTCCGGCACGGGCCCCTTGCTCTTGTACAGCAGCTTGTGCTCGAAGATCAGCACCGGGTCCGGATCGTCCAGCGCCGCCAGCAACAGACCCTTCGCATCGTGCGGCGTGCTCGGCTGCACCACCTTCAGACCTGGCACGTGAGCAAACCAGGCTTCCAGACTCTGGCTGTGCTGGGCGGCCGCGCCCGTTCCGGAGCCCGCCGGAAAACGCATCACGAGCGGCACCGATGCTTCGCCACCCAGCATGAAGCGCATCTTGGCCGCCTGATTGACGATCTGTTCCATCGCCAGCGTGGCAAAGTCGGAGAACTGGAATTCGTAGATCGGCCGCGAGCCCGTCATCGCCGCGCCCACTGCGAGACCGGCGCCGCCGAGTTCCGAAATGGGCGTGTCCATCACCCGTTCCGGGCCGAAGCGCTGATACAGGTCGCCGGTGACCTGAAATGCGCCGCCGTAGACGCCGATATCCTCGCCCATCAGAAACACGCGTTCGTCGCGCTCCATGGCGATGGCCATCGCTTCCTGAATGGCCTGCGCGTACGTCAACTCGCGCACTGCGTCGTGCGTCTGTTGCTGCTGCGCCGCCTGCACGTTCTCCAGCACGTCTGCCGTCATTGCCCGCTCCCGCTGGTTGGTGCATACACGTAACGTGTCAGTTCGGCGCGCTGCGGCGACGGACTGTTCTGCGCAAACTCGAGGCCCGCCTCGATCTGCGCTTCGACTTCTTCCCGCAGCCTGGCGACACTGGCGGCGTCGAGCAAGCCGCACTGCAACAATTCGTTCTCGAAACGCACGATGGGGTCGCGCGCCGACCACGCGTCGATTTCCTCGCGCGTGCGATACCGGTTGCGGTCACTCTTCGAATGGCCGCGCAGACGGTAGGTCTCGCATTCGAGCAGCGTCGGTCCGTCGCCCCTGCGCGCATGGGCGACGGCCTCTTGCGCAGCGTTCAGCACTTCGGTGAAGCTATTGCCGTCGACGGTCACGCCCGGCATGTCGTAGGCCAGCGCGCGCTGCGCGATGTGCGACACCGCGGTGGAGCGCTCGACCGACATCGACATTCCGTAGCGGTTGTTCTCGCACACGAAGATCACCGGCAGCTTCCAGATGGAAGCAAAGTTCAACGACTCGTGGAACGCGCCTTCGTTATTGGCGCCGTCGCCGAAGAAACACATCACCACGCCGTTCTTACGCTGCCGCTTGAGCGACAGCGCGGCGCCGACCGCAATCGGCATACCGCCGCCCACGATACCGTTCGCCCCCAGGTTGCCGCGGCTCACGTCGGCTATGTGCATCGAGCCGCCGCGTCCGCGGCAATAGCCGGTCTCCTTGCCGAAGAACTCCGCGAACATGCGCTTGGGGTCCGCGCCTTTGCCGATGCAATGACCGTGGCCGCGATGCGTGGAGGTGATGTAGTCGTCGTCCGTCAGCGGCAGTGTCGCGCCAATCGCGCTCGCCTCCTGGCCGATGGAAAGGTGCATGGTGCCGTGGATCAGACCACGCATATACGCCTGCTCGGCGCTCTCCTCGAAACGCCGCACCAGAAGCATCTTGCGCAAGGCTTCGCGCAGCGTCGCTGCATCGTACTGGAACAATACCCCGCGCAGCGCCGTGGCCGGTCTCGTGGGCACTGCTTCGATGATGTCCTGCATGTCTATCCTCCCGGTTGGGACGCCCACCGTTCGACCTTCATCAAGCGACGGCGAGCGGCTTGCCGTACACCATTTCGTCCTGCAAACGACGCAACGCGACGATCGGCGAGTCGCAGTCCACGGCGCAGTTGCGATAGGTCAGCAGTTCGCCACGGCGAATCGGCTGCGTGACGCGACCGTTTTCGATCAACCCGCATGGCACCGCATCCTCCGTGCGCGCGTCGCCGACCGTCATGGCCCATGCCCGATAGGTGTACTCACCAATCGCGTCGAGCCGCTCGCCGGGCTGCAGGTTTTTCTTGGCCACGGCGCACACCTCGACGACCGGCACCGGCAGCGGTTCCATATCGGCACGCCGGTAAAGCACCGAGCGCGCGCACGTGAGCGGCACTTCGAGACTGGTGAGGTGATACGGACGATAGAACGTGTAGTACGGCCCCTTGCCGAGCTTCAGGTCCTCCATGCGTTCGCGCAAACGCGGATGCGCCAGCTCCGCGACGACGAACACGCCAGGCGCCACGCCCTTGCCGATCGTGTAGTCGACCACGCCTTTGCGCGACAGGATGCCGCCGTCGGCCACCGGGCACAGCACCTTGTGCAGTTCATCGAGGAGTGCCGCCGGGCCGTGCATGCCAGGCACGTCCGGCGTGAGGCCAGTTGCGTTGCCGATGGCGGCCATCTCGACGGCGGTCTTCGAGCCGTCGACGAACTCCACCAGCATGCGGGGGTTCATGTTGCGCTGGCGCGCTTCGTCCTGGTAGAGGTCGGGCGTCGCCTCGATATTGAGCGGGTTGTTCTTGCCCTTGCCCGCCGCGACGATCGGATAGCCGAGCGCGCTGACGAACTGGATCAGCTCGATCGTGGAACTGGGTTCGTCGCCGGCGCCGAGCGAATAAACCACGCCGAGGCGCTCCGCTTCGCGCCGCAAATAAGCGCCGATGGTCACGTCCGCTTCCACGTTCATCATCACCAGATGCTTGCCGTGCTGCATGGCGACGAGACCGATCTGCGCGCCGACCGCCGGCTTGCCGGTGGCGTCGATCACTACATCGATCAGATCGCTCGTGCAGACCGCGTCGACGTCCTGGGTGATCGCAATGTCGCCGGCTTCGATCGCCTGTTCGACCGCGCTGCGCGTGTCCGCCATCCGATAGCCGGTGTCCGCGCCGTTCGCGACGCGCACCGCGGCGCGTGCCGCTTCAGGGCGCAGATCGGCAATCGCGCCGATTCTCAGACCGTGCATCTGCCGCACCTGGGTCACGATGTCCGTGCCCATCTCGCCGCTGCCAATCAGACCAATGCGAATCGGACGTCCGGATGCGGCGCGCTTTTCGAGGTCGGCCGCAAGGCCGCTGGGAGTGATGTTATGCATGGGCATAGCTCCTGAGATTCAGCGCGCGAACGCGCGAAGAGGCATCGGCAGCGCAGAGACAGGCGGTTCGTCCTGTTCCGCGTTGAATAGCACTTTTGTATTTCACAATAGCACTTTGTTCACGCAAGGGACAAGGTCGAGTTTCGCCAAAAAGGACGTTTTGGGCTTGGGATTTACCCGTATGCGAGCGGCGCCCGAGAGAGGGCGATAGCCGTGGTGGGGGTTTTATTCGAGGGAGGGATTGCGGACTTGCGGGGGACCCGGAGAGCGGGCTAAAGCGTTAACTCGGGTCGACCGCTTTGCATGGGACTAGAGTAACGCGCTGAAGCGCTAACTCTAGTCGACAGGACAACAAACGAATTCGCGGGCAAGCGCGCACGTTCACCAAGGGAAGGAATAAAACAAAACGCGACAACCCGGCGCGGCAACACGCCATTCAGCCCGGCCCCGCGAGCTTAAGGACATCTTTCGCGGTGTACTCGTCCGTGATGAGGACCGTCGGCTTGACCATCTCCAGCGCCCCAGCCAGTGCCTGGACCTTGTTGGTCCCGCCGGCGGCCAGCACGCGCACGGGCACCTTCCTGATGATATCGAGCGGCACCGACATCACGCGTTCATTGATCGGGTGATCGACCAGCTTGCCACCCGCATCGAAAAAGTTGAACAGCACGTCGCCCACCGCACCCGCCTTCACCAGCGACGCGCGGTCGGCGTTGGAAATGAATTTCGACAGATGCGCCGTCGCATCCGCCCCCATGCCGGCGGCGCCGAGCACAACCGCGTCGAGCGACTTCGCGAGTTCGAAAATATCGCCGAGACCACAATGTTCGATCAGCGTCTGCCGCGTGGCCGCGCTGTCCACCACCAGCGGCGCCGTCATGAGATAGCAGTCCGCCTGAAACAGCGACGCAAAGCGCCAGGCGAACTCAGCGGGATTGAATTTGCGCGCTTTCATGATGCCGCCAAGCAGCGACACCACCGACAGATTCTCGACGTTGCGCTCGCTCATGAAGGCGAGCGAACTGACGAGGGTGCGTCCCCATCCCACGCCAATCCGCATATTCGCGCGCACCAGCGACGACACATAGGCACCGGTTGCCGCCGCCACCGGCCCGGTAGCATCGGCACCGCGCGCCGACAGCGGCACCACGATCGCCTCCTCGACGCCGAAGCGGCTTTCGAGCAGACGCTCCGCCCCGACGCACTCGGCCAGACGATCGCCGATCGTGATCTTTACCTCGTTGCGCTCACGTGCCGCCGCCAAGAGACGGACGACCGTCACGCGTCCGACCCCCAGTTTCAGGGCGATCTCGTTCTGCGTCATTTCCTCGACGAAATACATCCACGCGGCCCGCAAACGCAAGCGCCGCGCGGGATTCTGCTCGTCGTTTTCGACGCTTTCCGTGTCAACGCTCGCTTTCTGCAACCTCGGCCCCTATCATGAAAAAAGTCGGTCTGACTGCTGAACACTTGTGCTATCTTAACTTCAAATGTTGCAACATTGAGATGCTCATGGAGTCGAAATCGCCCTTGCCGCAGCACCTGAGCCGCGACATTAGCCAACTCGGGCTGGCGCTGCGCGATTGTGCGCGTCAACTCCGTTACGCGGCGCGCAATGTCCCGGGGCCGATCCGCAGCGACCGCCCGCTGGCGCCGCGCCCGTCTTCCGCCACACCCCTCAAGCCGCCCTCGTATCTGTCGCTGGAATCGGTCGCGCATCTTGCGGATGACCTGATCGAAACAGCCGAGTCATTTGCGGGTCATGCTGTTCCAACGCTGCAGGATCACTGGAAATCGCCGGTCCCGCTGCAGCCGCTCACGGCTTACCTCGAACTTTCGCGCGGCTCCGCAAAAACGCGGCGCAAATTTTCGATGGCGTATTACGCAGCGGCCAAGCGCATGATCATGCAAAGCGGCGCCACCGATGTGCTGATCTTCGAGCACCGCATCTGCGCGACGCTTGAACACATGGGCGCCGCGTCATCGGCACCGCACACCGCCAGTGCGACGACGACACGCAGCGCGTTGTGCCTGGCCGGCGCGCAACTCGCGCTGTCGCTGATCGAGATGCAGCCAATCCGCAGCACCCGCTTCGAGACGCTGCCGGATGCCAACGCGCCATGGTGGCTCGTCACCGAACCCAACGCGTATGTGTTCCTGATGCTCTCGCTCACCTCGCTCGCGAAAGATACCTGCCCGTCCGGCATTCCCACCGACCCCGACGCCGCCGTGCGGTTCTTTTCCGACGTGGTGGGCGCGCGCGAGGCGGCGTTCAGGCAGGCGCTCAAAGGTCCGGAGCCGCTGCATGCGTTGCGCGACGAACTCGAATACGTGATCACGCATCTTTGCTGATACCGCCGCTGCATGCCTGCGAGGAGTAGTGCGATGGGCCAACCAATCTGTAGTCTCGACGTTCAGGAACTACCGACGTGGAAACGCGTGCGCAAGCTCACGCTATGCCGCCAGTTGCTGCAGCAGTGCTGCGACGAATACGGTGAACGTCACGCGTTGCAGATTGAAATCGACGACCGTCAATTCACGACTGCGTTTTTTGCCTGGATCGAAGTGGTCGAGCGCAATGCGGATTATCAGCGGCAGAACGCGCCCGATTATTTTCAGTATGTCTTTGGCGTGCTGTTGCGTGACCTGCTGCGCGAGAAAGCCATCCACGTGAAGAAAGACGCGTCGACGCAGTTGCGTCCCTCGCCCGGCAATATCGCCGACTGGTGGCCGACCGGTTACGTGCTGACCTACTTTTGCATCGGCACGCTCAAAGCGACGCTGCACGAACAATGCGCCGTGGAAGTCCGCCCTTCCGATGCATTCTCGCAACCGGCCGTCTGGCAATCGTTTCGCGAAAACATGGTCGAAGAGCCCGGCCTCGCGATTGCCTTCTTCGACAAGTTCATGGGGTTGGAGCCGAACTGGCGCGAGCCGACCGAGATCAGCAATCGCCCAGCCGTGGCGCAGCGCGCCGCGAAAACCTGAGCGCAACATCTGGCGCGTGGCGCGCGGTGTGCGGTGTGCGGTGTGCGCTTTTAGACTGATTGGCTCAGTGCCGTGGTATGCGCCAGTTCAAGGCGATTGCCACCCAGCGACTTCGCGCGGTACAACGCCTGGTCGGCGGCGGCGAGCAGATCGGCAAGCGCGACAGCTTCGCTGTCGGACTGCGCCAGACCGATGCTCACCGTGGCCCGTATCTCGACATCGTCGATCTTGTGCGAGATCGTGCCGGCGAAATGTCGAATCACCCCCTCGCCGATCGCCTGGGCACGCCGGCTGTCATGGCCTGGCAGCAGAGCAGCGAATTCTTCGCCACCGATGCGCGCAAGCAGCGCCTCCGGCCCCACCGAACTGCTGGCAATGTTGCCAAATGACTTCAGGACCTTGTCGCCGGCCTCGTGACCGTATCGATCGTTGATCGCCTTGAATTGATCGAGGTCGAACGCAAGCAGCGAAACGGGCCGCGATGCTGCCGCGTTGCGCAGGACACGCGTGCCTTCTTCGAAAAACCACCGGCGGTTGCCGAGGCCGGTCAGATAATCCGTGCGCGATTCGTACAGAAGCTGGCCCTGGGCTTCCTCGCGGACCAGCATCAGCAAGGTCATGGGCAGAACGACCGAATACAGGACGGCCTCATAGATCGTGATCTTGCCGGCGACCGACAGCACTTCTTGTCCATACACGCTCACCAGCCAGGGCAGCACGCACGCTCTGACGGCATACAGGAGTGCGTGGCCACCCGACACCAGCACGACGATGTGCCGCGAGCGCAACGACTCCACCCTGTCGCTTCGCAATAGCTCCCAGCTCGTCATGCCGCACACCAGCGCGATGGGAACCGCGCTCACATAGCTCCACCAGACTTCCTGCCAGCGCACACCGCCAGTCGCCCAGCTCGCCGTTAGCACGAGGAGGATGCCAAGCGACGCTGCACGGTATTGCCGCCCGCTGAGCGCGGCGACGCCATGCAGAACCAGCAGATAACCGCTAACGATGACCAGATTGCCCAACGCAGAGCCGGTCGCCCCCGGCAAGGCGTGACGAAACGGCGCTGCCGCACAACCCACGGCAAGCGTGGCGTAGGCCGCGGCCAGGATCGTCAGTTCCCTGTTGCGCGTGGGATACGCCCGACGCTCCCAGAGCGTCATGGCGGAACTGGCGAGTAGCGTTCCAATGGCGAGGAAATAAAGCGTAATCAGATCCACGTGCATGCTAGCGAAACCGTTGCAACGCCGGATCCGTAATCGGCTGTTCCGGCAGATTCAGCATGCCCGGCAATGAACTCAAAGCCGGCAGGCCGCTGACATCGGCCCAGCGTCCGCCGCTCGCCCTGTAGATGATGGTCGGCGTGCCGTCGAAGCCGAGGTCCTGGAACGTCTTGACGTTGCCGTCCAGCTTCGTTTGCGTCGCGGACGGCACCTTCGCCAACGGCTTGATGCCACCGGACTCGTCTTTCTCGGAGAATTTCGTTTCGAGTTCGTGCAGCAATGCCGGACCATCCTGCGCCTCCAGCAAGGCTGCGGCCTTGCCGGCCGAATCCGGCTTCAGGAAACCCATTGGTATCCAATGCACCTGCAAGCCCGCCGCCTCGTATGGCTGGAAGGCTTTCCACGCGTAGTGGCAGAAGATGCAGTTGGGGTCCATAAAGACGTAGATCGTCGCTTTGACGCTTGCGCCCGAAGCCCCCTCGACGATCGCCGGCGCGTTTTCGAATGTCGCGGCAGCAGAAGCAGGCAGGTAAGTGGGCGCCGGCTGCTGCGCCGCCACGGCCATACCCGACAACGCAACCGCGACTGCGGCAACCACAAGCCTTACAGGTTTCAACATTAAGCACTCCGATTCGGTTCAGGACGCACTGCGTAACTGCATAGTTCGCTAATTGTATCGAGGTCGGCGTGAATGTCGCAGCGGCGCCAGATTTGACAAAATATCCAATACTACATATTCTGTCTATATGCCGAATCCATCGAAAGAACAGCAATGCCTCGTCGACCAGTTGAAGCAGGTCGCGAAGGGCCTGGCCGAAACCTTCGCGCCCTTCTGCGAAGTGGTCGTTCACGACCTGCTGCAGGCTGACCACGCTATCGTCGCGATCCACAACAACCTGTCGGGCCGGGAGGAAGGCGACCCCGCCACCGAGCTGGGACTGGCACGTATGGCGGACGAGTCGTATCCCCAGGTCATCGCAAACTACGCCAACCAGTTCGCCGACGGCAGGCAGGTCAAAAGCACCTCGATCGGCATCAAGGACTCGGCGGGCCGCTATGTCGCGGCGCTGTGCGTCAATGTGGATCTCACGTTATTCGGCGGCTTGCAGAACATGATCGGCCAGTTCGTCAGCACCGATGACACGGCTGGCATCAGGGAGTCGCTCGACCCGCCTGGAGCGGACGGCATCAGACTGCGGATCGATCAGTTTGCGGCCCGCCTCGCCACCACGCCGCGGGCACTGAAGGCGCCCGAGCGGCGCGCGCTCATGAGCGAACTGCGGGAGTCAGGCAGCATGGAAGTACGCCGCGCCATGGAAGTGGTCGCGCTGCATCTGGGCGTATCACGAGCGACGGTATACAACGATGCCAAATGACGCGCGTTTAGTTCTGCTCGACAAAAACGTCGTCGAGTCCCTGTTGCTTCCTGACGATGTGCTCGCGGCAGTTCGCGAAGCCTTCGTTCTCCATAGCAAGCGGGAAGGCCGTGTTTTTCCGGTCGTGCGTGAGACGCTCGCGCCGGGCGGCGTATTCGGCATCAAGTCGGGCGACGTACCGGCGCAAGCGCTGCTCGGCTTCAAGGCGGCAGGTTTCTGGCCCGGCAATCGCGGGCTGGGTGGCGAGCCGCACCAGGCCACCATCGTACTGATCGACCCAGCCACCGGCCGCCCGGTCTGCATTGTCGACGGCAACGCGGTCACGACCATGCGCACCGGCGCCGCAGGCGGCCTGGGGTTACGGCAACTGGCCCGCCCGGACAGTTCGCGCGTCTGCGTGTTCGGCACGGGCGTGCAAGCCCGCGTGCAATTGAGCTTCGCTCTCCGGCTGATGCCCGCGCTCGACAACGTGCGCTATGTGAGCGCCACGGGTCAGCCCGTTCCGGCTTTTGAAGCGCTCTTCTTTAACCGCTGCAACATCGCGCCCGCATCTGATCGCAACGCCGCGGTAGCAGACAGCGACATCGTGATTACCGCGACGCCAGGCGCCGGCGCGCTGTTCGATCTGGACGCGGTGCAAGCAGGCACGCATCTGAACTGCGTCGGTGCCGATACCCAAGGAAAGCGCGAACTTCCCGCCGGCCTCGTGCAACGCGCTCGCCTGTTCGTCGACGATCGCCCGCAAGCGAGCCAGTTGGGCGAGTTGCAATGGGCGCCGGAAACGCCGTGCACGGAGCTCGGCGATCTGCTGACCAGCCAGGCTCCATTCACGCGTGGACGCGACGACATTACCGTATTCGACATGACCGGCCTCGCGCTTCAAGACCTGAAGGTTGCCCGCATGCTGTTTGATCGCGCTTGCCAGGCGAATCTTGGCTTCGCCCTTTCATGGCCGTGGTAACAGGCCCGCAATCACGCGTCGTCCGACGCACTGAACTATTGATGGACAAATCATGCTGACTCTTCCGACTTACACGGACGTTGCCGCCGCCGCCGAGAGAATCGCGGGCCTCGCAAACCGCACACCGGTCATGACTTCACGCACTGCCAACGAAGAGACGGGCGCGGAGATTTTCTTCAAATGCGAGAATTTCCAGCGGATGGGGGCGTTCAAGTTTCGCGGCGCCATGAACGCGCTGTCGAGATTCGACGCCCGTCAGCGCGCGGCGGGCGTGGTGGCGTTCTCATCCGGCAATCATGCCCAGGCCATCGCGCTATCGGCGCAGCTGCTGGGCATTCCCGCCACCATCATCATGCCGCTGGATGCGCCGGCCGCGAAAGTCGCCGCCACCAAAGGTTATGGCGGAAACGTCGTGACCTACGACCGCTACACGGAAGACCGCGAAGAGATCGGCCGCAATCTCGCCGAGAAACACGGCATGACGCTGATTCCGCCCTACGATCATCCGGATGTCATCGCCGGACAAGGCACGGCCGCCAAGGAACTCATCGAAGAAGTCGGCACGCTCGACGCGTTGTTCGTCTGTCTCGGCGGCGGCGGATTGCTGGCGGGATCGACACTCGCGGCGCGTGAGCTCGCGCCGGGCTGCACGATCTATGGCGTCGAACCGCAAGCCGGCAATGACGGTCAGCAATCGTTCAGAGCCGGCTCGATCGTTCACATCGAGACGCCTAAAACCATCGCGGATGGCGCTCAGACCCAGCATCTGGGCCAGTACACGTTTCCGATCATCAAGCGCGATGTCAACGACATCCTTACCGTCACCGACGAGCAGCTGGTGGCCTGCATGCGATTCTTCGCAGAACGTATGAAAATGGTGGTCGAGCCGACAGGTTGTCTTGGCTTCGCCGCTGCGCGCGCCATCAAGGACCGGTTGAAAGGCAAGCGCGTCGGCGTGATCGTGAGCGGCGGCAACGTCGATATGGAGCGCTACGCCGCCTTCCTCGCCGGCTGACAGCCTGCACGGTGCGCCGATGAGCGGCGCTCGTTCATGCACGCCGCAGAAATGCAAAAGCGAAGGGACCACCTCGAGTGGTCCCTGTTCACCGCCGCAGGCATCCGTCTTTTTGCGTCACCGCCAGGGCGACATCGCCTGGAATACCCCGTCACGTCTGACCAGCGCGTGCAGCAGCGCCGCTGCCAGATGCACCACGATCAGCGCAAAGAAACACAGCGCGAGGACCCTGTGCGCGTTCCACAGCAGCGTGTGCAATCCATTGCTGTGCGGCAGGATATGCGGCAGCGTGATCCCGAACACCACCACGGGATAATCCGCGGCCGACAGCATGCCCCACCCTATCAGCGGCAGCCCAATCATCAGCAGATAGAACGCGATATGCGAAAGGTAGGCGGCGAGCTTCATGGGCTCCGGCATTGAGGCCGGCAACGGCGGCGCGCCGCGCATCAGCCTGACCACCAGCCGGATCAGCGCCAGCACGAGAATCACCACACCCAGGGGCTTATGGATCGACACCAGCGAAAGATAGTCCGGGCGCACGGTGGACACCATTCCGACACCAATGAACAGCATCGCCAGAATACAGATTGCCATGAGCCAGTGAAGCGCACGCTGCAATGGTGTAAAGCGGTCGTGGATCGGGGTCATGGCGTGTCTCCTGCCGCCGGATGGTGCGGATAGTCCTTATCCTCAGCGGTGCGCCGGTTGAACGAGACGGAATAGGCTGCTGAGCGCGCGGCGGGAAACGGATCGTCCGAGACGTGCATGCCGGCCGGCAAGACGGTGGGATCGAAGTTGAGATCGCGGCACGGGCCGTCAGGTTCGGGTTCGATCGCGTTGACCACCAGCGTACCCGCCTCCACTTTGCGTCGATCTTCCGGCCAGGCCTTGGTGGGGTCGGCGGTCGGGTCGCCGGGATTGGCCACCGTGACGACCAGCGTCCATTTCTGTGGTGCGTTGTGCACGCGCTGCGTGATATCCGCGTCGAGGAAGCCGTCGCCGCGTGCCTTCAACTGGTCGGGCGTGACGGCTTCGGGCTTTTCGGCAGGCACGAAGGACCAGCGCACGGCCTGGTCCTGCCCCTCGGCATTGGTGAAGATGAAGCTGTTGAGGCTGTTGTACTGCTCCTGCGCAAACGAAGCCGTCCACGGCGCGCTGCCCGCCCACGCCGCGAAGGCGCCGAACTCCGGATGAGCGCCGATGAAATGCTTCATGGCGTCCGGATCGCTCTTGTCGGCTGCGGCCTTGAGGAGCGCGTAGAAAGCCTGCGGCGTGGAGACCGCGAAGATGGGTGCGTCGATCATGGCCGAGCGCCATTCGCTGCCATCCGGCCCGACGATGCGCAACCCGAGGCCCCGCACCCGAACCGTGGCGTCCGGCGCCTTGGGGTCTGCCGTAGCAAGATTGAAACGTCCGGTGACAGGATAGGAGCCCGCGGCAAACATCGGTGCTTTGGACAAGGCCGCCGCCGCGCCATTCGATTCGAAGGTGCCGGTAAAGCAGATGCCCTTGGCGTGATTGCGCCGGAACCCGAGAGCTGGGCCACCTGGGGGCGCCAGCGCGTCGACGATTTTGGCCGGTGTCAGGCGTGTGGGCGAAAGCCAGCCGGCCGTAAAGGCAAAGGCCGCGACCAGCGCGGCCACGACCACGGCAATCAGGACCAGCGAACGGACTGGGGACGCGCTGGAAGTCGGTCGTTCGGCCATCGCTCTCTCTCCCGATCAATGATGCGGCTGAGTAGGAACCTAGCAAGTGGCCCCCATAGTGCCATTGATTGGCGCAGCGTGCCAAGCGACCCCCGCCTGCGTCACGCGGATACCCGCGGGGAGCCACCGGCCCCGCTTCGGCAGCGTGTCGCTCCGAGGCGGACGGGGATGACGTACGGGTATGCGACACGCCTCATGCCTCGTGATCAGGCGCCCGCCGCACCCGATATCGGCGCGTCCGTTGAATTGACGATAGCATGGCTCACGATGGCGGAATTTCAGGAGCCCGTTCCTCGCGGTGTGAAGGATGCGGCTTTTCTTCCTGACAACACGGGTGTGCTCAATGGCAGAGAATTCCGAGTACAGGTTGGCGCCGCTTCGCGAGGAGGCGGATTTCACGCTTTATCGCGGCAGCGCCCCCGGCAACGCGATGCCGGTCCTGGCGCGGGTGCTGGCCGCCGAACAGCCGTCTCCGCAGTGCCTGCGGCGCCTTGAACACGAATGGTCGCTGGCGGCCGAACTCGATGCGGCCTGGGCCGCCCAACCGCTTGCGCTGACCCGCCACCAGGGGCGAGCAGCCCTCATCCTCAAGGATCCAGGCGGCGAACCGCTGGATCGACTCGTCGAACAGCACAACGGGCGCCCGCTCGACACCATCCGCTTCCTGCGGATCGCCATCGGTCTGGCGGTAGCACTGGGCCAAGTGCATCGGCAAGGCCTCATCCACAAGGACATCAAACCTGCCAACGCGCTCGCCGACAGTGCCGGGCGCGTGTGGCTCACCGGCTTCGGCATCGCGTCACGGCTCCCCCGCGAGCGTCTGCCGCCCGTCTCACCCGAGATCATTGCCGGTACCCTCGCCTACATGTCGCCCGAACAGACCGGGCGCATGAACCGCTCGATCGATTCGCGCAGCGACCTCTATTCTCTGGGTGTCACGTTGTACGAACTGGCAACGGGCAGCCTGCCGTTTACCGCTTCTGATCCGATGGAATGGGTGCATTGCCAGATCGCAAGGCAGCCCGTGCCGCCTCTCGAACGGGCGCCCGATATGCCCGCTCCGGTCTCGGCCATCATCATGAAGCTCCTCGCCAAGACGGCCGAGGAGCGATACCAGACGGCCGTAGGCCTGCAGCGCGATCTCGAGCGGTGTCTCGCGCAATGGGAAACGCGTGGCCGCATCGACGCATTCCCGCCAGGCGCGCATGACACGCCGGACTGGCTGCTGATTCCCGAGAAACTGTACGGACGGGCCTCCGAGATCGATACGCTGCTGGCGTCGTTCGATCGTGTGGTAGGTGGAGGCCGGCCGGAACTGGTGCTCGTTTCCGGCTATCCAGGTGTCGGCAAATCCGCTGTGGTCAATGAACTGCATAAGCCGCTCGTTGCGCCGCGAGGTCTGTTCGTGTCGGGCAAATTCGACCAGTACAAGCGCGACATCCCGTATGCAACGCTCGCGCAAGCCTTCCAGAGTCTCATCCGTCCCATCCTTGCGAAGAGCGAAGCCGAGCTGGGCCGCTGGCGCGATGCCATCCGCGAGGCACTCGGTCCGAATGGACAGCTCATGGTGGATCTCGTCCCGGAGTTGAAGCTCATCGTCGGCGAGCAGCAGCCGGTTCCAACCCTGCCGCCACAGGATGCGCAAAGCCGCTTCCAGCTCGTCTTCCGCCGCCTGATCGGCGTGTTCACGCGCGAGCATCCGCTTGCCCTCTTCCTCGACGATCTGCAATGGCTCGATGCGGCCACGCTGGATCTGATGGAAGATCTGCTCACGCATCCAGACATGAAAAATCTGCTGCTGATCGGCGCGTACCGGGACAACGAAGTCGCCTCCACCCATCCGTTGATGCGCAAGCTGCAAGCCATGCGCGAGGCCGGCGCGGTCTGGCAGAACATCGTACTCACGCCGTTGACCCGGTATGACCTGCAGCAGCTCATTGCCCATTCGCTTCATTGTGAAGCGGACCATGCGGGTCCATTGGCGGAACTGGTCGAGAAGAAAACCTCCGGCAATCCGTTTTTCGCCATTCAGTTTTTGTCGGCGCTCTTCGAAGAGGGACTGCTCGTTTTCGACCACACCGCAGGGCAATGGCGCTGGGACCTGAGCCGGATTCACGCCAAGGGTTACACCGACAATGTCGTCGACCTCATGGTGGGGAAGCTGAACCGCCTGCCCGTCGACACGCAAACAGCCCTGCAGCAGCTTGCCTGCCTCGGCAACAGCGCCGACTTCGCCATGCTGCGCAGGGTGTGCGAGGACTCGAGCGAGACCATGCATGAACAGCTATGGGAAGCAGTCCGAACGGGCCTCATTTTCCGCTCGGAAGACGCTTACCGGTTCCTCCACGACCGCGTGCAGGAAGCGGCCTATTCGCTCATTCCTCAAGAACTGCAGGCGCAAACGCATTTGCGCATCGGCATGCTGATGGCCTCGCATACCGCGCCAGACAAACTCGAGGAAGGCATCTTCGAGATCGTCAACCAGCTCAACCGTGGCGCTCATCTGATCACCTCCGTTGCCGAGCGTGAGCGCATTGCCGAACTGGATCTCATCGCCGGTAGACGCGCCAAGATTTCCACGGCTTACGCCTCGGCACTCACGTACCTGCATGCCGGACGCGCCTTGTTGACCGACGATATCTGGAGTCGCAATTACGGCCTTGTTTTCCCGCTCGAATGTCTGCTGGCCGAGTGCGAATTGCTGAGCGCCAATATGGCGCCCGCGGAACGCCGGCTCTCCATGCTGGCCGAGCGGGCAACCGGCGCGCACGATACCGCACTCGTCACCCGTTTGCGCCTGACGCTCTACGACCTGCTGGGCCGCAGCGATCGCGGCGTGGAAGTATTCATCGACTATCAGACCGGTCACGGCAAGGCGTGGACGCCTCATCCCAGCCGAGAGGAAGTATCGCGGGAATACGCTCAGATCCGCTCACTGGTGGAACCCCCAAGAATTGGCGAGCTGGTCGATCTGCCCTTGATTACCGATGCGGACGTCCTCGATGTTCTGGATGTTTTCACCGAGGTCGCCATGTCGGCGATGTTCACCGACGCGAACCTGTATGCGCTCGTGCTGTGCCGGATCGTGGGCATGAGCCTCGAGCACGGCAACAGCGACGCATCGTGCTTCGCGTACGTGTCGTTGGGGATGCTCGCCGGGCCGCGTTTCGGCGACTATGAAACCGGCTTCCAGTTTGGCAAGCTCGGCTACGATCTGGTTGAGAAGCACGGATTGCACCGTTATCAGGCACGCGTCTATCTGCGTTTTGGCAACTGTGTCATGCCCTGGAAGCGACATGTCAAGACCGGGCGAGCGCTCGTACGGCGCACCTTCGACACCGCGAACAGAAGCGGTGATCTGACTTTTGCGGCGTATAGCTGCCACCACCTGAACACCAATCTGCTCGCTACGGGAGACCCTTTGGCCGAGGTGCAGCGCGAGGCCGAGGCCGGCCTCGCGTTCGCAGAAAATGCGCGCTTTGGCCGGGTCATCGACCACATCACTACACAGCTCGCGCTCATCCGCACGCTTCGCGGTTTGACGAGCCAGTTCGGCTCGTTCAATGACGATCAGTTCGACGAGCGCCAGTTCGAGCGTCATCTATCAGGCAACGCGATCCTGGCGAGGCCGGAGTGCTGGTACTGGATTCGCAAATTGCAGGCACGCTTCTTTGCGGAAGACTATCCTGCGGCGATCCAGGCATCGTTGAATGCCGAACGACTCCTCGCGACATCGCACTCCTACTTTGAAGTCGCGGAGCATCACTTTTACAGCGCGCTCGCCCGGGCTGCCGCCTTCGATTCTGCAACGGGCGGCTCGCGGCAGGCGCACTTCGAGGCGCTAGTGGATCACCATAAGCAGCTCGAAATATGGGCAGAGCATTGCCCGGAAAACTTCGACAATCGCGCGGCCCTGGTGGGCGCGGAAATCGCCCGTATCGAAGGGCGTTGTCTCAACGCCGAGCAACTCTATGAACAAGCCATCCGCTCGGCGCGGGCGAATGGCTTTGTGCACAATGAAGCGGTCGCCAATGAAATGGCGGCGCGCTTTTATGCGTCGAGAGGATTCGACAAGACTGCGCGTGCCTACCTGCGCGATGCCCGTCACGGTTATCTCAACTGGGGAGCCGATGGCAAAGTCAGGCAGCTCGACCAGATGTATCCGCAAATCAGGGACGAACACGCATCGACGGGATCGACGGGCATGATCGTGGCGCCGGCCGGGCTGCTCGATCTGGCCACGGTTATCAAGGTATCCCAGGCATTGTCGAGCGAGATCGTCCTGCCGCGGCTGATCGAAAAGCTGCTGCGGCTCGCGGTTGAGAACGCCGGCGCCGGGCGCGGTCTCCTCATTCTTCTGCGCGGTGGCACGCAGGGCGGCGAGCCGCAGATCGAAGCGGAGGCGACCTGCGGACCCGGCAAGATCGAGGTGGCGGTTCGGCAAGCCGCCATCACGCCGTCTGACCTGCCGCAATCCGCCCTGCACTACGTGATGCGGACACAGACGGGCGTCCTGCTCGACGATGCCTCGGGCGATAGCGTGTATTCCGAAGACGCGTATGTGCGGCACAACCGTTCGCGATCCGTGCTGTGCCTGCCCATCGTCAGACAGGCGAAGCTGGTGGGCGCACTGTATCTGGAGAACAATCTGGCACCCCGTGTCTTCACGTCGGACCGGGTCGCCGTGCTGCAATTGCTGGCATCGCAAGCGGCTATTTCGCTGGAAAATGCCGCCCTGTATACCGATTTGCAACGCAGCGAAGCCTTCCTCGCTCAAGGGCAACGGATCAGCCACACCGGCAGTTTCGGCTGGAGTATCGCAAGCGGCGAGTATTACTGGTCGGAGGAAAGCTACAACATCCTCGAATACGACCGGGGCGTTCAGGCTTCGGTGAATCTCGCCCTGCAACGCATGCATCCAGAAGACCGGGATGCGGTCCGACTGGCGCTTGACGCAGCGATCAGGGAAAAGAAGGCTTTCGACAGCGAACATCGTCTGATGATGCCGGACGGCCGAATCAAACACGTCCACGCCACGGGCCGGGCGGTGCAGATCGGCAATCTCGACTTTGTCGGCGCCGTGCGCGACATCACGGAACGCACGCGCGCGGAAGAGGCCCTGCGCCAGGCGCTGACCGATCTCGCCCGTATCAACCGCGTCACGACCATGGGCGAACTCACGGCATCGCTCGCGCATGAGATCAATCAACCGATCACCGGTGCCATCACGTATGCCAACGCCTGCGTACGATGGCTCGATCGCGCGCAACCCAACCTCGATGAAGCGCGGGCGGCTGCCGCCAACATGGTGCGAGATGGAGAACGCGCTGCGCAGATCGTCGCCAGAATCCGCAGCCAGTTCGAAAAAGGCATGCTGAATCGGGAGGCTTTCGGTGTCAGCGAGATCATTCGGGAAACCGTCGGACTCCTGCGCGGCGAAGCGATGCGGTACAACATATCGGTGCGCACGGAACTGGCCGCCGACCTGCCGCAGATCGTCGGCGATCGGGTGCAGTTGCAGCAGGTGGCGATGAATCTGATCGTCAACAGCATCGAAGCGATGAAGGACGTCGACGGCACACGCGAGATGGTGATCCGGTCGCGGCGCGCTGAAAAAGAGCAGATTCTGGTTTCAGTCAGCGATACCGGCAGCGGGGTTCCGCCGCAATTGGCGGAACAGATTTTCGATCCGTTCTTCACCACCAAACCACACGGCACCGGCATGGGACTGCGCATCAGCCGTTCGATTGTCGAGTCGCATGGTGGACGCCTGTGGGTTGCCGGTGTCCCTGGGCGGGGCGTCACGTTTCAGTTCACGCTGCCCGCAACGTAATCGCCCATTGCAAAACGCCAGCTTGCGGCTCGCCAGAGGTCTGCTGCTTTAGCGCCCTTCCGTCACCGCCGACGCCCGCACCGGCAGCGCCGTCGAATACTTGATCTGCTCCATGGCGAAGCTCGAACTCACGTCATAGAGCGGCACCGCGGCGATCAACAGTTTGTAGACCCGATCGTAGTCGTCAATATCCGAGACCACCACACGCAGCAGATAATCGGTCTCGCCGCTCATGCGATAGACCTCCACCACTTCGGGAATGTCCTTTACGGCGCGTGTGAACGTGGCCGCCCACGCTTCCGTATGCTGGTTGGTCCGCACCGCGACGAATACCGTCGCGCCCACGCCGAGCTTGCGCGGATCGCACAGCGCCACCTGGGCGCGGATCACGCCGGTTTCCTTGAGCCGCTGCAGGCGCTTCCAGCACGGCGTCTGCGACAGATTCACGCGTTGCGCGAGTTCGGCGATCGGCATGGTCGCGTCTTGCTGGAGCAACTCCAGCAGCTTCCGATCGATGATATCCATTCCCATGAGCACCCCCAAGTAGAAAATTATTCTACTTTATCCAGTTATGGGGGAATTATAGGAAAACTCTTTCTTCGCGCAAACCGGTATAAATATTCCTGTCCGCTAACCGATCTCCGCGCCTGCGCCGCCCCTATGAGCCACGATACTTCCCTGTCCGCCGTCGACCGCTCCGCGACCTCGCATCCGCACTTTTCGATGCCGCCCGAAGCCGCCCGGGTCTTGCCTGCATCAGCTGCAATATCGCCGCGCGCGGGCTGCTCACTTGAACGTCTGTGCGACGCGCTCGATGCCGCCTTCGCGCCGGCCGCCGGCGGCGTCGACCCGTCACACGGTGCGGCCTTCGCACGCCGCGTCAGAGCGGCGCTTGGCGCAGCGTGCGCCGACCCGGCGCTACTCACGCCGCAACAACGCGAAGGATCGGCCGAGTGCTACCGGCGCCATCTGCTTGCCGCCGATCCACTCGGCCGCTACGCCATCGCCGCGCTGGTCTGGATGCCCGGCCAGGCCAGTCCCGTGCATGCCCATCAGACATGGTGCGGCTACGCGGTACTGGACGGCGCCCTGTCGGAAACGGTGTATGACTGGAATGAGCCGCAGCAGCTTGCGGTCGAGACTCGCACGCATGCGCGCACGCGCGGCGCCGTGTCGTTCGTGCGCGCCGGCCGCGGCGGCATTCATCGGCTCGGCAACACGAGCGACGCGCCCGCCGTCTCGTTGCATATCTACGGCGTCGCAGGTTCACGGATCGCCACGCATGTGAACGATCTGCTCGCTGCCGCTACTCGCGCGCCTTCTCACGCGGAAGCGGCCGTCGTCTGAGACGGCCGATACGCGGCTAGCTTTTTCCCACCTCACCGGCAGTAGGAATCTGCGGCGCAACCGGCTCGGGGCCGGTTGAGGGCGGCGCGGGCCTCGGCTCATGCGAGACGTCGCGCGCCGCCATGGCCAGACTGGCGGAACGCACGCCGCTCGTCGCACCACGTGGCGTTGTAACCTGCTCCTGCGCGTGGGCAGGCACGGACAGGTCATCGTCCGGCAGCGGCTGCCCCTCGCTATCCTTTGCCGACGTGTAGATGCGCATTTGCGGCACCGGAATCTCGATACCCGCCTCGTCCATCTTGCGCTTCAGACGCAGGTTGAAAGCGCGCGCCACGCTCCACTGCTGCAGCGGCCGCGTCTTGATCTGCCCTTTCACGACCATCCAGTTCGGGTCGAAGCGGTCCAGTCCCCAAACCTCGATCGGCCCCAGCATTTCACGCCGATAGCGGAAATCGGCCATCAGATCGGCCCCTACCTCGCGAATCAGTTGGGTGACCTGATCGACGTCCGCGGAAAAACTCATCCGCACCTCGAACACAGCATAGGCAAAATCGCGCGACAGGTTTTTCACGATCTTGATCTGCGAAAACGGAATGGCATGGATCGCGCCCTGCCCGTCGCGCAGCCGCACGGTGCGAATCGACAGATGCTCGACCGTGCCCGCGTGGCCACCGTCGACGTCGATCCAGTCGCCGACCGAGATGGTGTCCTCGATGATGATGAACAAGCCCGTGATCAGGTCGGTGACGAGCGACTGCGCGCCAAAGCCGATTGCCAGACCGATTACCCCCGCGCCGGCCAAGAGCGGCGTCACGTTGATACCGAGGTTGGCGGCCGTGACGATGCCCGCCGCCGTCACCAGCATCACCAGGAGCGCATTGCGCACAAGCGGCAGCATGGTGCGGGCGCGCGTGCTGGCGTTGCGCGATTTGCCGCGTGTCGGGCTTGGCGTGAGCGCTTCCCTGATCGCGGTATCGAACAGGATCCACAGCAGCCAGGCGACGAACCAGGTGGTGAGAATCGCCATGACAGCATGCGCGATGCCGCGCGCCGCAACGTTTTCCTCGATCACGCTCGCGAGCGATACGCCCCATAGGCGCGCCGCCAGTTCGAAAAAGCCGAGCCAGATGAACAGCGTTGCCAGGGTCCCGACGAACTGCAGCAGCCGTCTCAGATAAGGCGAGCGACGGTGCCGGCGGATATTGCGCGGCCGCGACACACGCAACACGATGGCCGACAGGAAGAATGCCAGCACCAGGAAGAGCGCCGTCACCACGGAAATCTGCAGCACGTTCTCGTTCGAACCCGAACCGCCGATGGTGGCGATCACCGACGCGCTCGTCAGCAGCAGCACGGGCACATGCCAGAGCGAGGCGAGCACATCGAAAGCGTCGGTCGCGGCTTTATGCTGATGCCGCGGTTCGTAGGCCCGATTGCGGATCAGATGCGCGATGGGCCGGCGAAACACCAGCGCGAAATACGCGGTCAGGATGGCAGCGACCATGTTCGCTACCATCGAAACCAGTTCGGCCAGATTCGGACCGAGTTGGTGTTCGACATCGTAGTTCACCGCGGCATCGCCCAGCGCGGCGCACACGCCGATCACGAACAGCAGGCGGCGCGCATGTTCGATCAGCACGCGCACCGCGACGCGCCGATGACCCGAGCCGAACAACGAAAACATGATGAGACAAATGGCGGAAAACACCGCGCCGGCGACGATCGCATAGGCCACCACCATGCCCAGCGTGCGACCCAGCGAATCGGGCATGGCCCGCGCAAATACCAGTGCGGCCACGAACGCGACAATCCATGGACCGGCCCGCCGCAGCGTGAAGATCAGCAGTTCACCGGTCGACGGATTGGGCTTGAGTCCGACCACCACGCGATAGCGTTGGTGCAGCCGGCGTTGTACATAGATCAGGGCCCACGCGCAGAGGCCCCAGCCGACCAGCATGCCGGCCATGTCGAGCAGGATTTTGCCGAGGCTCTCGGGGCCCTGGCTCGTCACGATCGTGAACAGTTCGTTGCCGGCCGCGTTGAAGCGCCCCGCCCAATAACGCAGGGGCGTGCGGCCCTGATGCACACCGGACTCGAACGACGCGATCCCCGACGCAATCGCCCCCAGCAAACCCGGATTTGGCTGCGCGGGCGGCGCCGGTGCGACCGTGCGGCTGACTTCGCGTAACTTCTTGAGTTGGGCGACGAGCGCCGTGCGCTGACGGTCGTTGTCGAGCGTCGAGATCACACTGTCGAGCGAGCGTGCGAGTTCGGCCTGACTCGCCGGTGACGGCGCGGACGCCGCTTCAGCGGCCGATGCGGCATCCGACGCGGGTGTCGCCGTCACGGTGGCGCTATTGATCAGGCTCTGCAAGGCCGGAATGACCGGGGTGGCAGCGCCGGCCGCATGAGCGGCTCGCGGCACCGTCGCGAAGCACGCCAGCACGATCAAGCCGGTCAACCATACGCATAGCGGCCAGCTGGACGCCCGCAGCCGCAGGCGCCCGGCGCGGTCAGGCCGGGGGTCGGAATCCAGGAGATGGAAATAATGCGCGGCAGTACGAAACGCCGATGGCCCGCCGGTAGACGGCGCAGCCCCGGACTCACACCGCTTTTGGCATGATTTCATGGCAATTCGTAGCAAAAACGGGAGACGGCAAGTGTAGCCGCACTTGCCGCGGCCGCGCGTGACCATGCGTAACGGAATGTTAGGACACTTGCGCGTCCAGGTGGGATGTGACGAACCGCTCAACCGCGGCGCGGGTCGGGCCGTCCGGCTCGACCCCGATCTGCCGCAGTCCGCCGCGCTCAGTAAGCGGCCGTCGCGATCTTGCGGATGAAGCGACCCTGCTCCAGTTCGTCGACGAATGCAACCGCGTAATCTTCCGCCGAAATGTGGCTGTTGCCGCTGGCGTCGGCCAGCAGCACGTCGGCGGCCGTGCGGAATACGCCGGTGCGCTCGCCCGGGGCGATCAGGGCTGCGGGGGCGAAGAACGTCCAGTCGAGATCGGTGAGCGTGCGGTAAAACGTGAGCGCATCGCGGTGTGCGAGCGCCACTGCCTTATAAGCGTCCGGAAAGCCTTCCATATCGACCAGTTGTTTGCCGGGCGCCGCTTCCAGCGAGCCTGCCCCGCCGACCACCACCAGGCGTTTCACGCCTGCCGCATGCACGCCTTCCACCAGCGTGCGCGTCGCGGTCGCGACACGACTGGCGTCCTCGCGCGGCGGCGCATACGCGCTGGCCACGACATCATGTCCGCGCACTGCCGCGGCAACGCTGGCAGCGTCGAGGAGGTCGGCCTGCACTGCCGTCAGATTGGCGACGTCCGCCGGGACGCGCTCGGGATTACGCGCGAGTGCCGTTACCTGATGGCCGCGCCGCGCCGCTTCCGCAGCGATCCGCGAACCGATCATGCCCGTTGCGCCAAACAGTGCGATCTTCAATGCGTTGCTCATTTTGCATATTCCTGTGATTGACTTATATGTAACTGTGTTGATTACATATAGAGTGGAAAAAAGAGGGGTACTGCCCCCGTTTGTCGCTGCTTTTACCTGCCCCTACGTACTGATTCTGCCTCCCACGCGCCTCGTCCGAAGTCACGCGCACCGCATGCATGATCCTTGACGTCCTATCCCGCCGGCCGCCGCTTACGTTCGCGCTGGCGCTCGGCCTTGATCAGGTCACCCGTGGCGTCGGCCAGAGTCCGCCCCGCCAGCGACGCCTCCATGGCCCGCTGCGCCTCCCCGATGATGCCGCGCAACACCACCTGGATATTGCGCCCCACCATGCAAGCCGGATTCGGCTCTTCGCGATGCAGCGCGAACATTTGCGCATCGTCGACCGCGCGATAGACCTCGAGCAGCGTGATTGTTGCGGCGGGACGCGCCAGCAATGCCCCACCGCCGGCACCGAGCTGCGATGTGGTAAGCCCGGCTTCGGCGAGCATCGTCAGCAAGCGGCGAATCAGCGCGGGATTCGTATTTACGCTGCCCGCAATCATCTCCGACGAAAGCGGCACACCTTCCTGCAATGACAATAACGCCAGCACATGGACCGCAAAAGCAAACCGGCTACTCGTATTCAAGACACACCTGCCCGGCGACGACAATATGTAACCATAGTAATTACATTTAATTGCACTGTCAAACCCAGGCTGATGAAACCGCGCGGGCGAATCACGTGCCGCGTGTCATGGACACATCAGCCATACGACCGCTCGGGGTCATTTGTCCATCTGCTTTTGTGCGTCACTGCTGTCGTTCCCGCTGTCATTCGACGCGGCGGATGCGGACGAGCCCGCCGTGCTGTCGGACCACTGCTGCAGTTTGCGGCCCGCATTCTGCAGGCCCGCGCCCGTCAGCGACGCAGCCTTGTCGAGTTCCGCGCTGCTCGCGCTGGCGGCGTTCTGCAGATTGGCTTGCGCGCCCGAGGCGAGTGCGGAAGGATCGATGGTGATGGTCGGCGCCGATGCGGCCGATTCGACGTTCTGTTTCGCCGTGTCGACCTGCTGGCCGACGTAGCTCGCGGCCTGGTTGAGCGACTGGCCGGCCTGTTGCGCGGCATCGTTCATCTTGCCGGCGAGTTGCCCTGCCGAGGCGTCATTTTTCTGGCACGCGGCCAGCGCGCCCAGCAGGATCCCGGCAAACACAAGCCGGCGGACGAGAGGGCGATGGTTAAATGAAATCATTATGGAATCTGAGCCACGACGAGCGGCTTCCGCATACGTAAACGAGCCCATGATACGCCCTGGCGCTGCCCGCCCTGCACTTCAGGCTGTCAAGCGACCGCGCGCGAGACGCTGGCCTCAGCGCGAATGGACGCAGATATAGACGCCAATACGAGCGTCGGCGCATCCTGCACGCGTTAGTCGCTCTACTGTCAAACACGTTGGAGTAGACTCGCTGGACGTTCGATGTGTTCCGCAGTTCAACAGGAGGCATACGATGGCAGCAAAGAAGATTCTGTTCCTGACTGGCGATTTCGCCGAGGATTACGAAACAATGGTGCCTTTTCAGGCGCTTCAGGCGGTCGGCCATGTGGTCGACGCGGTGTGCCCCGGCAAGTCGGCCGGCGAGCGCATCAAGACAGCCATTCACGATTTCGAAGGCGACCAGACTTACACGGAAAAGCCGGGCCACCAGTTCACCCTGAATGCGAGCTTCGACGACGTCGATCCCGGTCAATACGACGCGTTGGCGATAGCCGGCGGCCGTGCCCCTGAATATCTGCGTCTGAATCAGAAAGTGATCGACCTCGTGCGCCAGTTCGCGGAACAGCGTAAGCCGATCGCCGCGATCTGCCATGCCGCCCAACTGCTGGCAGCGGCCGACGTGATTCGCGGCAAGCGAATTTCTGCTTATCCGGCGTGCGCGCCGGAAGTGAAACTTGCAGGCGGCGACTACGCCGACATTCCGGTCGACGCAGCCGTCACCGATGGCAACTTCGTCACGGCGCCCGCATGGCCGGCGCACCCTGAATGGCTGCGGCAATTCCTCGTAGTCCTTGGCACGCGCATCGAACTCTGAGCGTCCTCATACGTCGGGCGCGCCACGCAGGCGCCCGACGCATCGTCTTTCCCTTACATCCACACGCGAGAACGCCGGCGCGTCTGCCAACGCGTCGCTGTCCTTGACCTAACGCATACCCCGCTGCATTTGAGACTAGTCCGATAGTTCATGGCGAACGGCGTTCCTATAGTCGACGGTTGACTTTGGAGCAGCTTTCGATGGAACTGACAGATTGGGTCGTCATTCTCGCAATCGTACTCATGGCGATCGCTTTCTTTTGTGGCCGCGCACCGGCCCGCTGGTCGCTCGAAAACCGCGCGCGCCGCTTCACCGGCACTCGCTTGCTGGCGCAGGCCGCGTTCTCGCTGTGGGCCGCCCTGCTGATTCTGGTACGCGGTCTGTTCGCACTGGACGGTCTGCTCGGCATGCGGCCCGCACCGCACATGGTCATTGTGGGCGCAACCATTCTGGTGGCATTCGGCTGCTATTGGTCGATTCGCGCCAGCAAGCTGCTGAAGCCGCGCCGCCTCTTCACCGCGTACTAAGCCCCGGCGCGCCTAGCGCCAGCATCTCCGGCTCGCTGTGCACGGCACGAATCTCCGCTTCCGGAAGCGAAAAATAGAATGTCGTCCCAACCCCTTCGGTCGACTCCGCCCAGACCCGGCCACCATGCCGCTCCACCACGCGGCGCACCAGCGCCAGCCCGATCCCCTCGCCGGTTGCGACGTTGCCGTGCAGGCGCTGAAACGCGTTGAACAGACGCGGAATCGCAATAGCTGGAATGCCGAGCCCGTTGTCTTTCACATAGAAAATGCGTAGTGAATGAACGCCTGGCGGAGCCGGCGTCGTACCGATTTCGACGCGCCCGTCGCGCGATGCATCGAGGTAGTTGATCGCGTTGCCCAGCAGATTCGCAAATACCTGCTCGAGCGCAGTCGGATCGCCCCACACCGACGGCAGATCGTGGACGACCACGCGCGCCCGGCGGGCCCGGATCGACACCTGCATCGCATCGGTCACGCGCTGGACGATGTCACGCACACGCACCTGCTGGCGGCGATACTCGACGCGCCCAACGCGCGAGAGCCGCAACAGCGCGTCGATAATGTGCGAAGCGCGCAGCACCGCGGTTTGCAGGTAGTGCAAGGCCTCGCCGATATCCTCGTCGATCAGCCGCTCGATATGTTGCCGCCGCGCCGGCGTCAGCGATGACTGCCGCACCGCCGCACGCAGATCGTCGCACGCATGGATCAGCTCCTTCGAGAAGCCCTGCAGGTTGACGAGCGGTGCGCGCAGATCGTGCGACACGCTGTAGATAAACATCTCGTTTTCCTGGGTCTGCTGACGTAGCGTCTCATTGATGGCCGTCAGTTCATTGGCGCGGCGCGCCAGATCGGACTGAAAGCGCGCATGGATCCGTTCCGCCTCCAGCAGGCGCCGGCTCGTCTCGTGCAGCGTGTGATCGAGCCGCGCGATTTCATCGGAGCCATGATCGATTGGTGCGAGCGGTTCGTTGCTGGCCAGCCGTCCGGCGTTGTCGGAGAGCAGCGCGAGCCGTCCCCGCACGCCGCGCGTGAAGAGCCATACGGCCAGTGCGACAAACAGCAGCGAGCCGAGCACGGCGGCCACGATCAGCACCAGTTGCCGCTCATGCGCAGCCTCGGCCTCGTTCGTGCGCTGGGCATCGAGGAGACGCTCCTCGTTCTGGAATGCCGCGATCTGGGAACGGAACCGGTCGAGCACATCGGTACTCGCCAGTTCGCTGAAACGTTCGATGACATCGCGCCGGCGCCCGGAATGCAACAGGTCCTGCACGCGGTCCGACCATTGCCGGTACGCCTGCACGGATTGACGGATCTGCACGGCGCGTTCTACCTGGGCAGGATTGTCGGCCACCAGATCGGCCAACTGGTCGATGCGGCGGTCGACGTCCATCCATAGCGCCACGGGCGTCGCGACATCGGCGTTGTTACTGAGCACCGCCCCGCGCAGGCGCACCGAATCGAGCAGCACCGGCTGCAGAATCGCCGTGGTCTGGCGCAGCACGTCCTCGCTGTGGGCCGCCCAACGCTCGGCCTGCGCAGCGTCCACCTGCGCCCCGACCAGCCCCGACAGCAGGGCGAGCTCGAACACGGCAGGAATCGCGATCAGCAACAGCCCTTTGGTTGTCAGTCTCATGCGTACGCGAAAGAGTTCGGAAGCCCGGCAGGCCACGCTGGGAACGATACATTATGTCGGCGTTTGGCATGGATGACAAAGGCCGTCGGCGTAGCGCCAAGACGGGTGGCATGGGATTGCGCCTACCCTCCCTGCGACCGCCCCGGTCCACATGCGTGACGCATTGACAGCCCTCCCACCGACCGCCGTTGCACCTGTCCCCACATGCCTGCGTCGATGATAAAATCGCCCGCTGGAGATGGCATTCTCCCTTAACCGCCCACCTGTGGCTGATGATGCCTGCATGCCCGGATGAGGGCGGACACCACCTGTCTCGCGCTCACCCCGGTTTGTCGACCTTGCGGCCTTGCCGGGCGTCCTTTCATGTATTTATCTATTCTGGCTGTGGGTATTGGCGGTGCACTGGGTTCACTGTTCCGCTGGTTTCTCGGTATGCGTCTGAACGGGTTGTTCCCCGCCCTGCCGCTCGGCACCCTTGCTTCCAATGTGATCGCCGGTTACATCATCGGCGTCGCCATAGCCTTTTTTGCGCGCTTGCCGGAACTCGCACCCGAGTGGCGGCTCTTCGTCATTACCGGGCTGATGGGCGGACTGTCCACGTTTTCGACCTTCTCCGCCGAAGTCGTGCAGCGCCTGCAGGAAGGACGTTTAGGCTGGGCCGCAGGCGAAATTGCGATTCACGTGTCGACCTCGCTCATCATGACGGTGCTCGGCATCGCGACCGTCGCGCTCGTGACACGCTAGACGCGCGCAAACCGTCAACGCGCAAAGCTATTCAAAAGCTATTCATTACGCATTAAATAAAGTAAGGCAGCCATGTGATATCTATGGTGCTGTTTTCGTTTCAACCCGCCAGTAACGGGTTTGCGGGCGAAAAAAAAGGCGTCACGTGACCGTGACGCCTTAAAAAGTTCTAGCCATTCCGAGGGCCGTGCTAGAACCTGAGAGAGGGGATTCGAAAGTACCGCTTGGTGGGACACCATGCGCAAATTGCCGATGGTGCCTTGCTGGCCCGGGCTATACAGCATGTCGGGCAAAGCTAGACCGGCGTGCGCAACTCAACCGCGCTCACACGCAAGCCTTCCTTTCGAAATGTGGTTCCATTTTTTACGGTTATGCTGACTAAGTCAAGCAAAATCTAATGAAAGCGGGACTTCCGGGCCACACCCTTCTATTACAATGATTTGTCTTAGGAAATAGGGTCAGCATGCGTCACTATGGTGCACGTTCGGTCCTGCCGCCTTGGGTTCGGTTGAACAGCACGAATGCATAAATTGAAACGCAGTTTCACAAAAACGAGATGACTGACGAAACCTTGCTCCCTCGCGGTACCGATCCCGTCAGGGAAAAAGATGGCTCAGGAGACGAAGTCACCGCGCTCGCGCGCGGCTTGACTGTCCTGCGCTGTATCGCGGCAGCGGACTCCCCGCTCAGCAATCGCGAACTGACCGAACTCACCGGCATCCCCAAGCCGACCGTGTCGCGGATCACCGCCACGCTGGTCAGTGCCGGATTCCTGTTTCGCCTGCCGGACAGCGAACGATTCGTGCTGACTTCGTCCGTTCTGGAATTGAGTAACGGCTTTCTGCGTAATTTCGATATCCGCGCCCGCTCGCGGCCGTTTCTGATCGAACTTGCCGAGCGCACCTCGCTGTCCGTGCATCTCGCCGTGCGCGACCGGCTCGACATGGTGGCGATCGACGCCATCAAGCCACGCTCGGCCGTCCTCGTGTCGCGACTCGAGGTGGGCTCGCGGATGAACCTGAGCCGCACCGCCGTGGGCCGCGCGTACCTCGCCGTGCTCGCCGAACCCGAGCGCCAGAAGCTGTTGCTCGGACTGCAGGCAGCCGAAGGCGACGAGTGGGGATACATAAGCGGCCGCCTCGACCAGTCCCTGCGCGAAACCGCCGCCCAAGGCTTTGCGATTGCAACCGGCGAATGGCACGAGGGACTCAATGCGATTGCGGCCGGCTTCGTCGGGCCATCCGGCGAACGCTATGCAGTCAATTGCGGTGGCTCGTCACAACAGTGCCCACGCGACTGGCTGATCACGCGCGCGGCTCCCCTGCTGCTGGAGTGCATCTCCAGGATCGCCCTCGAAATCGGCGGCACGCCGGGCCGCCGGCTGGATACCTGAGCGGCACCGCCAGGCTCTGAATGTGGAGCCGCAGCACCGTCGCCGGCACGCGTCTCACGCGACCGCCGGCACGGTGTTACACGCGTAACCAACCGAAAAATACGCCACTGGACGGTATGGAAGCCAGGGACGTAGGATCATGCTTTCGTCTAGCTTGCTATGTCCGGCCCGCGCCACAAGACAATAGGGTGTGGGTCCCATCAGGCAGCTGTCACAGTCTGCGTCACTGTCACGAAACCGCGTTGCAGCAGGATTTTTCCCGCATCGCGCGTCGCTACGCGCTGAACATCTGCGTTGCATCCCATACGTCTCACGTAACTTTAAGCCAGCCACCTGATCGAACCGATGGACGACCAACAACAGCAACCCGAAACTTCACGCACACCCGCTCCGGCACAACCATCCACCGTCGGGGCCGGCCAGATGAGGAGCAGCGGCAAACGGCATCGGGGGCGCACTATCGGACTGATCGTCGCTGCACTGGTGGTGGCGGGTATCGTCGTGTGGCGCTGGCATCCGTGGGGTGCGCCGGCCGGCGGCGCGAGCCAGCAGAGTGAAGGCAGTGGCCGGCACGGCCGCGGCGGCGGCGCGTTCGGCAACCAGCCGCAGCCGGTCCACGTCGCGACGGCGACGCAAGGCGAGATGCCGGTCGTGCTGACGGCGCTCGGTACGGTCACGCCGCTCGCCACCGTCACCGTGCAGACCCAGTTGAGCGGCACACTGCAGACGGTCGCCTTCCAGGAAGGCCAGATGGTCAAGAAGGGCGACCTGCTCGCGCAGATCGATCCGCGCCCGTATCAGATCTCGCTTGAAAATGCCGAGGGCGCGCTGGCGCGCGACCAGGCACTGCTGCAGACCGCGCGCCTCGATCTGAAACGCTATCAGACGCTGCTCGCGCAGGATTCGATCGCGAGCCAGCAGGTCGACACCCAGGCCTCATTGGTCCAGCAATACATCGGCACGGTGAAGTCGGATCAGGCCAACATCGACACCTACAAGCTCGATCTGATCTACGCGCGCATCACCGCGCCCGTGTCGGGCCGCGTCGGTCTGCGCCAGGTCGATCCGGGCAACTATGTCACGCCCAGCCTGACCAACGGCATTGTCGTGATTACCCAGCTGCAGCCGATCAGCGTGATCTTCACCGTCTCCGAAGACAATCTGCCGCAAATCATGAAGCAGGTGCAAACGGGCGCGAAGCTCTCGGTGACCGCATACGACCGCAGCAATACCACGTCGCTTGCGGGCGGCACACTTGAGACGCTGGACAACCAGATCGACACGACCACCGGCACGCTCAAGCTGCGCGCCATGTTCAATAACCAGGACAACCTGCTGTTCCCAAATCAGTTCGTCAACGCGCGGCTGCTGGTGGATACCATTCACGACGCCGTGATCGTACCGACCTCCGCCGTGCTGAACGGCTCGATGGGTCAGTTCGTGTATGTCGTCAAGGACGACAGCACGGTCACCGTGCGGCCGGTGAAGATCGGCCCCGTGGATGGCGAGCGCACCAGCATCGCCTCGGGCCTGCAAACGGGCGAGCGGGTCGTGATCGACGGCTCCGACCGTCTGAAGGAAGGCGCGAAGATCACCATTCCCGCTGACCGTCCGCGCGGTGCCTCGGGGGCACGCGGTGCTGCTGGCGCACACGGGGCGTCAGGTGCGTGGGGCGCATCCGGCGCGCATGCGCATCATCACAAACACGCGGCGCAAGCTTCGGAATAAAGGCTGACTGAACTCGCATGAATCCATCCCGCGCCTTTATTCTGCGCCCGGTCGGCACCGCCCTTCTGATGGCGGCGATCATGCTGGTCGGGCTCGTCGCGCTGCGCTTCCTGCCGCTCTCGGCGTTGCCGGAAGTCGACTACCCGACCATCCAGGTGCAGACCTTCTATCCGGGCGCGAGCCCGGATGTGATGACTTCATCCGTCACCGCGCCGCTCGAGCGCCAGTTCGGGCAGATGCCGTCGCTGAACCAGATGTCGTCGCAAAGCTCGGCGGGCTCGTCGATCATCACACTGCAGTTCAGTCTCGACCTGCCGCTCGATATCGCCGAACAGGAAGTCCAGGCGGCCATCAACGCCGCGGGTAATCTGCTGCCGTCCGATCTGCCTGCGCCGCCGATCTACGCCAAGGTCAATCCGGCCGACGCGCCGATCATCACGCTCGCCCTCACCTCGCAGACCATGCCGCTGACGCAGGTGCAGGACCTGGCCGATACGCGTCTCGCACAAAAGATTTCGCAGGTCGCGGGGGTGGGTCTGGTGAGTCTGTCGGGCGGTCAGCGCCCGGCTGTGCGGATTCAGGCCAATCCGCGTGCGCTGGCCGCGTACGGTCTGAACCTGGACGATCTGCGCACCACCATTTCGAACCTCAACGTCAATACCCCGAAAGGCAACTTCGACGGCCCGACGCGCGCCTACACGATCAATGCGAACGACCAGTTGACCGATGCCAACGCCTACAAGAGCGCGGTGATCGCCTACAAGAACGGCCGCCCGGTGATGCTGACGGATGTCGCCACCATCGTGCAGGGCGCGGAGAACACCAAGCTCGGCGCGTGGGTCGACTCGACCCCGGCCATCATCCTGAACGTGCAGCGCCAGCCGGGCGCGAACGTGATCCAGGTGGTCGACAGCGTCAAGGCCTTGCTGCCGCAATTGCAGGCCTCATTGCCCGCCGCGCTGAATGTCCGGATCGTCACCGACCGGACTACCACGATCCGCGCCTCCGTGCGCGACGTGCAGTTCGAACTGCTGATGTCGGTGGTGCTGGTGGTGCTGGTGATGTATCTGTTCCTCGCCAATCTCTACGCCACCATTATTCCGAGCCTGTCCGTGCCGCTCTCGCTGATCGGCACGCTGGCGGTGATGTATCTGTGCGGCTTCTCGCTCGACAACCTGTCGCTGATGGCGCTCACCATCGCCACCGGCTTCGTGGTCGACGACGCCATTGTGATGATCGAGAACATTGCGCGCTATGTCGAAGAGGGCGAAACCGCGCTCGAAGCAGCGCTCAAGGGCTCAAAACAGATTGGTTTTACGATCATCTCGCTGACGGTCTCGCTGATCGCCGTGCTGATTCCGCTGCTGTTCATGGGTGACGTGGTGGGCCGCCTGTTCCACGAATTCGCCATCACGCTGGCCGTCACCATCGTGATTTCGGCGGTGGTCTCGCTCACGCTGGTGCCCATGATGTGCGCGAAACTGCTGCGCCACACGCCGCCGCAGGAAGCGCACCGCTTCGAGACCAAAGCGCATGCCTTCATCGACACCATCATCGCCCGTTACGCCGTCGCGCTGACATGGGTGCTGGACCGCCAGCGCGCCACGCTGTTCGTCGCCGTGCTCACGCTGGTGCTGACCGCCGTGCTGTACGTGTACATTCCGAAGGGTTTCTTTCCGGTGCAGGACACCGGCGTGATCCAGGCGATCACCCAGGCGCCGCAGTCGGTCTCGTACGCGTCCATGGCCGAGCGTCAACAGGAACTGGCGGCGCAAATCCTGAAGAATCCGGATGTGGAGAGTCTGACGTCGTTTATCGGCGTGGACGGTAACAACATCACGTTGAATAGCGGCCGGATGCTCATCAACCTGAAGCCGCGCGACGACCGCAGCAACACCGCGAGCGACGTGATCCGCCAGTTGCAGAAAGACGTGGCGCACATTCCGGGCGCCTCGCTGTACATGCAACCGGTGCAGGATCTGACGATCGATGCAACGGTCAGCCCGACCCAATATCAGTTCATGCTGACCGATCCGAACATCGGCGAGTTCGCGACCTGGGTGCCCAAGCTGGTCGAGCGGCTCAAGCAGGCGCCGGAACTGGCCGATGTGGCCACCGACCTGCAGGAGAACGGCCAGTCGGTGTATGTGGAAATCGACCGCGCCAGCGCTTCGCGCTATGGCATTACGCCGGCCACTGTCGACAACGCGCTGTATGACGCGTTCGGCCAGCGCATCGTCTCGACCATCTTCACGCAGTCGAACCAGTACCGCGTGATTCTGGAAGCGCAGCCGCAAGTCCAGCACTACACCGAGTCCCTGAACGCGATCTATCTGCCCTCCTCCACGTCGACGGGCGGCCAGGTGCCGTTGTCGTCGATCGCGAAGTTCGTCGAGCAGCCGGCGCCCTTGCTGGTGACGCACCTCAGCCAGTTCCCCGCCACCACGGTGTCGTTCAACCTCGCGCCGGGCTCGTCGCTCGGCGCGGCCGTCAAGGCAATCAATCAGGCCGAACAGGACATCGGCTTGCCGGCCTCGTTCCAGACGCGCTTTCAGGGTGCGGCGCTCGCCTTCCAGGCGTCGCTGTCGAACGAACTGTTTCTGATCCTCGCCGCGATCGTCACGATGTATATCGTGCTGGGCGTGCTGTACGAGAGCTTCATCCACCCGATCACGATTCTCTCCACGCTGCCCTCGGCGGGCGTCGGCGCATTGCTGGCGTTGCTCATCACCGGGCATGACCTCGATATCATCGGCATTATCGGCATCGTTTTGCTGATCGGCATCGTGAAGAAGAACGCCATCATGATGATCGACTTCGCGCTCGAAGCCGAGCGCGAGCAGGGCAAGCCGCCGCGCGAGGCCATCTACCAGGCGTGCCTGCTGCGCTTCCGGCCTATTCTCATGACCACCATGGCGGCCCTGCTCGGCGCCCTGCCGCTGATGCTCGGCAGCGGCGCGGGTTCGGAACTGCGCCGCCCGCTCGGGATTGCGATTGCGGGCGGTCTGATCGTGAGCCAGTTGCTGACGCTGTTCACGACGCCGGTGATCTACCTCGGGTTCGACTCGCTCGCGCGGCGCGTGCGGGCGCGTTTTCATCATGACCGACATGACGAAAGCGGCCGCAACGCTCCACCGCCCGCCACCGACGCGGGGAACTGAGCGATGAATCTGTCGCGTCCGTTTATTGCCCGGCCCGTCGCCACGACGCTGCTGGCGGTCGGCATTGCGCTTTCGGGGGTATTCGCCTTCACGAAGCTGCCGGTCGCGCCGCTGCCGCAGGTCGACTTCCCCACCATCTCGGTGCAGGCCACCCTGCCGGGCGCGAGCCCGGAGACCGTCGCGACGAGCGTGGCGAGTCCGCTCGAGCGGCACCTGGGTTCGATCGCCGACGTCACCGAGATGACCTCGCAAAGCTCGGTGGGCTCGACACGCATCACCTTGCAGTTCGGCCTGAACCGCGATATCGACGGCGCCGCGCGCGACGTGCAGGCCGCCATCAATGCGGCCCGTGCCGACCTGCCCGCCAGCCTGCGCAGCAACCCGACGTATCACAAGGTGAACCCGGCCGACGCGCCGATCCTGATTCTCGCCTTGACGTCCGGCACGCTGACGGCCGGGCAGTTGTACGATTCCGCCGCCACCGTCCTGCAGCAATCGCTCTCGCAAGTGGACGGCATTGGCGAAGTCGACGTCAGCGGTTCGGCTAACCCTGCGGTGCGCGTGGAACTCGAACCGCAGATGCTGTTCCACTACGGTATCGGACTCGAAGACGTGCGGGCGGCGCTGGCCGCGGCGAACGCAAACAGTCCGAAAGGCTCGATCGAGTTCGGCCCGAACCATGTGCAGCTCTACACCAACGATCAGGCGAGCAAGGCGTCGCAGTATAAAGACCTGATCATCGCCTATCGCAACGGCTCTGCTGTGCACCTGTCGGACGTGTCGGAAGTCGTCGATTCGGTGGAAGACCTGCGCAATCTCGGTCTCTACAACGGCAAGCGCTCGGTACTGGTGATCCTGTACCGTCAGCCGGGCGCGAACATCATCGATACCGTCGACCGCGTCAAGGGCATGCTGCCGCAACTGAAGGCCTCGCTGCCGGCGGACGTGGACGTGATCCCGACGGTCGACCGCTCCACTACCATTCGCGCCTCGCTGAAGGACACCGAGCACACCTTGATGATCGCGGTGGCGCTGGTCGTGATGGTGGTGTTCCTGTTCCTGCGCAACTGGCGCGCCACGCTGATCCCGAGCGTCGCCGTGCCGATCTCGATCATCGGCACGTTCGGCGCCATGTATCTGATGGGATTTTCCATCGACAACCTGTCGTTGATGGCGCTGACGATTGCCACGGGCTTCGTGGTCGACGATGCGATCGTGGTGCTGGAAAACATTTCGCGGCATATCGAGGACGGCGTGCCGCGCATGAAAGCGGCCTTCCTCGGGGCGCGCGAAGTCGGCTTCACGGTGGTGTCCATCAGCATCTCACTGGTGGCCGTATTCCTGCCCATTCTGCTGATGGGCGGCATTGTCGGGCGCCTGTTCCGCGAATTCGCGCTGACACTCTCGCTGGCGATTGCCGTGTCGCTGCTCGTGTCGTTGACGCTCACGCCCATGATGTGCTCGCGCCTGCTCAACGAGCCGCACGAGCGCGCGGAAGAAGGCCGTTTCGCGCGCTGGCTCGAACGCGGCTTCCTCGCCATGCAGCGCGGTTACGAACGCACGCTCGGCTGGTCGCTGCAGCATCCGCGGCTGGTGCTGCTGGTGCTGATCGCCACGATCGGTCTGAATGTGTGGCTCTACGTGATCATCCCGAAGGGTTTCTTTCCGCAACAGGACACGGGCCGCATGGTCGGCGGCATCCAGGCCGACCAGTCCACCTCGTTCCAGGCCATGAAGGGCAAGTTTGCCGAGATGATGAAGATCGTCGGCGAGAACCCGGCGGTGGATGGCGTGGTGGGCTTTACGGGCGGACGGCAGACCAATTCGGGCTTCATGTTCGTGCAACTGAAGTCGAAGCCGGGGCGCCACGTGTCCGCGGACCAGGTGATCCAGCAATTGCGCGGACCGCTCTCCAACGTCGCGGGTGTGCGCACCTTCCTGCAAGCCGTGCAGGACATTCGGGTGGGTGGACGGCAATCGAACGCGCAGTATCAGTTCACGCTGCTGGCCGATGCGACCACGGACCTCTACACGTGGGGCCCGAAACTCACCGAGGCCCTGCAGGCCCGTCCCGAACTGGCCGACGTGAACTCCGACCAGCAGCAAGGCGGTCTGGAATCGATGGTGACGATCGACCGTGCGAGCGCCGCGCGCCTGAACATCGAGCCGGCGCAGATCGACAACACGCTGTACGACGCGTTCGGCCAGCGCCAGGTGTCGACGATTTATAACCCGCTCAACCAGTACCACGTGGTGATGGAGGTCGCGCCGAAATACTGGCAAAGCCCCGACATGCTGAACCAGATTTACATCAGCACGTCAGGCGGCAGCGCAAGCGGCGCGCAGACCACGAATGCGACGGCCGGCACGGTGACGGCGCCGGTGGCCAACACCAGCGGCACGAGCGCTTCGAGCGGCGGCACGGCCGGTACGACGGCCTCCAGTGCGGCGGCGATTGCATCGGATTCGGCGCGCAACCTGGCGATCAATTCGCTGGCGGCGAGCGGCAAGTCGAGCGCGTCGTCGGGGGCGGCGGTCTCGACTTCGAAGGAGACGATGATTCCGTTGTCGGCGATAGCGAGCTTCGGCCCGGGTAGCACGCCGTTGTCGGTGAATCACCAGAGCCAGTTCGTGGCGTCGACGATTTCATTCAATCTGCCACCGGGGAAATCGTTGTCCGACGCGACCAAAGCGATCTACGACACGATGGCGGAGATCGGCATGCCGGGGACGATTCACGGCAGCTTCCAGGGGACGGCGCAGGCGTTCCAGCAGTCGCTGTCGGACATGCCGCTATTGATTCTGGCAGCGTTGGCGGCGGTGTATATCGTGCTGGGGATATTGTATGAGAGCTATATCCATCCTTTGACGATTCTGTCGACGTTGCCATCTGCGGGCGTGGGGGCTTTGCTGGCCTTGCTGCTGTTTCAGACTGAGTTCAGCATTATTGCGTTGATTGCGGTGATTCTTCTGATTGGGATCGTCAAGAAGAATGCCATCATGATGATTGATTTTGCTATCGAGGCCTCGCGGCAGGGGTTGTCCTCGTATGAGGCGATTCATCAGGCTTGTTTGCTGAGGTTTCGGCCCATCATGATGACGACTTGCGCTGCACTGCTTGGGGCGTTGCCGTTGGCATTTGGGAATGGAGATGGGGCGGAGCTACGTGCACCGTTGGGGATAGCCATTGTTGGCGGGCTTATTGTTAGTCAAATGCTGACGCTTTATACCACTCCGGTTGTTTATCTTTATATGGATCGGATTCGGGTTGGGTGGGAAGCGCGAGGCAAGCGACCTGGCGGTCGGGGGCGGGTTCAAGGGGGGCGGTGAGGTTTTTTTTATGTCTGGCTGACGGGTTTGGGGGCTTTCTTAGGGGTGCTTGTTTTGGTCTCTTTGCCTGCGGCGCTTTAGTGGATTTCTTAGGGCGTTGGCCTTTCCTTGTTATCGGTATGTTTGCCTGCGGCGCCTTAGTGGATTTCTTAGGGCGTTGGCCTTCCCTTGTATTCTTAGTGGTCTATTAGCTTCGCCCCTGTGCGGGGCAGCACTCACTTTCTTTGCCGCCGCAAAGAAAGTAAGCAAAGAAAGCGGGCTCACACCGCCAGCGCTTAGTGAGCCATCTCTGTCCTTGATCCGGAAACGGCCCAAGACGAGACGTGTCATCGCACCGCGCACGTTCGTGACAAGGCAGTCATCCGTTCCAGCGTCGCGCTGCGCGCCCCGCTGTCGGGCACAACTCCTTCTGCACGGGCCTGTTCGTTGGCTCGGTCATTGATCGCTCTTAGCACCGCACTTGCGCATGCCGCGCGCGGTTTGTTTAATTGTCTTGCGGGCACCCAGGGCATAAAATTTAAATCTGGATGCCTAATTAATGCGCGGCGGTGCTTTGTGTTTGACGTCGCGTTTAACCGAGAGGTGCCCACCGGGATATGCCCAACCGTTACGCACGCAGTGCGTAGGCGGGATGAATGAGTGCTGTGTCACGAACGTGCGCGGTGCGAGGGCACGTCTCGTGTTGGGCCGTTTCCGCTAGCACACTTAGATGGCTCACTACCGGCTGGCGGCGTGAGCCCGCTTTCTTTGCTTACTTTCTTTGCGGCGGCAAAGAAAGTGAGTGCTGCCCCGCACAGGGGCGAAGCGAATAGACCACTAAGAATACAAGAAAAGGCCAACGCCCTAAGAAATCCACTAAAGTGCCGCAGGCAAAAAAACCTTAAAGCCTCTGCTCAATAGCCAATCCAAAAACCCTCTTCCACTGCTTAGCCTGCCCCTCGCCCCGCATGGGCAAATTCCAGACTGGACACCTGGCATCCCGAACCTTGACGACCAATTGAAACCCCTGATTAACCTGCTGAACATCAGCTCCCTGAATATCAGCAAAAATATAATCCCCGTGCACGCCATGCACGTCCAGACTACATAACCGCTTCCCGGCGGCCAGCCGAACCTGCCCCCATTCGGCCTTCAACTCATGCGTCCAGTCGCCATCCTGAATATTCGCCGCCACCTCACGCCGGCGTCGCAGCCAATACGCCACCGCCGCCGCCACCAACGCAGCAGCCACCACAGCAGCGCCAACCGCCACACCCAAGCCAAAATGCGCCGACAACGCATCGAACGACCAGACCGCCCCGTATATCAGCGCGCCCAGTACCGCCAGACCCACTACGATAGGCATCTCGAAGCACCCCGCAAAATAAACCCGCCGTCAGCGTCGTCCAGTGCGTAGGCGGGATTCTGAGCAAGCAACGATGGCGTATACGCGGAACTCACTGAGCCTTATGCGTGGCCGCCCATTGCTTCACCGCTTCCAGCGTATTCTCCACATGCTTGTCCGGCGACAGGCTCGTGTATTCGTAAATGATCTTGCCGTCCGGCGCAATCACATACGACACCCGGTTCGCCATCGAGTCATGCATCGGCATCCCTGCATCGTACGCGCCAATCACCTTGGAGTCCGCGTCAGCCGCGACCGGGAACTTGCTGCGGCATTCGCTAACCGAAAACTTCGTCAACGTCTCGATGTTGTCGTGCGACACGCCAATCACCGTCGCGCCGTACTTCTTATATTCGTCCACCGCATCCGCGAATTCATGCGCCTCGATCGTGCAGCCCTTCGTGAACGCCGCCGGGTAGAAGTACAGCACCACCGGCCCCTTCTTCAACTCGTCGGCCAGCGTGTACGTGTAGGTCTTGCCGCCGAGCGAGGCCTGCGTCGTGAAATCCGGTGCCGTGTCGCCGGGCTTGAGCGTTGCCGACGCCGTCAGCGAATGCAACGCAAACCCCGCCGACAATACGGTCGCCAGCAATACCGGCATGAACTTTCGTTTCATCTCGAGCCCCTTCAAGCGTTGACGCACGTCTGTCCGTGCAATGAATGATTCGTGTCCTGCCGGGCCCCGAGGGCACGACGGGTCATGAGCTGGCCTCTATTGGATCACGTCCGCGGAAAGCACGCTGGCCGGCCTGGGAGCGATGCCCCAGGTCCAGGAAAATGCCGCCTCCACGCGTGCCGGCGTCCGGGCAACAGCGCCTGTTACTCCAGCCCCGCATGCGCGCCGAACCACGCCGCCGCGGACAGGTTCAGCTCCGCCAGCACCTCGGGCGTCAGCGCGGCAAAGCCGGCCGGCGCTTCGGCGCTGGCGGCGATCGACGCGGCATCGCTCCGCGCGTCCGCTCCCTGGTCGGCGGCCGCCGCGATCTTCAGCAGCGCGCCCAGCGCCCCGCTCTGCTCGACGATCGCGTCGCGGATCTGCGAGGCCAGTCCCAGCTTGTCGAGCGCCTCGGCAGGCGTGGTGCCCAGCACCACGTGCACCAGCGAAAAGATCCCAGTCATGAAGGCGGCGTCTGCGAACTCTTCGTCTTTCGGACACAGCCAGCGCGCCGCCAGCTCCATGAACCGCGAGCGCGTACCGGCCAGTTGCACCAGCGGATCGGAGCGCCACGGCAAGTCGCCGCCGTCGGCATACAGCAGGAGTTGCGCCCAGCGGGCGATCTGCCGCGTGCCCGCGGCGATGATCGCCTCGCGCAGCGAGGCAATATTGCGCCCGAGCCCGAACGCGCTCGAGTTGACGAGGCGCAGCAGCTGCACCACCACGTTCGGGTTGAGCTTCAATTCGGCTTCGAGATGGAACAGGCCGGCGTCGCTGGCGAGCAGCGCCAGCAGGCGCAGCAGCGCCGGACGCGACGAGCGGTGGCGCGGCGCGGCCAGCACCTGTGGGCGGGCGAAGAAGTATCCCTGGAAGAGGTGGAAACCGAGCTCGCGTGCGAGCGCAAAGTCTTCCCGCGTCTCGACCTTCTCGGCGATCAGTGTCTTGCCCTCGGCAAGCACCGCCGCAGCCAGCCGCGGCAGGGTCCCGCGCGGCGTCACGAGGAAATCGATCTTGACCATGTCGGTATGCGGCAACACGGCAAGCAAGCCATCCGTGAGCTCGCTGACGTCGTCGAGCGCCACCTGGAAGCCGGCCTGGCGCAACTCGCCGAGCCGGCGCACCAGCCGCTCGTCGAAGCTGACGGTCTCGAGAATTTCCAGCACGAAGCGCTCGGGCGACATCAGATGAACGATATCGTCGAATAACAGGTCGCGGCCGATGTTCACATAGCCGCGGTGATGGCCGAGCACCGCCGACACGCCGATCCCGCCGATCGTACGCGCCACCACCTGAGCCGTGGCCTGGGCGTCGTCGCTGACCTCGGCGTAGTTGTGCGCACCGGCGCGGAACAACAGTTCGTACGCGTTCAGCGCGCCGTCACGGTCGAGGATGGGCTGGCGTCCCAGATAGACAAAAGGGGCCTCACCCGCCCCGTCGGCATCCTGGGCAGGGTGTGCAAGCACCTCGACGGGCCCGGGCTTGGCGCGGGCAGAAAACGGTTCAGACATGGCTCATCGGTGCATGTATTCATAAAGACTGCGCGGCGGACGCGCCTTGCCGCGGTCGCCTCGAGTGTCAGGCTTGCTACCAATAACGGTCAGCGACCGCCGCCACTTTAACCGAATCCGCAAAGCATAGCGCAGGCGCCGCGCCCGCCTCACATTACAGCGGGTTTTTTCAGTTAGTTTTGCAGTAACCGCTAAAGATTTCGCCGCGCCGGTCGTTATCTTGTTCTGATAGGCGGCTTCATAGCTCTCGGTCATCTGCGCCACGCAGGTCGGAGCGAGCCGTGCCGCCTGCAGACGAACCAGGTTGCCAGCGAGAAACATGGAAGCGAACAGGATCACCGCGCCCCGCCGGGGCTCCTTGCGCACGGTCATTGACCGGGTCCGTGCGTTGGGCCGCCGCGCGGATGGCTTACCCCAGTCGAGCGCCAGCCGCTCGCCCCTCGAGCAGTCCGTCGGTGCGGTCGACCTGCTTGCCCACATTGGCCTCGATCAGCACTTCCTCTATGTGTCCGAGGCCAGCCTGCGCTTTATCGGCTATCACCGGGAATACCTGCAAACCGTCACGCTGCACGACCTCGTCGCGCCCGCCCACGTCGAGCGGCTCGAGGCCCTGCTGGCCCGCGCCTCGGCGACCGGCGCCATCGAAAAGACCACGCTCGACCTGATCAAGTCGCTGACCTATCCGGTCACCGTCGAATTGCGCGTCGTGCGCAGCAGCCACGACGGCGTGGAAGGCTTTGCGATTGCCGGTTTCGACGTGTCGGCCTGGCGCGCCACCGAAGAGCGCCTGACGCACGCCTTGCATCACGACCGCCTGACGGGCCTGCCCAATCAGTCGGCACTGATGCCGGCCATGCTCGCCGCCCAGCAGCAGGCCGACGAGCACGGCACGCCCGCCGCTCTGCTGCTGCTCGATATCGACGACTATCAGCGGGTCAATCGCGCGCTCGGTTACGACGCGGGCGACGAAATGCTGCGCGAAACCTCGCGGCGCCTGTCGAACACCGCAACCCAGGGCGAGCGGATCGCGCGGGTCGCCAGCGACGAATTCGCCATTCTGGTGCCCACCGCCACGACCCGCACGTATGCCGCCACGGCCGCCGAGGCGCTGGCTCGGCGCCTGCTCACCGCGATCCAGCAGCCGTATGTCTTCAACGGCCAGCAGGTGCACCTGTCGGCCAGCATCGGCATTGCGTTGTATCCGGACGTACATCACGTGAACGATGTCGCCGGACGCGACAATCACCTGTTGCGCTGGGCCGACCATGCGCTGCTGCAAGCCAAGGCGGCTGGCGGCAACACGCTGGCGTTCTATGTGCCGGACGACAATCCCGCCGACGCCGAACGCCTGAAGCTCGAGGCCGACCTGTACGACGGCGTGCGCAACGGCGAGTTTTCGCTGCACTTCCAGCCGATCACCAGCAGCCAGAGCCACGGCGTGGTGGGCGTCGAAGCGCTGATCCGCTGGTCGCATCCGGTGCATGGTCTGGTGCCGCCCTCGATGTTCATTCCGCTCGCGGAATCCGTCGGGCTCATCAACTATCTCGGCAACTGGGTGCTCAAGATCGCCTGCATGCAGTTGATCCAGTGGGACACGCGCGGCATCACGCTCCAGTACGTCGCCGTCAACGTGTCGCCGCAGCAGTTTCGCGACCCGCGTTTCAAGGACAGCGTGCGCGAGGCGATCGAACTGACCGGGATCGACCCGCGCCGCCTCGTGTTCGAGATCACCGAAAGCCTGCTGATGCACGACCCGGCGCACGCCAAGGGATTGCTCGAAGAGCTGACGGCCATGGGCATCCGCTTTGCCGTCGACGACTTCGGCACCGGCTATTCGAGTCTCGCCTACCTGCAACGCTTTCCGCTAGCCAAACTGAAGATCGACCGGAGTTTTGTCGAGAATCTGCTAACCTCGCGGAACGATCAGGCAATCGTCAGCGCTGTCGTGGGTCTCGCGCAAACACTCGACCTCGAACTGGTCGCGGAAGGCGTGGAAACGGAAGCACAGCGCACACTGTTGACAGAAATGGGATGTGGTCATATTCAGGGCTGGCTCGTCTGCAAGGCGCTGCCGTCCGAGGAACTGGCGCAGCGCTTCGAAGCGCGCACCTTGCATCTGCACGAAGCGGCCTGATGAAGCCCCGGCAGAACAGGCGTTTGCGCATCGCACATCGGCCTCAGGCCGGTCTGCCACTCACTGGAACAGGTATGGCTTTAGCGGGAATCACATGGTAAAGGCAGCGGTGCTCGACAGGCTCTGGTCTCGAATGAGCGAGCGCGGCGATTTCCCTATGCTGTCGCAATCGCTGCGCACAACCATGGCAGCAATGAACAATGACGACCTCGACTTCTCCGGTCTGGTGCAGGTCGTGCTGTCGGATTTCGCGCTGACCCAGAAGGTATTGCGTCTCGCCAACTCGGCGATGTACATGGCCTTCGGCGGCAATATCACCACCGTGTCGCGCGCCTTGATGGTGCTCGGCATGGACGCGGTCGGCCATCTCGTGGTCGGTCTGAAGATCGTCGATCACTTCCATCACAGCGTGCCGCGCCGCATCGACGCGAAACTCGAACTGAACCGCACGCTGCTGTCGGGCTGCGTGGCCCGCAAACTGACCGAGCGCGGCGACCTGCGCGCGGGCGAAGAGGCGGTCGTCTGCACCTTGATGCGGCAGATCGGCAAGCTGCTCGTGGTGTTCTATCTCGACACCGAGTGGGACCAGATCCGCCGCCTGATTGAAACCAATATCGACGAAGTGGAAGCCTGCAGCACCGTGCTCGGCGTCACGTTCGACGAAATCGGCGCCGAAGCCGCAGTACGCTGGCGCCTGCCCGACATGATCCGCGAGGGCATGGGCGAGTTCGATCCGCACGACACCGAAGAGCCGCGCCAGGTGCAGTGGCTGCGCGCCATCACCAACTACTCGACCGACGTCGCGAGCGTCCTGACCACGCCGAACCTGCCCGAGTGGCAGCGCGAAGCGCGCATTGCCGAGCTCGCGCAGCGCTACGGCCGTGCGCTGAACACCGACCCCGACGTGCTGATGGAAATGAGCATCGCGCTCGCGCGCGAGGAAGACGGCGAAGGGGTGATGCGCGAGATCGTCGAGCTGCGTGCCGACGCCGACGCGATCGCACGCGAAGCGCTCGCTCCGGAGGCGCGCATCGGCGCGGGGGTCGAAGACCTGCGCGCGTTGAAATCCGATAGCGCGCTCGCGGCGGCGCTGGCGCTCGCGGCCGAAACGGTGCACGCGGGCCTCGGCTTTGCGCGCACGGTGATGTTCGTCCGGCATAGCAGCGGTATGTTCAGGGCGCGCATGGGCTTCGGACCGAAGATCGACGACGCCCTGCCCAACCTGTCGTTCAATACCGCCTTCGAGCCCGACGTGTTTCATCTCGCCGTGGCGAACTCCGTGGGCATCTTTATTGAAAATGCCCGCGATCCGAAGATGGTGGCACGACTGCCCGAATGGTTCCGGCGCAGCTTCTTCGATACCCGTTCGTTCGTGCTGCTGCCGGTGATCGGCGAGAATCAGTCGACCGTCGCGCTGCTGTACGGCGACTGGTCGCAGGCCGACGAGCCGCGGCGGATTTCGCAGGGCGAGATGGCGGCGTTGAATGAACTGGCGCGGGAGTTAGGACGTTTTTTTTCCCACGCGCCGATGCAGGAGATGGAGATGCTGTGAAGGGGTAAGCAGTCCGGTATTCACCGGGCTGAAGCCACCGCGCACGGCATACCGTACGCGGCCTCCCTTCACCGGCTCATTGGGGGTTAGTCTTCCGGGTTGTCTTCCGGGTTATCCTCGATACGCTCCAGGCCTCTTGCCTCGGCGCTGCGATCCGCAACGCCTGCCCACGCCGCCGCAATCAGCCCCAGCTCGGCGACGTCGCTTACCGTGAGCGGCGTCAACTGCGCACACACCGTTTCAATCTCCGTCCACGCGCCGCGTTCCAGCGCGTCCACCGCCGACAACAGCAAGCCGAGTGCGCCTTCACGCCGCACGATCGCCGCCTGAATCGGCTTCGACAACGTCAACACGTTGAGCGTGTTTTCCAGCGAACCGCCGAACACCGCCTCGACGAACGAAAACACGCCCGTGAGAAACGCCGCGTCGGCCTCGTCGCGGCCGGCTTCCGGCAGGCGCAGCACCGCCAGTTCCATGAAGCGTGCGCGAGTGGCCGCGAGTTGCAGCAAGGGATCGTCTTCCAGTGCGACTTTGCGTCCATCTGCATACAGCAGCAGTTGGGTCCAACGGGCGATCCGGTTCGTGCCGGTCGCATTGATCGCTTCGCGCAGCGTCGTCACCTTGTGGCCGACTGCGAGGCCACTCGAATTGGCCAGCTTCATCAGATGCATCACCAGCACCGGATTCAGCTTCAGTTCCGCTTCGAGCTGCGCGACCGTGGGGTCGCCGGCCAGCAATTGCAGCAGGTTCAGCAATGCGTGACGCGGCGCGCTCATGCGCCGCGAGTTCGAGGGCTGGGCGCGAGCGAAGAAATAGCCCTGGAATTTGTCGAAGCCCAGGTTGTGGGCGGTTTCGAAATCCGCCTGCGCGTCGATGCCCAAGGCGATCAGCAACTTGCCCGCCGACTTGAGCACGGTGGAGAGCTTCGGCAGCAACGCGCGCGAGATGCGCGGAAAGTCGATCTTGACGCCTTCGACATACGGCAGCAGGCGCGCAAAGGTATCGTTGGGCACCAGCACGGCGTCGAGCACGAAGCGGTAACGCCGCGCGTGCAGCACGATGATGCGCGCAATCAGGGCATCGTCCACTTCGATATCGGGCTGGAGTTCGAACATGAAGCGTTCGGCCGGCACGAGTTCGAGCGCCTCGTCGAACAGCATCTCGCGGCTCACGTCCAGATAGCCCGGATGGCCGTTCAAGGCGCTCCGCATGCCCGGTTGCAGCAGTGCGGCGACGACGGTTTGCGTAAAGGTGGGTTGAACGGGCTGTGCCTCGCTGTCGGCGCCTGTGAGGTTCGACGCGGCGTGCGCCGGTTGCCCGCCTTGCGTGCTGGCCGGATCCTCGTCTGCCGGCGCGGCCTCGACGCAATGCAGCTTGAGCTCGAAGCCGCATAGCATCCCGTCCCGATCGAGAATCGGCTGGCGGGAAAAACAGGCTGTGACTGATGTGTCGTCCGTCCCACCGGGTGTAACGCCACCCCGGTTAGGATCGTCGACTGCGATGGTGGTCATTCCACTCCCCCGATTAGCGCCCCGGCGCTTGATGCTGTTTTCTGTTCTGACATGCTGCGTGATCGCGCCCGAAATGTGGCCCGGTGCCCGGCTGCAAGCACCGCCTGGCGCCGCTTTGCGACGTTCACAGATTTTAGCGCAGGCGCTCGCGATCAGGCGTGACGCGCCGCCATTTTTGGAAAATATTCAATTCCCAAACCGACGCTGTCGCCGGCCGGCGAATCGACGATACTCTTGTGCAGTGCAGAAGCGTTCCAACCCGCGTTTAACCCTCAAGGAAAACCATGGACGTCAAAAGCGTGCTCGACAATGCCTTCGCCATGCCGATTACGAGCCCGGCATTTCCGATCGGCCCGTACCGGTTCATCAACCGCGAATTCCTGATCATCACCTACCGCACCGACCCCGCGAAACTGCGCGCCGTCGTGCCCGAGCCGCTGCAGGTCGGCGAGCCGCTGGTGCACTACGAGTTCATCCGCATGCCCGATTCGACCGGTTTCGGCGATTACACGGAAAGCGGTCAGGTGATTCCGGTGACCTACGACGGTGTCGCCGGCAGCTATACGCTGGCGATGTATCTCGACGACCATCCGCCGATCGCGGGCGGCCGTGAGTTGTGGGGCTTTCCCAAGAAGCTCGCCAAACCGGTGCTCGAAGTGCATACGGATACGCTGGTCGGTACGCTCGATTACGGCCCCGTGCGCATCGCCACCGGCACGATGGGCTACAAGCATCGCCAGCTCGATCTCGCGCAACAGAAGAAGCGCCTCGAAGCGCCGAACTTCCTGCTGAAGGTCATGCCGCATGTCGACGGTACGCCGCGCATCTGCGAACTGGTGCGTTATTACCTGCAGGACATCGATCTCAAGGGCGCATGGACCGGCCCCGCTTCGTTGCAACTTTCGCCGCATGCGCTCGCGCCGGTGGCCGAATTGCCGGTGCTGGAGATCGTCGAGGCACGTCATCTGGTGGCTGATCTGACGCTTGGGTTGGGGGAAGTGGCGTTTGATTATCTGGAGTAGCCACGCGCAAGCCCAGGTGCAAACGGCCGCATTGGCGGCCGTTTATCCTGCTGTGTGATTGCGAAGCCATGTGTCATGTTTCTGGCGACAGGCGTCGGGCGAAACACATGCACGTGTCGCTTACTTCAGCACCACCTTGACGCTAAAGTACTTCGCTGCAAAGCGATCAATCGTCCCATCCGCCTTCAATTCCTTGAGCGCTTCGTTGATCGCATCCTTGAGCGCCTTGTCACCCTTGCGAATGCCGAAGCCCACGCCGCCGCCCAGCAACTTCGCGTCGCTGACCGCCGGCCCTGCGAATTCGAAGCCTGCGCCTTGCGGACGATTCAGAAAGCCCTTCGATGCGGCTTCCGCGTCCTGGAACGCCGCATCCAGACGGCCCGACGCCAGGTCGGCGTAGATCTGGTCCTGGGTCTGGTACGGCACGACGTCGACGCCAGCCGGTGCCCACACTGCCTTGGCGTACGTCTCCTGGATCGTGCCCTGCAGCACGCCCACATGCTTGCCCTGCAACGACGCCGGAGTCGGCAGCAGACCGCTGCCCTTCTTCGCGATCATCTGGTTGGGGATGGTGTAGATCGGATCGGTGAAGTCGATCGCTTCGCGGCGTTGCGCGGTGATCGTCATATCCGAGTTGATCGCATTGAACTTGCGTGCCTGCAGCGCGGGGATCAGACCGTCGAAGGAATTCTCGATCCACACGCACTTCGCCTTGAGCTTGGCGCACACCGCATTGCCGATATCGATGTCGAAGCCTTGCAGATCGCCGGTGGGCGTCTTCGATTCGAACGGCGCATACGAGGCTTCGACGCCAAAGCGGATTTCCTTGATGTCGGCTGCCGAGGCATTCCCTGCCGCCACGGTTGCCGACGCGAAAACTGCCAGCGCGGCCGTGGTTCGCCAATTCATTTTCATTCCTTGCCTTCCTCTTCTACTCGTTTGAAATCAGACAGAGCTGGATCTGCGCCGCGTGATTGCTGCACCCAAACTGCGATGTGAATTGTGGCGACCGGCTAGATGCGACCGGCCAGGTGTGGCCGGCGAGGTATGACCGGCCAGATGCGGCCGGCCACGCGCGACCGCTTAGCTACAACCGGCCACGCACAGCCACCTCAGGCGCAACTGACGTGGCGTCGCCCAGCCGCTGCGAGGGCAGGATTGTACAGGCTCAATGGACAGACGCTGCGCAAGGGGGAGCCGGACTGATGGACGCTCAGGCAAGCTCACGCAAGCCCAGCCAGCGTTTCCCGCGTCGTCTCCACCACCAGCAACCCGGCACGCAAACCCGGCTTGACAGTGGGATTCGGAAACACGATGCGCTCTTCCGGATGACGCACGGCGTACCGATAGTCGCCATCGCGCGCGAGCAACGTACCTTGCTCGTACGGCGTGAAATTCGCCACGTCCGCGGCAACCAGCAACTCGAACGCATCGCTTTGTTTCGTGATCTGATCGATCACGGTGAACACACGCGGCAGCGGCGCCGCCGCATCGCCTTCGACACCGGCCAGCAAATGTCGCAGTGCCTTGTCCGAGCCGGCGAAACGCGTCAGGTCGTTCTGGCCGAACGGCCTCACCTTACCGAGTTCCAGCGTGCATGCCTCGGCGCCGCACGCTTGGGCGGTGAAATGCGAATACGTGTTGCCCTTGGTGGTGTGCAGCAATACAGCCGCAATGGATGCATCGCGCAACCACTCGAACATCGCGCGCGAAAGCGGCGCACCGGTATGCGGCAGCAGGGCGAACTGCTCGAACACCGAGGCACGGATCGCCGTATGCATATCGATATGCCAGCGCGCGCCAGGCGCAGACGAAGCGTCGGCAAAAAACTGCGTTGCAGCGTGTTCCAAGGCTGCCGCGCGCGGCGCCTCGTGACTGTTCGGCACGTGTGCATGCCGGCCGCTGAAGAGACGATTGAGGTCATCGTCGAGATAGCGGCACGCTGCGCGCATTGCGTCGACGTTGCCCAGGATCACCAGCAACCGGCACGTCAGCGCAGCCTGCCCTTCCGCGATATCGCGCACCAGCCGCGACAGCAATTCGATTGGCGCGGTTTCATCGCCATGCACGCCGGCGGAGGCCAGCACGCTACGCAGGCAACGCCCGCTGCTCGCCGGAACCGCAACCGCCTCCGGCTCGAGTTGCAGAATGCCTTCATCCAGCCACGTCCAGTGCACGCCATTGGCGCATACGCCCTGCGCGTCACCTGCCGCCGGACGCGTGCCCGCCAGCGTGTGGCCGAGAAAATCGCCCAGTAACGCGCTCATGCCGCGCTCAGCGCTGGAAGTCATACAACGAACCGAGACCGAGAATCTGCGTCAGTTCGTCGAGCGCCGTGCGCGATTCGCGCAGCAGGCTCGGATCGGTCAGGTCAGCCGGTGCGAGACGATCGCGGTAGTGCTTTTCGATCCACGCATCGAGGCGGCCAAACACCGTGTCGTCGATCCACACACCGGACGTGACCGCCGCGCGCTCCGCCTCGCTCAACACCACCCGCAGACGCAGGCAAGCGGGCCCGCCGCCATTCTTCATGCTCTCGCGCAGATCGAACACCAGCACGTCGTCGATCGGGCCGCCATGCGATGTCAGCCCCTCCAGATACGCGCCCACGCGCTCGTTTTCGCGGCATTCCTGCGGCACCACCAGTACCTGCTTGCCGTCCGGCCGCGTCAGCAACTGGCTGTTGAACAGATACGACGTCACCGCATCCGACACGCTCACCTGCGCGTCCGGCACTTCGATCACGTCGAACTTCGCATCGAGCTTGCCGAGCTTCGCGCGCAGATCGTCGTACACGGCTTTTTGCTCGACGAACGCGAGTTCATGGCAAAACAGCGTGCTGCGATTGCCGACCGCGATCACGTCGTTGTGGAACACACCCGCGTCGATCACATCGGGATTTTGCTGGGCATAGACGGTCGCCGCTTCGGCGAGCCCATGACGCTGCGCAACCGCACGGCTCGCCTCGAACGTCTGACGCGCCGGATAGCGCTTCGGCTCCGGTCCACGGCGATATTCGCTGCGACCGTAGACGAAGAATTCCACGCCACGTGCACCATATTCCGCGCAGAAACGCGTGTGATTGGCCGCGCCTTCGTCGCCGAGCGCCGGCGTGCCCGGCAACGCTTCATGGACGGCAAAACGTTGGCGGTCGGCGAAGATCGCCTGCAGGGTGCGCCGCGTCGACTCGTGTTCGATCGCGCGATGCAGCTTGCTGCACAGATTGGCCGGCGTGAAATGCACGCGGCCGTCGTGGGTGTCGGCGGACGGGCTCACCGTGGCGGCATTCGCGGTCCACATCGCCGAGGCGGAACTGGCGGCGGCGAGCAGCTCGGGCGCATCCTTCGCGACCTTGGCGATGACCGTGGCGTCGTCGCCGGAAAAGCCGAGCTCGCGCAACAGGCGCATGGACGGCCGTTCCTGCGGCGGCAGCACACCCTGATGAAAGCCGAGTTCCGCCAGCTGCTTCATCTTGCGCAGACCCTGCTTCGCAGCGGCCTTCGGATTGGCGACGGACTTCTCGTTGTTCTGCGACGCCACGTTGCCGAACGACAAGCCGGCATAGTTGTGCGTCGGGCCGACGAGCCCGTCGAAATTGGCTTCAGTGGCTTGCATCGTCGATCCTCAGAAATGAAGGCCCGGCGACACGCTCGCGGGCATTTGCAGTTGCGCGCTTTCGACGGAGGCCATCGGGTAGGCGCAATAGTCGGCTGCGTAATACGCGCTCGGGCGGTTGTTGCCCGAGCGTCCAGTGCCGCCGAACGGCGCCGCGGACGACGCACCGTTGGTCGGCCGGTTCCAGTTGACGATGCCAGCGCGAATCGCGCGCTGGAAATGCGTCCACAGGGTTTCGTCGTCGGCGAGCAGGCCGGCGGACAGACCGAACTCGGTGTCGTTGGCGCGCTCGATGGCGTCATTGAAGTTCGTATAACGAACGATCTGCGCGAGCGGCCCGAAGTGCTCTTCGTCGGGCAGATCCTGCACGCCGCTCACGTCGAGAATCGCCGGCGTCACGAAGCCGAGTTGCGGGTCGCGCTGCTCCATCGTCAGCAGCGACTTCGCGCCGGCTTCGAGCAGTTGAACCTGCGCCTGCACGAGGCGCTGTGCGGCCCGCGCGGAAATCACCGCGCCCATGAACGGTTGCGGCTCGGCGTTGTATTCGTCTACGGCGATGCGCGAGGTCACTTCGACGAGGCGTTCGATATAACGATCGCCGGCAATGTCGTTCGGCACGAAGATGCGCCGCGCGCAGGTGCAGCGCTGCCCCGCCGACAGAAACGCCGATTGAATCGTGTGATGCACCGCGGCGTCAAGATCCGCCACCGGTCCGATCACGAGCGGGTTGTTGCCGCCCATCTCGAGCGCCAGCACGATTTCCGGCCGGCCGCCAAACTGCTTGTGTAGCAGCGTGCCGGTGTCCGAGCTGCCGGTGAAGAACAGACCGTCGATCTGCCGGTGATTCGCCAGCGCAATGCCGGTGTCCTTCTCGCCTTGCACGAGGTTCAATACGCCCGCCGGCAAGCCGGCGTCGCGCCACACTTCGACGGTCGCACGCGCCACGCCCGGCGCCAGTTCCGACGGCTTGAACACGACCGCGTTACCGGCGATCAGCGCCGGCACGATGTGCCCGTTCGGCAGATGTCCCGGAAAGTTATACGGCCCGAACACGGCCACCACGCCATGCGGACGATGCCGCAAGACGGCCGTGCCGTCGGCCATCGCCGCACGCTTTTCGCCGGTGCGTTCGTTGTAGGACTGGATCGAAATCTCGACCTTAGCCGCCATCGACGCCACTTCCGTGCGTGCTTCCCACAGCGGCTTGCCGGTTTCGCGGCCAATCGCCTCGGCCAGCACTTCCTTGCGTTCGGTCAGCAACGCCGCGAAACGGCGCACCACGCCGCAGCGCTCATCGAGGCTCAACGCCGACCACATCGCAAACGCGCGGCGCGCGCTGCGCACCGCACGCTCCACGTCGTCCGCCGATGCGCTGTGCCCTTCCCATACCGTCGCGCCCGTACCCGGGTTGCGCGACGAAAATACGGGTCCTGTGCCGGCGGCCCATTCGCCGTCGATGAAAAGCTCGCTCATGATCGTCCTTGATTGTGTTTCAGCGGCAGCACCCGTACCGGGTCGCCGGCCTTCACGTCGAGTGCCGCGGCCTCTTCCGCCGTCAGCCGGAACACGCCGTCCTGCGGCACGCCCGCGGCAGCGCCGACGCGAAAATCGCCCAGCGAGGTGTTCGACACCAGTGATTTCGGCCCATCCTGCGGCGCGGGCGCGGCGCCCAGCGCGACGATTTCCACCGGCACCACCACGCTTTCGCGCACCGTGCGCAAGTCGGCGATATGGCATTCCAGCACCGGGCCCGCATCGAAGATATCGACGTGGTTCTCGTAGCGCAGTCCTTCGGATTCCAGCATGCGGCGCGCGGGGATCGTGTCGTTGTGCGTGAGGCCCACGCAATCCTGCGCCTCCTGCGGCAACAGTTCGACGTAGACCGGATAGCGCGGCATCAGCTCGGCGAGAAAGGCCTTGCGGCCATGCGAGCTCAGATAGTCCGCCGCGTTGAAATCGATCTGGTAGAAATGCGAGCCGACTGCGCGCCAGAACGGCGACGTGCCGTTCGCATCGAAATGGCCGCGCAATTCGGCACACAGACGCTGCGGAAAGCGTTCGCGGAACTGCGCGAGAAACATGAAGCGCGAGCGCGACAACAGGCCGCCCACACCGCTCGTTCGATAACGCGGGCTCAGGAACAGCGAGCACACTTCGGCGTAGCCGGTCAGATCGTGCGAAATGTTGAGCGCGTGCATCCGGGTCCAGATGCCCAGGTCCTGGCTCGCATGCACGACCGTACTCACGCGATAGTTGTAGAACGGCTGCTCCAGACCCACCGACGTTTCGATGCCGCACACGCCCGCCACATCGCCGGTTGCCGTGTCTTCCATGACGAAGAAATAACCGGCCTCATGCGGAGCCGCCTGGTCTTCCATCGTGCGGCGCGAGCGTGCCACGCGCGCCCCGAGGGCATCGCGGTCCGGCTTGAAGGTGGTGAGACCCGGACCGGTCTCCTGAGCCAGCGCGACGAGCGCGTCCACATCGCCCGTCTGCACGACGCGAACGACGATCATTGTGCTTCTCCCGAAAGTTCATCCGTCTGTTCTGGCGGCTGGTGCAGCGGCACGCAACGCACCGCGTCGCCGTCCTGCACGCCGAGTGCCGCGCGCACCGCTTGCGGCAACGGCGCGCCGGCCTTCCTGTCTGCCGGCAGGTCGGCCAGCGCGCAGCGGAAGTCGCCCGCGCGGTTGCTGGCGATCAGATACATGGCGCCGCGCGGGCCGGCCCCAGTCTGCGTGCTGCCGCCCTCACGCACCGCACGCGTTTCGTTGTGCGTAACACAGGCACTGCGGTCGATCTGTGCCGTCAGCACGGGACCCGCATCGAAGATATCGACGAAGCGGTCCGTCTCGAAGCCTTCTTCCAGATGAATTTCATACGCCAGCAAGGCCCCGTCGTCCGGCTCGCCCAGCACGCGCTGCGCCGACTCCGGCAGGAGCGGCACATAGACCGGATAGCTCGGCATCACTTCGGCGATGAAGGTCCGGCTGCGCCCGCCCGATTCGATTTCGATGTCGGCGAAATTGCGGCCGAAAAACTTGCGCCCCACCGCTTCCCAGAATGGCGAGACACCATCGTCGTCGGTCACGCCCAGCAGCAGCGAAAACACTTCGGAAGTGAAGCGCTTGCGGTTTGCAGCGATGTACATCATGCGGGCGCGCGACATCAGATGCGCGCCGGCGTCGCCCCGCAGCGACGGGTCGATATAAAAACCCGCCAGCCGGCTCTTGCCCGTGAGTTCGTGCGACATCGTCAGCGCGTGAATCTTGCGGTTCACATGCAGTTCGCGGGAGGCGTGAATCAGCGCGTCGTTGCGAAATGCGTAGAACGGCTCTGAATAGCCGGCGGCGGCGACAATGCTCGCGGTGCCGAGCAGCTTGCCGGTCTCGCTGTCTTCGAGCACGAACAGATAAAATTCCTCGCCCGGAAAATCGACTTCCGCCCGGAACGAGTCTTCCGACAGTGCCACGCGCGCTTCGAGCGCACGGCGGTCATGCGGCAGCGAGTGCAGCACGGGTTGAGCCGTGCGCGCCATGTGTTCGAGCGCATCGAGATCGGCGAGGCGGCCGGGGCGTACGAAGAGCATCGTCGTTCCAGTGGTGAGTAATGATCCGGGCGGTTACCAGGTGGCGTTGCAAGCGGCCATAGCGGCCTGCAACGCCGCGCGGCTCAGCGTGCCGGTGCGTCCGCCGTGGCGCCGACCACCGCTTCGATCGCCTTCGCGAGGCGCGCGAAGCCCTCGTTCATGTCGTCGAGCGGCATGATGAGCGATGGCACGAAGCGCACCACATCAGGACCCGCCATCAGCATGATGACGCCATGCTGGCCCGCCGCAGTGACGAAGTCTTTCGCGCGGCCCTTGAAGGCATCGGTCAGTTCCGCGCCGATCAAGAGCCCCTTGCCGCGCACTTCCCTGAAGATGCCGAAGCGTTCGTTGAGCGTCGCAAGATGACCTTTCAGCGCCTCGCTACGCGAACGCACGCCTTCGAGCAATTTCGGATCGCTGATCAGTTCGACCACCTTCTCCGCAATCGCGGCGCCGAGCGGATTGCCGCCGTACGTGGTGCCGTGCACGCCTACCTTGAAGTGCGCCGCGAGTTCGTGGGTGGTCAGCATGGCGCCGATCGGGAAACCGTTGCCGAGCGCCTTTGCCGTGGTCAGGATGTCGGGCGTCACGCCCGTGTCCTCATAGGCGTAGAAGTAGCCGCTGCGGCCCACCCCCGTTTGTACCTCATCGAAAATCAGCAGGGCGCCGTGCTGATCGCACGCTTCACGCAGCGCCTTGAGGAACGTCGGATCGGCCGGAATCACGCCGCCTTCGCCCTGGATCGGCTCGACGATCACCGCACAGGTCTTCGCACCGATCGCCTTGCGGGCGGCTTCGATATCGTTGTACGGCAGATGCACGATACCCTGCGGCACCGGACCGAAACCTTCCGAATACTTCGGCTGGCCGCCGACGCTCACCGTAAAGAAAGTGCGGCCATGGAACGATTGCGTGAACGAGATGATTTCGTCCTTCTCGATGCCATGACGGTCGAAGGCGACACGGCGCGCGAGTTTCAGCGCGGCTTCGTTGGCTTCCGCCCCGGAGTTGGCGAAGAACGCGCGATCGGCGAAGGTCAGCGCTTCGAGACGTCGGGCGAGACGCAGCACCGGTTCGTTGGTGTAACCGTTGCCGATGTGCCAGAGCTTGCTGCCCTGCTCGCCCAGCACCTTCAGCAGTTCCGGGTGGGCATGACCGAGCGCCGTCACGGCGATGCCGCCAGCGAAGTCGATGTAGTCGCGGCCCTGGGTATCCCAGACGCGCGAGCCGAGACCACGGTCCGGCACGAAGGCAGCGGGCGCGAACACCGGCACCATCACTTCGTCGAAAGTCTGGCGTGTCACAGTCTGGTCGTTCATGGCAAATCCTCGTTACAGATGACAGGGAGTACCGTTAGTGTAGGAAACCGCGGGCGAAACGTCTTGCGCATACGCGACGGGTTCTATCAAGCTTGTCGTCGCCAGACGGCTCTATGGGGCGCCGCAGGCGGCTAGCGCTCCGTTTCATCGGGACGCTCGATCAACGCGGCCGGACGCGGCTCGCTCGCCGCGCTGCCGCTCGCACCGGTCTGTTTTTCGATCCAGTTGCGGCGATCCTCGCGCGGCGTCACGTCGAAACGCTCGCGATAGGCGTTCGAAAAATGCGCCGCCGAGGAAAACCCGCACGCGAGACTAATCTGCACCACCGATTTGCTGGTGCGCTGCAACTGCGTGCGCGCCTTCGACAGCCGCAAGCCCAGGTAGTATTTGGACGGCATCGAACCGAGATACTGCCGGAACAACCGCTCCAGTTGCCGCCGCGACACGCCCACGAGACCCGCGATTTCGTCGCTGGTGAGCGGGTCTTCGATATTCGCTTCCATCAGCAGCAGCGCGTCGTTCAGGCGCGGATGGCGCTCACCCGGCGCCGTCACGAAGGGAATGCGCTGGCGCTCTTCGCCAGCGCGCAGCACGCCGACGCCGAGCGTGTCGGCAATGCGCTCGCTCAACTCGGGACCATGCTCCCGCGCGATCATGGCCAGCATGAAGTCGACGGTCGCCTGGCCGCCGGCACAGGTGGCGCGATCGCGGTCGATTTCGAAGATCTGCTGGGTGACGATCGAGCGTTCGAACTGCTCGGAGAACTGCTGATAGGTTTCCCAGTTGACGCTCACGCGATAGCCGGACAGTTGCCCCGCCATGGCGAGCCACCAGACGCCATGATGAATGCCGCTGACGAGCGGCGTGCGCTGGCCGACCCGCGAGAGGCTCGCGAGGAACAGCCGGTAATCCGCGAACTGCTGGAAACGCTCACTGACGATGATGAGCCAGTCGCACGAAACCGCGTCGCCGAACGCGGCGTCCGCCGGCCATTGCGCGCCGCCCGCGAGCGGCACGGGCCGGCCGTCCCACGAGCACACCTGCCAGCGGTACAGCGCCCGGCCGTCGATTTCATTGGCCAGATTGAGGGCATCGACAATCGGCCCGACGCCCGACATCGACACCGGCGGCAATGCAACGATTGCCACCTGCGTGGTGCGAGCCGGACTGGGCGTGCGGGCCATCAGCAAAATGCCATGCGGCGGGCGTGGCGGCCGCGTTACTTCAGGCTGCCGGAGAGGAACTGCTTGAGGCGTTCGCTGCGCGGTGCGCTCAGCACCTCGGCGGGCACGCCCTCTTCCTCGGTACGTCCCTGATGCAGGAACATCACATGATTGGACACGTTGCGCGCGAAACCCATTTCGTGCGTGACCACGATCATCGTGCGGCCTTCTTCCGCCAGCTTCTGCATGACCTTCAACACTTCGCCGACCAGTTCCGGGTCGAGCGCGGAGGTCGGCTCGTCGAACAGCATCACGTCGGGATTCATGGCAAGCGCGCGGGCAATCGCCACGCGCTGCTGCTGACCGCCCGACAAATGCGCCGGATACTGCTTTTCCAGACGCGGCGCGAGGCCCACCTTCTCCAGATACTCGCGCGCCCGCTCCTCGGCTTCGCGGCGCGACAGCCCAAGCACATGCACCGGCGCTTCGATGATGTTCTCGATCACATTCATGTGCGCCCACAGGTTGAAGTGCTGGAACACCATCGAAAGCTTCGTGCGGATGCGTTGCAACTGCTTGTGGTCGGCCACTTCCAGGTTGCCGCTACGGTCGGCTTTGGTGCGCACCGCCTCGCCATCCACGACGATCTGCCCGGCGTTCGGCCGTTCCAGAAAGTTGATGCAGCGCAGGAACGTGCTCTTGCCCGACCCGCTCGCGCCGATGATGCTGATCACGTCGCCCTTGTTGGCGTTCAGCGACACGCCCTTGAGCACTTCGTTATCGCCAAAGCGCTTGTGGATGTCCTGCACGGTGAGCTTGCAGGCTTCAGTTTGAGTCGTATGGAGCAAGTCGCTCTCCCAAGGTGAATACTGACCCGTCCTGGAACACGGTAGACAGGGGTGACGAGGTGAACCGCGGCAAGACCGCGCCGCTCAACGCGGCCGCGCCGCCAGATACGCCAGCCAGTGCCGCTCGGCGCGCCGGAACAGCGCCACTAGCGCGAACGATACAGCAAGATAGATCAGCGCCGCGATACCGAATGCGCTGAACGAGTCGTACGTGGCCGAATTGGCGTCGCGCGCCACCTTCAGGATGTCCGGCACGGTCGCGGTGAAGGCAACCGTGGTGGCATGCAGCATCAGGATCACTTCGTTACTGTACAACGGCAGCGCTCGGCGCAGCGCGGACGGCAGGATGATCCGGCGGTACATGGTGAACCAGCTCATGCCGTAGGCCCGTGCCGCTTCCACTTCGCCATGCGAGGTCGAACGGATCGCCCCAGCGAAAATCTCGGTGGTGTAGGCGCAGGTATTCAGCGCGAACGCGAGAATAGCGCAATGGAAACCGCTGCGGAAGAACGCGTCGAGCAGTTGATGCGAGCGCACGAACTCGAGGCTGTACATGCCCGTGTAGATCAGCAGCAACTGCACGTACAGGGGCGTGCCGCGAAACACGTAGGTGTAGAGACGCACCGGCGTCGACAGCCAGCGCTTCTTCGAAACGCGTGCCACCGCCAGCGGAATCGAGCACACAAAGCCGATGCCGATCGACGCCACCAGCAGCCACAAGGTGACGGCAAGACCGGAGAGACGCTGGCCGTCCCAGTAGAGAAAGGCCCGGCCGAATTGGGAAAGGATCTCGATCATGGTTTATCTCACAGTTCCGCGTGCCGCACGCCAATCGAATAACGCCGCTCCAGCCAGATCAGCACGAGGTTCGACATCGTGGTGATTGCGAGGTAGATCAGCGCGGCAATCAGGATGAAGAAAAACATGTTGAAGGTGCTCTTGCCTGCGTCCTGAGCCGCCTTGACGACGTCGGCGAGGCCGATGATCGACACCAGCGCAGTCGCCTTCACCAGCACCTGCCAGTTGTTGCCGATGCCCGGCAGGGCGAAGCGCATCATCTGCGGAAACAGGATGCGCGTGAACACGCGCGCGCCGCTCATGCCGTAGGCCGCGCCCGCTTCGAGCTGGCCGCGCGGCACCGCGAGGAACGCGCCGCGGAACGTTTCGGTGAAGTACGCGCCGTAAATGAAGCCCAGCGTGATGACGCCGGCGACGAACGGATCGATGTCGAACTGAGGCAGATTCAACGCGTCGGTCAGGTCGTTGACGCCGATCTGGATGCTGTAGAACAGCAGCAACATCAGCACGAGATCGGGCACCGAACGGATCAGCGTCGTATAGCCGGTGCCGATCATGCGCAGCGGCCGGTTCAGTGAGAGTTTCGCTGCCGCGCCCGCCAGCCCGAGCAGGACCGCAGCGGCCAGCGAGAGGACCGACAGCTCGATTGTCTGGATCGTGCCGGCGAGGAGCACCGGACCAAAGCCGTAAAGGAACACGTTTGTCTCCATCCAGGTTTGCGGGGGATCGGGCCGTGCATCGATGACGCGGCCGCTGCAGGCCATCCGGCAGGCATGGCGCGGATACTCGCAAGCGAAAATGATTTGCTCAAACAGGCTGCGCACCGCATGCTGCAACGCAACATGCGGTGATTGCGCGCGATGTCGGCGCGAGACCCCTGTTTTAGCGGGTGATATGGCATTGTAAGCGTCCTCGTACCACGGCTCGGCGCGCCGCGATTTAGCAAGTTTCGGGTCGCTTTTTCGATAGACGGCGCGGCGCGCGCGGCAGCGTGTTTTCGCCGTCCGACCAGGGCAAACCCCGCTACACTGCGATGACGCGGGGTGCTCACGCCGCGTTGATCGACGACCCGGCTGGCGCTTGCAGCCGCTTTGCCGCGCGGTCGCCCAACCTTGCCTGAGGACCCGGTGCCATGACATCCCGCTACGACGACGCCACGCTCGACGCCTATTCGAAGGACGCCGCCCGCTACAGCAAGGAATGGCTCGACCAGCCGCCGCCGAACGATCTCTACGCGCTGCTGGAGGCGCATCTGGTGCCGCAGGGCACCACCGCCGAGATCGGTTGCGGCAACGGGCGCGACGCGGCGTGGCTGGCCGACCACGGCTACGAGGTCAGCGGCTTCGATGCATCGCCGGCGTTGCTCGCCGAAGCGCGCCGTCTGCATCCGCAGATCGTGTTTCGCGAAGCCACCTTGCCCGCCCTCGCCGGGATCGACGAGCGCTTCGATAATGTCGTCTGCGAGACGGTCATCATGCATTTGCCGGTGGAATCGATTCCCTTGGCCGTCGACAATCTGCGCTGCCTGCTCCGCCGCAATGGCGTGTTGTATCTGTCGTGGCGCGTGACGGAAGGGGCGGACACACGCCAGCCGGATGGCCGCCTGTACGCCGCGTTTGAACCTAAGCTCGTGGTGGATTCGCTGGTCGATTGCGCGATTCTGCTGTTCGAAGACGTGATCAGCGCAAGCTCCGGCAAGCGGATTTGCCGGGTGATCGCGTCGAGGAATGCGGGCGGCGTTTAAGCCTTACCGTTACCGCTATCGCTCGCCGTGCTCACCGTTCACTCGATGCCGAGCCGCGCGCGAATCGCCGGCAGCATGTGTTCGACCGCCGCGCGTCCTTCCTCGATAGCGGGCGCCGCGCGGTGGAAATCGAAAATGCCCATGCCGCCCAGACGCGGCTGAATCAGGATGTCGGCCGGCTCACCCGCCAGACGGCTGCGCGTGATCCGCACCTGCATGATGTCGATGCTCTGCGCGACCGAACTCAGCATTGATGGTACGCGTCCGCTCGGCGCGGGCGCCACGCGGACATCGTTCGACACGATGTCGTCAGCCGGTGCGAGCCAGCGCGGCCACGGCTTGCCGTTTTTGCGCAACGAGCCCGGTGCCGGCGCAGCCGCGTCGAGCACCGGCACAGCGGCCGTGATGCCGCCGAAATCGCGGCCGTTGAGAATATCGTTGTTCAGATCCACGGCGATCACGCAATCGGCGCGCATGCCGCGCGCCACCGACACCGGCACCGGATTGCTCAGGCCGCCATCCACGAGCCACACGCCGTTATGCCAGACCGGCGTAAAGATGCCGGGGATCGCAATCGACGCGCGTACCGCGTCCACCACGCTACCATCCTGCAACCAGGTTTCGCGGCCCGAATCGAGTTCGGTGGCCACCGCCGCAAACGGCATCTGCAACTCGCTGATCTCACAGCCGTTGAAGCGGTTGGCAAACACCTGGATCACCTTGCGGCCACCTAGCAGCCCGCCGGAAATGCGCAGATCGAGCAGGCGCACCACGGTCTGCCAGGTCAGGCGCGACACCCATTCTTCGAGCCAGTCGAGATCGCCGTTCGCGTAGACCGCCGCGATCAGCGCGCCGATCGAGGTGCCGCACACCACGTCCGGCTTGATGCCGGCATCATGCAGCGCGCGGATGGCGCCGATATGCGCCCAGCCTCGCGCGGCGCCGCCGCCCAATACCAGACCAATGCGCGAATGTGGACGTCGTCGCAGCATGTTTTCTCCTTATCGTCCGCGTATCACGTCTGAACGCGACGTGGTGTAGACCTTGTGAAACGCATCGAAATGAACGTTGAAGATGCCTTCTTCGGTCACGCCGCCCTCGCGCCACTTCCAGCTCCAGACCGTTTCCGGTTTGAGCGGAAACACCGCGACCTGTCCCGGCTTGCCGAGCATGCGCCGCACTTCGTCTTCGCTCATGCCCGGCTGGACTCTCGCGAAGTTGGCGGCGGTCAGGACCTGGGTGATGGCTTGCAGCTTGCCATCGCGGTCGATGTCGACCATGTAGGTGTTGAGCCCCTGCGGACCGCGCGGATATTCGAGGCGTTTCGAACCGTCAGTAAAAGTGCGCTCGGTTTCCGGCTTGCCCATCTGGCTGCGAATCTGGTCTTCCGTGCTGATACCGGGCGTGAGGTTTTTCAACAATAGCGCGTCCGGTTTGACGGCATTGAAGAGTTCCTTGAGTTTTTGCACGGCGCGTTGCCCCTGTTGGTCGTCACATCCCGCCAGCGCGAGCGATGTAGCCAGCACGGTGACGATAAGCAAGCGGAAGCTCGAAGCCATCGGCGAGATTGGATGGGGTCCGTTTTATGAAGGTTGGACGACAGGATAGCAAAACCACGCACACGCACGCAGCGAGGCGGGCAAGCTGATCGGGAAGCGGAATAGCAACGCTGCACTGCAAGGCGCGGTTTCGCGCGACAGCGCAGGTAGAGGTAGCGACGGGAAACGAACGATGACGGCCGCCAGAGGCGACACAGCCAATGACAGGAGAACCGGAGACGCGAGCAGATGATGCGGGTGATACGTGTCGAAAACCCCACAACCGACGACACGCAGCGGTCCAACTCCGGGCGAAGCATTCAGCTGCCGTCGGCCGCTGATCTTGCGCTTTCGCCCGTGACAGACCGCTGCACACGGCCGTCTGGTCCCTCGACTAACTTGCCCGGGTGCCGTTAATCTAGACGCATTGGCAGGATTAGGCGAGCCAGCGTTTACACCGAATGGGTTTAGGAATGAGTCATGCTTCCGTGCGTGCATGCGTGCGCGGCGCGGCATGAATGCGAAGAGCCCCGCCACCGGATTCGTGGCTGCGCCCTTCATCAACCGCCGCTCAGATCACATGAAATCCATGTGTCCCATCGCGCGCCAGTTGCGCCACCAGCCCATACTCCCACTCCAGATACGCATTCATCGCTTCACGGGCGTTATCCGTGCCTTCATAAGGACGCCGGTAACGATCGATGCGCGGCGAAGCGAGCCGCGTCTCGCCGTGCTCGACCGGCAGACCCGCCGCAATCCATGCGCTCGTGCCGCCGCTCAACACCTGCACGGGTTTGCCCGTCAATGCGGCCAGATCAGGCGCCGCAAAGCGCGCGAGCGCACTGCTGCCACAGGTCACGACATACCGTTGCGCTTCGGGCAATGCGGGTACTGCGTCTGCGAGTTGTCCGCGCAGCGCCCACCACGCCCCTGGAATATGCTGCTTCACATAGTTCGCGCTTGCCGTGAAATCGAGCAGCACCGTGCCGGGCGAATCGAGCAGCGTGGCGAGCGCAGCAGGTGAAATTTCATCGGCCGCAGGCGGCTCCACCGCATTTCTGACGACGGGCAGCGCGCCCTCTTCCGTGAAGTCGGCCGCCGTCAGGCCGTCGACGACATACACCTCGACGTTCATCTGCGCGAGCCACGACGCCGTCATATTGGCGCGCACGCCGTCGCTGTCCGCGAGAATCACGCGGGCGCCGCGCACGGGCGCAAACATATCGGTCTCCTGCACGAGCTGTCCGCCCGGCGCGCTGCGAAATCCGGGCACATGGCTCGACTGATACTCCTGCGGCGAACGCACGTCGAAACGATAGATCGTCCGTACGTCTTCCTCGGCCCAGCGGCGCGCTTCGTCACGCGAAATGCGGCCCACTTCCGCGCGATCGGCGACCGTGCGCGCCGACGCAGCCGCTTCGACCCGCACCGCGTGGTCGGTGAGCGCATCGAAGCGCCGTGTGCTGCCGTGCGCCAGTGGCTGACCCGCTAACAGCCAGCCGATCGTGCCGTTACGCAGCGCCGCGACCGGGTTCGGCACGCCCGCATTGAGCAGCGATTGCGCGCCGATGATGCTGCGCGTGCGACCCGCGCAATTGACGACGATCTGCGTCGCAGGATCCGGTGCCAGTTGCCGGACCCGCAACACCAGTTCCCCGCCCGGCACGCTGATGCTGCCGGGGATATTCATGGTTTGATACTCGTCGAAGCGGCGGGCGTCGAGCACCACCACATTGGCCTTGACGTCGAGCAGCGCCTGCACTTGCGACGCATCGAGCGAAGGCGTATGCCGCTCGCTCCCCACCAGTTCGCCAAATGCTTTGCTGGGCACATTGACATCCTGGAACAGCTCGCCGCCGGCCTCCGCCCACCCGCGCAAACCGCCGGCGAGCAGCGTGACATCGGTATAACCCGCTTTGCCGAAGCGGCGTGCCGCGCGCTCGGCGAGCCCCTCGCCGTCGTCGAACACGACAATCGGCACACTGCGACGCGGCAAGCGCAGCGGCGCTTCCAGTTCAAGCTTCGATAACGGCAGGTTCGCCGCGAACAACGGATGGCTATGCGCGTGCGGGGCTTCCTCGCGCACATCGAGCAGCGCGATTTCGCGGCGCCCGAGCAGTGCACGGCGCACGTCCTCGAAGGTACGGGTACGAAATTCAGTTGCAACGGTCATGAGATGGCGATCTCCTTCGCTACATTCCAGATAGCCGGCGACACCTCGTTCGAGTATCCGGCGATCAAGGTCTGGCGGCCACCCCGCCGCGGATAAACCGCGCGGCACTGCACCGCCAGGTGCACCATAAACGTGAATGCCGGACGACACGAGGTCGCCGCAAGCGCATGGCCGACACGACGGATGCCGCCCATGCATGGCGACACGGCATCGACGGCTCGGGTTTCAAGCGGTCGCGCCGTACTGGAAGCAATCAGCGTGCCGCGAAAATGCACTCGTCGCGTGACGCCCGCGGCATGTGCGACGGCGAGGAGCGCAGCTGCACCCGTAAGGGGACATGCCACCCGCACGCGGTCGAAGCCGGCTTCATGTCAGACGAGGAGCAAAGGTAGCATCGCCCCATCCGTGCGCGAAATATCGATAGCCGATAAAGATATCGCCGGTGCATGTAATTGCATGTTTGTGGCGGCCAAACCCGGCTTGAGTATGCGCGCGAACGCGGCGACTCGCCGTGCGCTCATAAATCGATCACGACGTCCCCGTTGGGCTGCGCGCAGCAGACCAGAAGGTTGCCCTGCGCAGGCAGGTCGAGCGGTTCGGGATCGTAGCGGGTCGTCCCCGCAACCAGTCCGCTTTCGCACCGATGACACACCCCGCTCCGGCATGCCCATCGAACCGGCACGTCACACGCTTCGGCCAGCTCCAGAATGCTCGTATAGAGCGCCGCATCCCAGTGCGCGGCCACGCCGCTGCGGGCGAACGAAACGAGCGGCCCGGTAACGGCCTCGCCCTGCGGCACATGTGGCACATGCGGCGCGCGCGCCGTGGCGCCGACAATGCCGGGCGTCATTCCTTCGCCGCCATTGAAGATTTCCGCGTGAATGCGCTGCGGGGCGATGTTCAGCGCGGCGAGCGCTGTTTTCATGTCGGCGAGGAAGCGCGTGGGGCCGCAGAGGTAAAAGTCCGCCAGGCGCGGCACGCCAAGGTCGTCGAACGCGGCGGGCGACAGATGGCCTCGCGCATCGAAATCCTCGCCGACGCGTGCGCCCTGATCGGGTTGGCTATAGCAGACGTAACGATGCCCGTGCGGCAAACGCTGCAGGAAGCCACGGACTTCATCCGCGTAGGCGTGATGCGGCCGGTCGCGGGTGCCGTACAGCCACCAGATTTCCCGCGACGAGCCGGCTGCCGCCAACGCGTGCAGCATCGCCAGCACCGGCGTCACGCCGATTCCTGCGCTCATCAGCACCAGCGGACCGTTGCCCGGTTGCAGAACGAAGCTGCCGCGCGGCGCACTGACTTCGAGTGCGTCGCCCAGCTGGACATGCTGCTGGAGGTAGCTGCCCGCTGCCCCATTCGGCTCGATCTTGACGCTGATCCGATAACGTTCGGTCGACGCCGCGCCTGACAGCGAATAGCTGCGCAAGAGCGGCGGCTCTCCGCCGGGGCGTGGCAGCCGCAATGCCACGTACTGGCCGGGCAAAGCGGTTGGCAACGGATGACCGTTCGGGCCCTGTAGCGTCAGCGAGAGTACGTCGACGGAGGGCCGTTCGATCGCCGTGACGGTGAGCGCTCGAAAGCCAGGCGCAGCCGGATGCGCGGCTGCGGCCGGCGCCAGCCCGGCATTGCCGTTTGCCTCGCCGTCTGCCTGATCGCGCAGTAACGCCTCGAACGACCCACGCCATCCGGCCGACAGCGCCTCGATGCGCAACGCCCGCTCCAACCCCTCGTGCGGATGATCGCGCGAATACAGAAGCGCGTTGATTTCGGCGACGGTCATGCGCTCGTTTGCCTCGCCGATCTTCTCGATTCCGTCGCCAGCTCTGACGGCGCCCTCCTGCAGGACGCGAAAATAGAAGCCTGGCCTTCCACTACCGGTCAGCAAGGCAGGCATGCGCGACTCGTTCATGCGGATGCCGACGCGATAGCAGGTCACGCGCGGTTGCGTCACTTCGAACAAGGCGGTGCCGATTCGATAGCGGTCGCCGATGCACACCACGCTATCCGCGAGGCCTTCGATCGTGAAGTTCTCGCCGAATTGTCCGTAGACGAAATCCGCGCGCTCGAGTTGCGTCTGCCAATGGTGATACGACTCGATCTGGTACACGAATACGGCGCGATGCTCGCCCCCGTGTCCTGCGAGGTCGCCCTGACCGTCGCCGCGCAGATTCAATCGCCCTACCCAGCAGGGTTCGTGCACCGGCTCCTTCCATATGCCGGTGTGGACCGTACGGCCTTTCCAGTCAATGTCACGTGGCAGTCCGACATTCACCGATAACAGTCGAGCCATGTTTTCCTCTTTGAACGATGAATACAGACGAAATTCTTCTACCGCGGCTTAACCGTCACTCAGACAGGGCAGCCCATCCTGGGTGATGTGCCTGCACTCCAAATAGCTGCCCAGGAACAGGTTCCGTTTCCTATCCTGATGCCGGAGCAGAATGGTCAGTCGAAGCGTGCGGTCCTGTACGCTCAACTCTTCGCGCAAAACGCCGATTCCGATACGGGCTTCGTCAAGTGTTCCTTTGGCGCACCTCTCACGAAACGCTGCCGCCAGGTAAAAAAGCGATGTATCGACAAATGCCACGTGGTATTTCAAACTCCCGGTTTTGGAGTTCAATTCTTCAGGTGCATGAACTCATGCATGGCTGACAACGGCTGCGGTAAAAGCGAGAAGAGGCGTGAGCAATCGCGCCTCAAATGGCGTCCATCACACCCGCTCCTCGCTCTCAATCCCTTGCCGGCGCGCAACATCATGAGAAGGAGAAGGTCGCGCCCCACCCCAGCGCCGCCAAACCTCGACCACCTGCCACGAAACCAGCGCGCCACATCCAAACAAAACCTCACGCACGCGTTTCACCACCGCCAACGACAAGGCCACTTCCCGATCCACCCCGAACATCTGCGCGAGCACCACCACCGCCGCCTCCTGCACCCCCACTCCTGCGGGCACAAAAAACGCAGCGTGCCGCACCGCCTGGGTCAAGCCTTCGATAGCCAACGCCCCGCCTAATGAGACCGGATGCCCGAGCAACGCCAAAGCCCAATACGTCTCAACCGCCCCGAGCAGATACCCGCTCAACTGCCAGACAAAGGCCCGCAATAGAAGCCCCGCCCGGGACATGAGCGCGTCGAGATCCGCATCGAGCTGCTCGCCGCTCATACCCTGCAAAATGGAACCCGAAGCAGTCCCCAGCAATCGCCCAGCCCAACGCTCGATGGCGTGAAACACGCCGCCACGCCGCACGAGAATCACCGCGATCACAGGCAACGGCAACGACAACAACAAAGCCAGACCAATGGTGCGCAACGCATCCGCCTGATGTGTCGACGCCACGATCAACACCAGGCCCAGCGCGGAAAACGCGTACTGCACCGCCATCGTCACCATCACTTCGACGATCACCGACGCGCTCACGCCACTCGGATCGGCCACCCGCCATTTCGCCAACCTGATGCCGACGATCTCGCCACCAATACCTGCCACGGGCAACAGCCGGCTCACGGCCTCACGAACCATCGCGACCCACCACAGAAACACGAGGGACGCACGCTTGCCGAGCAACAGATGCCACGCGTACGCATCCAGAAGCAGCGGCAGCGCGTGAAACGGCACCAGCCACAGCAGCGCAAAGCCCGCTTGCCCGATCACCTGCATCAGGCCGTCCACCCCCTCGTGCAGCGCGAGCCCGATCAGCAGCGCAATGCCCAGCGGTAAGCCAGCCCATTGCAGCCATCGCGACCATTGCAGCCGCTTCATGATGGCTGTATCCCGCGGGCATGCACCTGACCGAATACGTCGGCGAAGCCGCCGCGCGTGGCCCCCGCCGCCTCGATCGCAGCCTCCACGCGCGGCGACAACAGCGCGGCCAGTTCGTCCGCGTGCCGGTAGTCGCGCATGGCCGGCGTCAATGCGCCCTCACCCATCACGGCCGGATGGCAGTAAATCTCGCCCACGCCGTCCGGCAAGCGCGCCAGCGCATCGAGCAACACGCCTTCCGTCATCTGCCCGGTTTTCGCCATGCCCACCACATAGTCGTTGTGCGCAATGCCCGCACGATCGAGGCGGTCTCGCACGAGGCCAATCCATGGCTTCAGCCAGAACGGCTCGTTCGACTCACTGGGTAGGCGCATGGCATGCATGCCATAGTCGCGGCCAATCTCGATGATGAGCTCCAGCACCGTCGGATGCAGGTGAAAATGCTTATGGGTATTGACGTGGTCAAGCGGTAGTCCCGTCTTCGCAAACGCCTCGAACTGCGCACGGATTTCCAGCGCCAGTTGTTTGCGAACCTGCGGCAAAAAGAAAAAGCGAAAGCCGTCGCGCACCATGTTGTCGCCGAACCGGCCATTGGCATCGACCAGCGCCGGAATGGCGGCGCGCGGCAGGAACGCCGCGCCATCCGCCAGCACCAGATGCAGACCGACGCGCAGCTCCGGCAGACGGCGCGCACGCAGCACGGCGTCGCGCGCGGCCGGAGCCGCCACCATCAGGCTCGCCGCGGTCAGAACCCCATGCAGATGGGCGTGCTCGACTGCTTCGTTGACCCGTTCGTGCAGACCGAAATCGTCAGCGGTGAAGATTAACGTGCGCTGCGCTAGCCGAGCCTCGCGCGTCATCACGCTTGGTGCGCGCGCAGGAAGCGGAAGAACTCGACGCCTTCGCGCAGACGCCGCTTCATCATGTCCCAGCTCATCAGCATCTCACGCACGATTTCCCAGATCTTCGAGGGCCGGAAATAGAAGCGCTTGTAGAAGGTCTCGACGTGGTGATAGATCTCGTCGCGCGACAGATGCGGGTAACCAATCGCAGCCAGTTGCACCCC